>NZ_CP013612.1:655511-983267 GCF_001482385.1 Pseudoalteromonas rubra
AGTCTGTTTTTGCGTAAACACCTTAATTTGATCATTCCTTATATTCTCGTCACCGCGATCATTTTGTTAGTTATTCCTCTATTCGATCATTTCACCGGTCAGCTTCATAGTACCTTGAAACTGCTTAATCCTACCTGGAGTGTATTCGAGAAAATTTCGGCGCAGCTGATCTTTTCACATTTACTGTGGTTTATTGGTGTTCATGGCGATAACACATACCATTTGTTGGTGTCGGGCGAGTTAACCGATTATCTGGTGTTACCTCAACTTTCGAGCTACGACTTCTATACCTGCTTCGTTATTATTGGTGGTACGGGCTGTATCTGGGGCCTGATCATTGCGTCTTTGCTACTTAAAAATGCACGTCATGAGCGAAGCATAGCAATGATTGCTTCGCCGCTTGCGTTGTTTAACATCAGTGAGGTGATGCTCTATGCTTTGCCTATTGTCTTTAATCCTTATCTGCTTATCCCATTTTTGCTGAGCCCTTTATTAAATGCGTTAATTTCCTATGTGTGTATTTCAACTGGCGTTATCACACTGGCACCTGCAATGGATATTCCCTGGTTTACGCCTGTGTTTATCAGTGGCTGGTTATTGACGCAAAGTATCAGTGGGGTTGTACTTCAAATCCTATTAATTGCACTCAATGCTGTTTTGTATTATCCATTTTTAAAATTTAACCGGGATCACAACTTGTCCGGTAAGGCGTTGGATGTGTTACTTAAGCGATTTACGACTGGCAGATTGATAGAGGCGGGGGCAGAAAGCCTATACACTCGCTCGCAACGTGAAGAGCAAATCAATGTACACAGCTTGAAGGAAGTGACGGATGCGCTTAACCGGGGAGAATTGATGTTGTTCTATCAGCCAAAAATAAATCCTTACACGAAGGAAGTTGTTGGCTTTGAAGCCTTGTTGAGGTTAAAAGAGGCGGATGGACAGATTCAGGGCCCCTGGTTTTTAGCAACGCTGGAGCAACACTCGCTGCTACATATCATAGATAACTTTGTTATCGATCAGCTTGAAGTAGACCTTGAGCAGTTTGCCAGAGCAGGGTTCAGGCCCAAAGTCAGTTTTAACATCTCGCCTCAAAATCTGCTAACCGGCGGGTATAAACGCATCGTGAAGGCATTTGCGGATTATCCAGGTCAGATTGAGGTTGAATTACTTGAGTCCAGTTACATCGAGGATTTTAACAGGACGGTTGATGTGGTTAATTTGCTTCGTGAGCATAAGATAGCGTGCGCTATGGATGATTTTGGCACGGGCTACTCTTGTCTATCCGTTTTATCAAAACTCAATATTGATACGATTAAACTAGACCGAAGTTTGTTGCCCGAGAGCTATAACTGTAAATCTGTATCTTTATACACCAATCTTTCGGAGATGATCGCTAAACTCGGCTTCCAGCTGGTGGCTGAAGGCGTAGAGACAAAAGAAGAGGAAAATCTGGTTAAACAGTCGCAGGTAGACTGTGTGCAGGGATTCCTATATTACAAAGCTATGCCTATAGAGGATGCTATGGGGCTGCTAAATACCCAGGCTAACGGCAACGAACATGAAATGATTCGTGATCCCACAACTTGAGTAAGCGGATCAGTGATGATGATCCGCTTGACCGTATGCTTGTTATTTCTCTATGTAGGAGATCAGCTTATCGGCAATTTGCGTGTTGTTCAGAGAACCAATGAATGCATCGCGTCCTTCGCCATAGGCAAATACCTGTACATCGATTGCTGTGTGCCCCTTGGTTGTCCAGCCAGTATAGCTGGCATCATTGATGATTTTATTTGCTGCTTTATATAAGGCCTCTTTTGAGTCCTTTTGTGCTTTGATAAGCGCCTTCTTGGTGTCTTCGTCAAAGGGCAAACCGGTCAGCTGAGTCCAGAACTTGGCCATTTGCTTAGGTTTCGCCTCTGAAATAGTATTGGTAAGCTCTTTCACTGAGGCTTTCGCTTTTGCAACAACATTTGTCTTCCATTGATATACGCCATTGCTCCCCAGCGTCAGGCCGCCGGTAGAGTGATCAGCAGTCACAACCAATATTGTGTCAGGATTTTTGTCTATATAGGCCTTAGCTGCGGTGATTGCGCCAGCGAAATCGTCCATTTCTTTCATCGCACAAGCGATGTCATTTGCATGTCCACACCAGTCGATCTGACTGCCTTCAATCATAACAAAGAAGCCTTTTTCATTGTTTTTGTCTAACAAATCCAGGGCTTTATTAGTCATTGTGGTCAGTCGCTTAGGTTCCTCACTGTCTATTGCATGAGGAAAAGCAACCTCTGCGAATAAACCCAGTGCCGGAAGGCGGCTGAGTGAATCAAGCTTGTCAAACGCGTCAGCATACTGGTAACCGGCTTCTTTGAATTCGCTGACCAGGTTTCTGTCATCACGAATAAAGTACTTGGTACCACCACCTAGCAGCAAGTCGACGGGTAATTTACCAGCAATTTTGTTGTCAATATAATCATCTGCAATTTCGTCATAGTTACGTCTTGATTCATTGTGTGCCGCGAAACTTGCTGGTGTGGCGTGGTTTATCTGGGATGTTGCCACGAGTGCTGTTGTCATGCCTTGCTCTTTGGCAATTTCCAACATAGTTTTAAGAGATTGCTTATGTGTATCTACCGCAATTGCTCCGTTGTAGCTTTTTTCGGCTGTACTGAGCGCCGTTGCGCCAGCTGCGCTGTCTGTCACCACGGTATCGTCGTCTGGATAGGTATGCGCCATGCCCACCAGGATAGAGTCAAATACAGTCGGTTCAACGAATTTGGTCGCTTTATCGTCCTGCATATAACGATAGGCTGTAGTGAAGGCTGGCCCCATACCATCACCAATCATATAAATGATATTCTTTGGTGCAGCAAATACTGAGTTTGATAAGGTACAGCCCAGGGCAAACGCCAGAGCGCTAATGTTGCGTGTCATAAATGATCCTTAATGTTCCCGTATTTTTGCTCGTATTGGCAATGAGTCAACCATTGTGAGGACAGTGATTAGTACTTTGCACGCGAGCTATAATGCGTAGAATATTAATGTAATACGCTCAATAAGAATATGAATTTATGTTGATTACTATTAAAAACAAGATAAAACAAGGACGGGTGGGTGGGTTCGCCTACCAGGAAGTGGGAGAGGGGGAGCAAGTTGTCCTGATGTTGCATGGCTGGCAGGATAACAGCAACAGCTTTTTGCCGTTGTTAGATAAGTTGCCACACCGTGCGCTAGAGGCGTTTAAGTTTATTGCGTTAGATTTCCCGGGTCATGGTAGTTCGGACTGGCGAAGTGCCGACGCGCATTATTATTTTGTAGAATATGTTTATGATGTTTTGGCTTTTCTTCGCGCTAAGCATATTGAGTGTTGCCATATCGTCGGGCATTCGATGGGGGCTTTGGTTGGTGGTTTGTTCACCAGCCTGTATCCTGAAAAAGTAAATACACTGACATTGATAGACGGTATTGGACTATTATATCAAAGTGATAAAAACGCTAAGCAACAGTTGCTTGATGCATTTGCAGCACGGCAGGTAGTTGAGCAAGTTAACGAGACAACTTTGCGCCTGTTTGCTGACAAACAAGCTATCATCAAAGCACGGCTTAAAGTTAGCGATTTCAACGAAGAAATTGCTGCTATATTAATGGAGCGAAACATTGAAGAGCTTGAGGAGGGCGCGCGCTTAACGACGGACCCAAAATTAAAGCTACCTTCTACAACGCGTTTTTCACGTGCTCAGGCGCTATCGCTGTTGCAAGGTGTGAAAACGCCCGCTTTGGCAATTATGGGGGCGTCTGGGTACGCACAAATGAAGCATAGCTTAGGGCAGTTTTCTGAATGCTTTGAAGCGTTTACATGTATAGAGGTTGCAGGTGGACACCACTGTCACATGGAGAATCCGGAACAAGTGTTAGAACAGGTTTTAACACATATAAAACATCCCGGCGTTTCCTGATTGTATAATTGTGTCAAATGTGGGACTATCTGAGCTTTAGAGTATTTACTCAATTGTTTGTGTGCCTTAATTGTATTAAGGTAAGACCAATATAAAAAATAACGAGAACACAGGAGCTTAGAGTGGAAAAAATCTGGCTAAAGCGCTACCCCGAAGGGGTGCCGGAAACAATCGACCCAGAACACTACAACTCGCTGCTTGAACTATTCGACAAAAGTTTTAGAGAGTTTGCCCAGTTACCGGCTTTCAGTAACATGGGTAAAACAATGACTTACCAACAAGTTGATGAGGCTACCAAGGCAGTTGCCAGTTATATTCAAAATACCCTTAAATTAGGTAAAGGGGACAAAATAGCGGTGATGATGCCAAACCTGCTGCAAACCCCCATCACCATTTTGGGGGTGTTACGAGCTGGTTGTACGGTGGTCAATGTGAACCCCTTGTACACAGTGCGAGAGCTTGAGCATCAGCTTAATGACTCAGAAACAAAAGCAATCTTCATATTGGCAAACTTTGCACATACACTCGAAAAGGCACTGCCAACGACGGGCGTCAAACATATAGTGGTGACGCAAATTGGCGACATGCTAGGTGGCATCAAGAAGCACTTAGTCAATTTTGTGGTTAAAAAGTTTAAGAAAATGGTGCCTGATTATGACTTGCCGGACGTAAAGCCTTTTGCACAAGCGATAAGTGCTGACCCCAGCCAATATAAAGTACCTGAGGTGGCACTAACAGACTTGGCATTTCTCCAGTATACGGGTGGTACGACCGGAGTTTCCAAAGGTGCAATGCTGACTCACGGCAATATGGTTGCGAATTTGGAGCAGGTTTCTGGTTGTCTTGATAAAGTACTGGATAAGGGTCGCGAAGTAGTCGTGACTGCGTTACCGCTTTATCATATTTTTGCACTGACAGCGAACTGCCTTACCTTCATGAAGTATGGTGGCCACAACCTATTGATCACAAACCCGAGGGATATGCCTGGCTTTGTTAAAGAGTTATCAAAATACCCCTTCACCGTCATGACTGGCGTAAATACTTTGTTTAACGGTTTACTTAACACGCCAGGGTTTTCCGACCTGGACTTTTCAACACTGAAGGTGTCGCTTGGTGGTGGTATGGCTGTGCAGCGACCAGTTGCTGAGCGGTGGCAAAATGTGACAAAGAGCAAGCTTATGGAAGGCTATGGCCTGACAGAGTGTGCGCCTTTGGTTACTATTTGTCCATGGGACATTGATGGCTATAATGGTTCAATTGGATTACCGGCACCCAGTACGGATCTGAAAATCATTAATGATCAGGGTGAAGAGATGCCGCTGGGCGAGCCAGGAGAGCTTTGTGTTAAAGGTCCTCAGGTCATGGCTGGCTACTATAATCGTCCGGACGCAACAGCTGAATGTTTGCAGGATGGCTGGTTCGCAACAGGTGATATTGCTATTTATGATGAAGAAGGCTTTTTCTACATCGTAGATCGTAAAAAAGATATGATTTTGGTCTCTGGTTTTAACGTGTTCCCTAATGAGATTGAAGAAGTCGTTGCAATGCACGATGGTGTGTTGGAAGTGGCAGCTGTCGGTGTGCCGCATGAAGTCAGTGGCGAACAGGTGAAAGTTTTTGTTGTGAGAAAGGATCCATCTTTGACAGAAAAAGATATAATAAGTCATTGTCGCGACAAGCTAACCAATTATAAAGTCCCTAAATTGGTCGAATTCAGAGATGAATTACCGAAGACCAATGTCGGCAAAATATTGCGTAGGGCATTAAAGTAAAGAGAAACCGGCGAAAGCCGGTTTTTTATAGGGAGTAAATGTGCAGTATCAATTTATCCAACATCAAACTGAGCTTGATGCTTTTACAGCGAAACTGACAGATAGCGATGTGCTTGCGATAGACACAGAGTTTATGCGCCGAAGAACTTTGTATCCAGAAATCGCGTTGATCCAGGTTTATAACGGTGAGCATCTTGCCCTGATAGACCCATTAAGTGAGCTCGATTTTTCAGGGTTATGGCATTTACTTCGGGATGAACAGATCGTAAAAGTACTTCATTCTCCCTCTGAAGATATCGAGGTATTCCAGAAGTTTGCAGGATTTGTACCCGCACCACTGTTTGATACGCAGTTTGCATTGCAGCTGCTTGGAGAGGGGAATTGTGTCGGATTCGCCAATATGGTGAAAATGATGCTGGATGTTGAACTTGATAAGAGTATGTCCAGAACTGACTGGCTCAAACGTCCATTACAGGCAAGCCAGCTTGAGTATGCTGCGGCGGATGTATTTTACCTGCTCCCTTGCTATGAAAGTCTCAGCAAAAAGGTCGCTGAGAAAGGGTTGTCGGATATCGTGACCTCTGAGTCCCAACTGATTGCCCAAAAGCGTGCTTTCAGGACGCCGGACGCTTATCTATATTTAAGTGTAAAAAATGTCTGGCAATTAAAACCTCGGGACCTGGCTGTATTACGTGAGCTTGCAAGTTGGCGACAAAATAAAGCCGAGAAGAAAAACCTGGCACTTAACTTTGTACTTAAAGAACAAAATATGGTTGAGATTGCAAAACGTCGGCCATGCTCGCTGAACAGCCTTCGTAATGTACCTGGTGTGGAACAAATGGAAGTAAACCGCTCTGGTAAGGAAATTCTGGCGTGTATTGAAGCTGGTAAAGCTGTACCAGAAGCTGATTTACCAAAACGGGTGCAACGATTGATTGATTTCCCCGGTTATAAGGGGGCTGCTAAAGAAATAAAACAATCGATAGCTGAAGTTGCTAAACAACAGGGGATCCCGCTGGATGTATTTGCTTCTAAGAAGCAAATTAATCAGGTGATAGGGTGGAACTGGAAACTAGATGATGCGCAAAGAAATAAGTTTATGAAGCCAGATTTGTTTTTGGGCTGGCGTGATAGTCAGTTAAAAGATGCACTTTCTAAATGGCAGGTTGAGTAGAGATTTAAGATACAAAAACGCCGCACATTGTGCGGCGTTTTTGTATGCGTGTTACTTTTGTTCGTCATCCGGAAGCGTTACATTAAGCTCTAATACAGCTAAATCGTCTTCGTTTTGCTCAAACTGAACATTGACCGCATCCGAGTCAACTTTGACATACTTACGGATAACTTCGAGTATGTCTTGCTTTAACTGAGGCAGATAATCGGGGGTGCCACGCTTGGAGCGTTCATGGGCAACGATTATTTGTAGCCGCTCTTTAGCCAGCGAAGCGCTGGACTTTTTCTCGGATCGAAAATAATCAAGTAAAGACACATTAACCTCCAAAAATCCGCTTTAACAGTCCTTTCTTTTCAACGTTCAAAAATCTGAAGTCGATGATTTCACCCAATAAGCGATTGATAGCATCGCTGTATGCCTGTCCTGCATCTGATTCTGTATCTAGGATAACAGGTTGTCCCGAGTTAGATGCATTTAAAACGGCTTTAGACTCTGGGATCACACCGAGTAAGTCGATTGCCAGGATCTCCTGAACATCTTCCACCGACAACATGTCGCCGCTTTCAACACGCTCTGGATTATAGCGGGTAAGTAGTAGGTGCTCTTTTACTGGTTCCAGACCATCTTCTGCGCGTTTTGATTTGCTTTGTAAAATCCCAAGAATGCGATCAGAGTCTCGAACGGAAGAAACTTCTGGGTTAGTTGTTACAATCGCTTCATCGGCAAAGTACAGTGCCATCATCGCACCGGCTTCGATGCCTGCAGGGGAGTCGCAGATAATAAAATCAAAGTCTTCCGACATTTCTTTTAATACACGTTCAACGCCTTCTTTTGTCAGGGCATCTTTGTCGCGAGTTTGTGACGCAGGTAAGATATAGAGTTTTTCAACGCGTTTATCTTTGATCAGCGCCTGATTAAGGTTTGCCTCACCATTTATGACGTTTACAAAATCATAGACGACGCGACGTTCGCAGCCCATGATGAGATCTAAGTTACGCAGGCCAATATCAAAGTCGATAATGGCTGTTTTGTATCCTTTAAGCGCAAGACCTGTGCCGATCGCTGCACTTGATGTGGTTTTACCTACACCACCTTTACCTGAAGTTACGACAATAATCTTTGCCATCTGAATTATCCTTTGACCAATGCTGTTAATTCTAATGATTCGTTATTTTGTGAAATCTGGCAGGCCTTGCTCCAGTGCTCACCCTGAAGAGAGTCACTGATCCAATAACTGCCGCCGACTGAAACAAGCTCTGCTTCAAGTTTCTGACAGTAGATACTCGCCTCATGATTTCCTTGCGCACCAGCGATAGCACGGCCTCTGAGCGTGCCATAGATGTGAATATTGCCATCGGCAATGACCTCTGCACCGTGGCTGACTGCGCCAAGTACAATGAGATCCCGGTCCTTCGCGTAAATTTGTTGCCCGGAGCGTACTGTGCCATTAATGACCTGAGCACCAAGATAGACTTCTTTTTCGACTATTTGTGTGTCTTGGCTATCCTGGGTAACAGGTTTAACATCTTTAGTATAGTTTAATACAGATAAGCCAATTTCTTTGGCTTCTGCATTGTGCTGTTCTGTACCGTTACAAATACCAACCGGGTTTAATGCTAACGCCGCAAGAATACGTTTCAAATCGCTGAGCACTATGCTCTGCTCCCGGACGTCTGCAAGATTGATTACGATGGGTGCTCCTTTAAAAAACTTAGGAGCTTGGGAAATTTTATCACTCAGTTGCTGTTTTACATTACCAAGGTCGGCATCGAAGAGGTGTAAAACTGAGAGAGTAAACAGGTTTCCCTTCAATTCAAAAGACTGTGTAGACATAAGCGCTCAATACCAGTGCGAACTCTGATTAATATTGTTCTGACCCCGTACTCTGTACGTTTGAGAGTCGCAAAACTTTCCAAATATTATATAGGTCATGGTATAGTGCTGCTCTCAGATTAGCAAGATTTTATAGGGTTATAATGCTAGCCGCAGTATATAAAAGTAGTAAAAAAGCCGATACCTATCTTTTTATTGAAAAACGAGACGATTTTAGCAAAGTCCCTGACCCTTTAATGGCTACTTTTGGTACGCCAATATTTGTAATCATTGTGGATTTAGCAAAACGCAAGAAACTCGGTACTGCTGATTTAAGTAACGTTAAGCAGAAATTAATCGAAGATGGGTTTTATTTGCAGCTGCCACCTCCACAAGAAAATCTTCTGGACGAATTAAAAAGACAAAACGGAGTAAAAAGTGACTAAAACACTATCCGCATTATTAGTATCTTTATGTCTGGCATCGCAAACCGTTAAAGCGGATGAACAGGCGCGTTTCGACAGTTATGTAGAAGTTTTAAAGGCTGAAGCGCTTGAGCGTGGTTACACACCCGCGCTGATAGAAGCGGCGTTCAGCACAGTCAAATTCAAAAAGAAAGTCATTAAACAAGATAAGAACCAGCCAGAGATTGTTGAAACGCTGGAAACTTATCTGCCTAAGCGCGTACCAGATTGGAAAGTCAAGCGTGCACGTAAGCTGTATAAAGAAAACAAAGAGCTGCTGGATAGGATCAGCAAAGACTTTGGTGTGCAGGGGCGCTTTATCGTTGCACTGTGGGGTCTTGAAAGTAGCTTTGGCCGGGTTCAGGGCGGCTATCCAGTGATCAGCTCACTGGTTACATTGGCATTTGATGGTCGCCGAGAAGCGCTGTATAAACGACAGTTATGGGCTGCACTGGACATTCTTAAAGATGGCCATGTAAATGTTGACAATTTCAAAGGCTCCTGGGCTGGTGCAATGGGGCAATCGCAGTTTATGCCAACGTCATTCAACTCTTATGCCGTTGACTACAACAAAGATGGCAAGAAAGACATCTGGACAAGCAAAGAAGATGCTCTGGCATCCATAGCAAATTACCTGAAGAGTGTTGGTTGGAATGACAGTCTGACCTGGGGCCGGCAGGTAAAGTTGCCGGAGGACTTCCCTAGCCAGTACGTCCTCAAGCGAGGTTCAAAAAATCACAAGCAATGGCTTGAGTTTTGGCGAGACTCTGAACGCTCACTACAAGAGTGGCAAAGTCTGGGCGTCAGACGTGCTGATGGCACAGATTTACCAAAAGTGAATATTAGCGCAGCTTTGGTGATGCCTGATGACATGAATGGCCGTATGTATTTGGCGTATAATAATTACAAAGCACTGATGAACTGGAACCGCAGTTATTACTTTGCCACCAGTGTAGGGTATTTATCAGACCGCATTGGCTATCCGAAAATTTAGTTTTTAATTAAACGAGCCAAATAAAAAAGGCAGCGTGCGGGCTGCCTTTTTGGTTGGGCTAATGCAAGTGAAAATCAGTAGTAGCTCAGGTCCTGTGTCTTTCCCCAGAAAACCCGATAAGAGAATAGTGTGTAGCCAATTATCGCCGGTACCACTAGTACGACGCCGTATAGCATAAAGGTAAGTGCAGACGGGTCAGCAAGTGCCTTATATATGGTTAATTCACCTGGGACGACATACGGGAAAAAGCTGTAGAGTAGACCAAAAAAGCACAGCAAAAATATCACCACCGTGATAGCAAAGGGCAACCAGCACCCTTGGTTTGGTGTATGTTTGAGCTTGACCAGAACCCTGTCCTGAAGCACAAAAAGTACCATGCAGATAAGAGGCAGTGGCAATAGTAACAGGCTTATTTCGGTGCCAAACCAGCGCGTCTGAACGTAAGTGTTAATAAGTGGGTTTACCACAGAGACTGCTAATACGCCCAGTAAAGCAATGAGATTACTCACCCGGCACCACCGGATAGCCGAGTTTTGTATCTCACCTTCGCATTTCATGATCAACCAAGCGGCACCTATTAAGGTATAAGCTGCTATGACACCAACCCCGCTTAGTGCTGCAAATAGATGGCTTGCCAGACTGTGTTCAAACGACATCACATACAGACCCAGCATATATCCTTGTGAAAATGCGGTGATCAGGCTGCCCAGTTTGAAGCAGCGATCCCAAGTTTCACGGTAGCGTGTTTTGGCCTTGGCACGAAAGTCGAACGCGACGCCCCTTAAAATCAAACCCAGCAACATAAAAGCGATAGGCAGATACAGTGCCTGCAGTATAATTGAATGTGCGGTAGGGAAGGCGATGAGCGCCAGGCCGACAGCCAGTACCAACCAGGTTTCGTTGGCGTCCCAAAATGGGCCAATAGAGGCGATCATCGTATCGGCAGCGGGTTTATTTTTACCCGGTAACAATATACCAACGCCCAAATCATAGCCGTCGAGCACAGCGTACACTATGATGGCAAGGGCCATGAGTGCGCTGTAAAACAAAGCAAGATAGTCAGCACTATACATATTGACCTCCCTGAACTGGTGTTGTCTGGTACTCTTCAACTTCCACGGCATTGCGTGCTGTATAGAACAAGGTTTTAATATACGCTGTGAGTAGCACAGCATAGACAGTGAGATAACCCACTAATGTAAGCAGCACATGCTCTCCAGGGACACTAGTGACTAATTCTTCAATTTTTACTAGTCCATTGACCATAAAAGGTTGGCGTCCTATTTCTGTGACGTACCAGCCTGCTAAAGTTGCAATCCAGCCGGAGAACGTCATAGCAACTAGTATTTTTAGTTGCCAATCTGGCAGCGTTGAACGCCGCCACAATGTGTAGCGGGCCACGGCAGCGACAAGGATCATGAGTACGCCAATCCCTACCATTATCCGAAATCCAAAAAAGACAGGCTTAACCGGTGGGTGTTCACCTTTAAACTCGTTCAGGCCTTTAATTTCACCATCCAACTCATGAGTCAGAATCAAACTCGCCAGGTTAGGAATAGCCACTTCGAAATGGTTCGTTCGGGCAGTTTCATCAGGTATTGCAAATAGCAGTAAAGGCGCGCCTTGTTCTGTCTCCCAGACCCCTTCCATTGCGGCAACTTTTTGGGGCTGATGTTCAAAGGTGTTCAGTCCATGAAGGTCACCAACAAACATCTGCAGTGGTGCCAGCAGTGCAGCAACGCTTAGTGCAACCTTCAAAGTCAGTTTGGGTGCATGTTTGTGATCGTTTTTTAACAGCCGATAGGCGCTAATGCCTGCTACGAGAAATGATGCTGTAAGTCCGCTGGCCAGGAGCATATGAGAAAAGCGATAACCAAATGATGGGTTAAAGATGATCTCAAACCAGCTCTGGGGGTAGAACACCCCATCTACCAGTGTGTATCCAGTGGGCGTTTGTAACCAACTGTTTAAAGAGAGTATCCAGAATGCAGACAGGGTGGTGCCTACCGCCACAATGAGAGTCGAAAAGGTATGCAGACGCGGGCTTACGCGTTTCATACCAAACAACATTATGCCCAGAAAGGTGGCTTCCATAAAAAAGGCGGTGAGCACTTCATAGCCAAGTAAAGGCCCGGCTATATTGCCTATGCGTTCCATAAATCCGGGCCAGTTAGTACCAAATTGGAAAGACATAGTAATGCCGCTCACCACGCCCAGTGCGAAAGTGAGGGCAAAAATTTTAACCCAAAATCGATAGGCTCTGAGCCACACCTGTTCGCCGGTTCGATCGTAACGGAATTTAAAGAAAACCAGGAACCAGGCTAAGGCTATGGTTATGGTTGGAAAAAGAATATGAAAGCTAATATTTGCCGCAAATTGAATACGCGACAACAGTAGGGTATCAAGCATGACGCACCTCGCATATTATATCAGCGCATGCTACGCCTGGGTTAGGCAAAGCAGCCTGGCCGACACGACTGTGTTGCGCGGGGACGAGCCGCGCATTGTAAAGAAATCCTTTTCAAAGCTACTCAGTCAGGATTTTCTGAGTAGCTTATCCTTCAAATCAATCACTTTGCTAACAGATGAACCCAGTTTCATTAAGGATTGCAGTTGTTCAGGCGTAAGCCGTTGCAATTCGGCTGACCACTTTGTCACTGTCTCTAGCAGGTCATGGATAGACTGCATTTGCTCCTGAGCGTATTTTTCTTCTGGTGAATTTGCGCTGTCCAGGATCTGGTCACGCAACAAGGTCAGGGTAGGGTCAATCTCGCGCTTGCGGCGCTCTTCAAAAACTCGGTTTGCCAGGTCCCAGATACTGCCGTTAGGCGAGTAATACTCTTTTCGGTCTCCTGGGATATGGTGGACTTTAACCAGTTGCCATGATTGCAGCTCTTTGATACCCATACTGACATTGCCACGGGAAATCTTGAGCGCTTCTGCAATTTCATTAGCAGTTAGAGGCTTTTCATTGATAACCAGCAAGCCAACCATTTGGCCAATGGTACGATTGAAGCCCCAGCGGCTTCCCATCTCTCCGCAATGGAGAACGAAGTTTTCGATTTTAGGTGATAGCTGCATTTTTAAAGTTTCAGTAATTATTGAAACTTTAATATATAGTGCGTTTTGATTTGGATCAACCCAAATATTCAACTAATTTAATTGCAGTAGAGGCAGGTAAAAATGGGAAGCAGACATACGCTGCTTTCCCATCGGTTGAAGGATGTTCGTTTTAATCCTGAACTGGAGGGCTATTTGGTGTGTTTGCCTGTTTCCCAGCGTTCATTAAGTAGCGTTTCTCCGGCATCAATGGCGCCGGCTTCCAGCGTAGTCGCCATAGAATCATTCCAACGATTGAGATAGCCAAATAGGGCGATAACACCCAATATTTCGACGATTTCACCATCATCCCAGTGCGCCTGCATCGCAGATTCAATGTTCTCATCGACTGCATTAGGAACACTGGAGGCAGCCAGTGCAAACTCAAAAGCGGCTTTTTCAGCGTCATTAAACACATCACTTTCCCTGAATTGCCAAATCTGAGCCAGCCTTTCATCGCTGCCGCCGTAGCGTTGTGCCGCTAAGATAGTATGGGCTTCGCAGTAACGGCATCCTGTGTTGGCGCTGGTGATATAGCCAACCAGTCTTTTTAACTCTGAGGTGACCCGGCCATGGTTTTCCATGACGGCTTTATTCAGATTAATGAATGAACGGGCAATTGCCGGGCGGATTTGCATGGTCAACACGCTGTTAGGACAAAAACCAAGCGTTTCGTTGAAAAACTTGGCTAATTCTGCTACTTCCTGATCGTGCTCTTGTGACAAAGGCTTAACTAAAGGCATACTGGTCTCCTGTAAATGTTCATTATGTTGCATATGCAACAACTATATGTGTAGAGGTACAAATTGTCCAGTGACAATGATATGAAAAATGCCATTGCTAACAGAAAACGTGCGTTGGCAGTAACAAATCCACATAAAGAAGCACTTGATCTGGTTGAGCATGTGCCATTTCAGGTGGCGGTAGTTAGTAACCTGTTATCACTCGATAGGGACCCTGTGATCCGTTCTTTGACTGAGCTGAATACCAGAGAGTTGCGAGTACTGTTGAACGTTGGCTCTTACGGGCCTATCACAGCAGCCGAAGTGAGCTATCAGTCCCGGCTGGACCCCTACTCAGTAACGCGTGCTGTCAATGCCTTACTAAAGCTTGAATTGGTGTGCGCAATGGAACTAACTGGCAAAAGTAAACCCGTAGTATTGACGCAAGCAGGTGAAAAAATCTATCGGGAAGTTACGGTTCATGTGCAGAAAAGAGAAGCAATGCTTACCGAGCATATGTCCGATGATGAAAAGGCACAATTAAGTGCCTTACTGATGAAGTTAGAACTAACCGCAGAAGAAATACTCGCCAATGAAGTCACCGAAATGGAAGCCAAGGGACAAGCAGTGACTCGTGATCATAAGGAAATGCAACGCTGGTATAAACGCAGCAGACAGAGCTAGCTTATTGCTACAAGATATCCATACGGTCGATTTCGACTCTTCGGCTGCTAAAGCGACATTGGCTTGTGTCGTAATCAAATTTATCTAAGTAACGGCCGCTGATGATTTTTGTTGTCGTCGGCTGTGCATTATTTTTTAGTAGTAAAATAAAGTGAGATTCCCCGGCAAGTGTATCGTTTTGGCGAAACTGACGAGAAGAAGTCATCATATGAACGGTTCGTGTGTTACTGCGCGCTTTATTGAAACGGTCGACAATTTCAGTCTTGTTGCCGAGTGAAATATTAAGTTTCTCGACGGTAAAGCGTGCATTATCTGTGAAAAGTGCAGCATATTGACCCTCGTTTCCTTTATCGCGTACTTCCGGGTAGCTATAGACGAGGTCCTGACAGGTTTTTACGTGGGTGGGTTGCTCATAAGTGGTGCATCCACCCAGTAAAAAAAGTATTAGCAGCGAGCGACGATACATGTACAAGGTCCTGTTATAAAATTGTGACTGGATGATTACACAGTTTTATTCAGACGCCAAGTGCTGGGGTAAAAGAGGGTTAATGTTTTTTGTGAGCGGCTTTGCTGGTATTCTTTAATGCCTCGCGTGCTGCAATCATGCGATACCCAAGTGCGCATGCTATATAGGCAAGTACTAATGCACTGCCGGTAAGCAGAGCGTCTTTATCCTGAACAAACATCCACAGCATAGCTAAGGCAATACTTGCGAAAGTAAAGTGTGTGACGAGTGGGTTCATTCGGGTTTTCTTTTTCATTTCGGTAAAACTGAGTTGCTTAAATATCGAACATATTATAAAGCACAGTGCTTAAACATGATAGTAATTTACGTTTTTTATTTCCCTCTATAGTCAAAAAGTGCTGTTTGTTCGCTCGTTTCTCATCCTTTGAGCGATCTACGTTTATGTGCTCAGCTTGTCTGTTGTGATTAAAGGTATGTGTAAGTGGTTTAGGCACAGAGTTTGACCCAGAATAAGTTCTTGCTCCTGCAATATTTTACAATGATGTACGTAGTCATGTTCGTGCTGAAGTTGGAGGGAATAGTGAAAATCATCCGTCGCTGGAAGTTAGACCTGAAACAGCTCATATTATTGCTGGTCAGTGCCGGTATCGCGTTAGCTGTATATAGTGCATTGATGGCTAGCTATCGTGTGCACGAACGAGCTTTTATTAAAGACACACTTGCCGCGAATCAGGCATACGCAAAAAAGCTGGCTACGGTTACAGAGCTATTTTTGCAGTCACTTAATAGTCAGTTGCGCGTTAGTGCTGGCCACATTGCCAATCATTTTGACGATAGCCATGCTATCGATGTTGAGCTTGCGCGCTTGCTAACCCAAACTAACAGTTTTGATTCCCTGGTTGTTATTAATGCACAGCGTAAGATCATTTCGGCTCAGCCATCGAGCCTGGCGCTCAAAGGCCTAACATTAGACCCTTCGCTGTCTTTGCCGATTGAGCTGCAGCAACCCCATATTCTTGATCCTTTCGTCTCGCCTGCCGGCAACTTGTTGGTGAGCCCAACATTTCCGATTTTTAGCTCTGATGGTACCTATCTCGGTTTTATTGCAGGGGGAATTTACTTGCAAGGTGATACCATATTAAATCAATTACTGGGTACTCATCATGCTTCTGAGCACTCTTATGTTTATGTGGTAGATAAAAATAAAAGGCTGATCTATCACAAAGATAATAATCGAGTAGGGGAGCATATTCAGGGTAATGTCGCGATCAATGCTGTACTGAGTGGTCAATCAGGTGCCGTTGAGGCGCTAAATAGTCAAGGCGTGGACATGCTCGCAGGGTTTGCACCCGTATCCACCACAGGGTGGGGAATAATCAGCCAACGTGCTCTTACTAGTATCGTTGCTGAGTTAGATTTGACCCACACTAACGTATTGTATTCCACTTTGCCGTTTGCGTTGGCTATTTTCGTAGTGACCTTGTGTGCCGGGTTCCTTATTGCCAGGCCTTTGGCGCAGCTCGCACAAAATGTTAGCTCACTGAGTCCCGGGAATCTGCGTTGTATCGATGAAACACCGGCCTGGTACTTTGAGGCAGCAAACCTAAAATCCGCGATCCTGAACAGCTCTGAGTTGTTGGGGCAGGAGATCAGGGAATTGGAAGAAGACAGAAAAATGGATCCGCTCACTAAACTCAATAACCGACTGGCAATGCAATTATGGTTGGATAATGTTAAAAGCATGCATTATCAATTTTCAGTTATGGCACTGGATGTTGATCATTTTAAGTCAGTCAATGATGAGTTTGGCCATGCTGTAGGAGATGAGGTTCTGTGTGCTTTGGCCGGTGTGATGAAAAAAAATGCGCGCAGTCATGATTTTGTTTGTCGAAGTGGGGGAGAAGAATTTTTGATCTTTATGCCATTTGTAGACGCAAATCGCGCATTTAGCATAGCAGAGCGGTTACGTATTGCGATAAGCGAACACGCCATGCCTTTGTCCAGACCTGTGACAGTGTCGATTGGCATTGCTTGTTGGCCTGCACACAGTAAAAGCATAGATGAAACACTTAAAATGGCAGATAAAGCACTTTATCAGGCTAAAAACAAAGGCCGCAATCAAACTTGTCAGGCCAAGCTCACACCACATGCCGCGAACCATGATGTCGCGCGTCACGCAGTTTAGCGCTTATTTTTGTAAACATTATTCGGTTTTACTAAGGAGTGTTTGAACCTGATCCCGTGTTGTGGTATGAATAATATCATACAGCTGGTCAGACTAGGTTTGTGACTAATCCTTATTTGACTTTGTAGAGCACAGGGATAGACGATGCTAAGAAATAAGTTCGATTTATTGATCTGTATCGAGAACAAGTCTTGCTTTTAATTCTATCATTGCAATTTGTTAAAATACCTGTTGATATTGAAAACAATAAAATATAAGAACTTAGCCGAACAATGACTTTTTCATTTAGTACATTTTACAATTTGTGTAGTAGTGAGGCGCGATATGAATTAGCGCTCGATTTGATCTATGAGAAGTTCAAGCCAGCTCATTGTTTGATTGGCAAATTCATTGATGCCGATACGCGGGTCAAAACGGTTGCCTATTCTGTTGATGGTAATCGCTCAAACGATATTATCTACGACCTCGAAGGAACGCCCTGTAATGACGCTAAAACCAGTCAGGGGGTATGTTCTATCAGCTGCAATCTTCAGCAAATGTACGCAGAAGACGAAATCCTAAAGATTTTTAATATTGATGGATATCTCGGCGTGACGTTGCGGGCACTGGATCATAAGCCAATTGGTATTATGGTTTGTCTTTTTGATGAAAAAGTGACCGTTAGCGACGAAGATAAGCATTGGTTCCGCGAGCTCAGTTTACTTGTAGGGGCTGAGTTAAATCACAACCTTGAAATTGCGGCCCAGCAAATACTCGTTAAACAACTGGCAAAGGGAGAGCGGATCGCTAAGCTCAGCTCCTGGAGCTGGAATATTAGCCGGGATAAGCACATATTCAGCCATGAAATGCGTCGCCTTTTGCAGCATCGTGAAGAAACATTAACCCTTGATGACTTTACGAACTGTTTAACAGAGGCCGATCAAAAGCGACTGAGAGTCATTATACAAAAGCTCAGAACGGGTCACCTTGATTACATTGACGTTAATGTGGCGCACAAGAAGCGTACTAATTTACGTGGGCTGTATCGCATTATCGGTCGCGTCGAGCAGTGTGATGAGCAACGTGATGAGCGTGTTTTTAGCGCTACGGTCCAGGACGTTTCTTATATTTATTCATTGAACAAACAGCTTGAACTGACCAACGTGGTATTTGAACACGCCACTGAAGCCATCATGATCACTGACGGTGAAAACAAAATCATAATGGTAAACCGTGCCTTTGAGCGCCTGACCGGGTATACCGGTCATGAGTTGATGGGGCGTGACCCTTCAGTACTGTCCTCAGGGCAACATGGTGACGATTTCTATCATCAGATGTGGAATAGCCTGATGAGTGCAGGTTGCTGGAAGGGCGAGATATTTAACCGCCGTAAAAACGGTCAGATCTTTCCAGAAGAACTGACGCTTAGTCTGGTGAAGGATGAGCAAGGAGAGATAGTCAATTATGTTGCGATTTTCCGTGACATCACCGAGTGGAAGCGCAACGAAGCACAACTTATGTTTTACGCTAATCACGAGCCTTTGACTGCGCTGCTCAATCGTCGCTGTTTTATTGATATTGTTGAAGAGAAAATTTCAGCCAGTCGTAGCCTGCACACACCCTGTTCTTTGTTGTTTATCGGTCTGGATCATTTTAAAGAAGTGAATGATATTTATGGTCCGGAAATAGGGGATAAAGTGCTGGTGTCAGTGGCAAAAAGGTTACGAAATGGGATCAGAGAAAATGACACAATTTCTCGCTATGGCGGAGATGAGTTTGCTATTTTACTCGACAACACAGACGTTAAAAGTGCATTACAGGTTGCCAAAAAGCTCAGCGATAAGATAAAACAGCCCTATGTCTTTAACGACTTGACGGTAGAGCTCAGTGCGAGCACTGGCATAGCGCAGTTGGAAAACCGGGGCCGGATCACGGCAGCTAAGTTTATTCGTAATGCTGCCCATGCGCTGGAAAGTGCCAAGAAAACACATCGCGGGCACGTCGCACTTCACAATGCCGCAATTCAAAATGCCTATCTGAATAAAATTAAGCTCAAAGATAAACTCAAAGCGGCGCTTAAAGCCAATTTACTGACTGTCTATTACCAACCCATTGTTGATGTGCAGCGCGGTAAAATTGTCAAATTTGAAGCGCTTGTCAGATGGTTTGATGATGAGCAGGGCATGGTCTCACCGGGCACCTTTATTCCGATTGCTGAAGAGTTCGGTTTGATTCATCTCATAGGCCAGTTTGTGCTTGAACAAGCTTGTCAGGATTTAAAAGCGATACATTCACAAGGCTATGATGAAGTCAGTATTTCGATTAACCGCTCTGTTAATGAATTCAAAACCAGTAACGATCAGTTTAAGCTGGTGACAGAAGCGATTGAAAAAGCGCAAGTACCCTATGACAAAGTGACGCTGGAAGTGACAGAGTCTATGGCAACGAATCGTTATACCTGGGAACTGTTATCGAAACTGAGAGCGCAAGGCGTCAAAATTGCGCTAGACGATTTTTGTACAGGCTACTCTTCGCTGAGCCACTTGGTAGAAAATCAAGTTGATTATCTCAAAATAGACAAGTCTTTTGTCGACAGCCTGATGGCAGACAGAAATAAGAAGGTGATGATAAGTTGTTTGCTGAATTTAGCTCAGGAGTTAGGCATTAAAGTCATTGCGGAGGGCGTTGAGTCTCAGAGTCAGCTTGTCATGCTGGAGCAGTTAGGGTGTAACCATATCCAGGGCTTTTATTACAGCCCGGCTCAGCCACTATCCGCTTGCTTACGCCTGCTACAGGAATTCAACTCAGGTCAGGTATTCAATGACGAGCTTATCTATATAAGTAAATCATCACAACAGCATTAAAAAATAAGGGGCCAAATCGGGCCCCTTTTTTTTATGCATTTTTCTATCTAATATATGGTTTTAGGATATCAAACAAAGCCGCTAAGTGATCGTCTCTGTCATTGAGTGCTGGAATATAGTGGTAAGTTTCACCACCCGCTTCGATGAAGTACTCTCGGTTTTCTTCTTCAAGTTCTTCAAGTGTTTCCAGGCAGTCCGCACTAAATGCAGGACTGAGAATAGCAATTTCTTTGACACCCTGAGAAGCCAGTTCTTTCAATGTCACGTCCGTATAGGGCTGTAGCCATTCCTCCCGGCCAAACCGGCTTTGGAAAGTCGTCATTACTTTGTCTTTGTCTAACTTGAGCTGCTCGCACACAAGTCGAGTGGTTTGCTGACAAAAGCAATGGTAAGGATCGCCGTTATTGAGGAATCGTTTCGGTGTGCCATGATAAGAAAAAAGTAGCTTCTCTGGCAGGCCATGTTTGTCTATATGTTCTTGTACTGAGTTCGCCAAGGCGGTGATATAACTTGGTTGTTTATGATAGCCATTGATAAAGCTCAGACTCGGAACCCAACGCCAGGTCTTCAATACGTTCGCAACCGCGTCGAACGTTGAGCCTGTCGTTGCACTGCTGTATTGTGGGTAAAGCGGGAACACAACGATGTTAGTGATCCCTTTTGAACGCAGTGCTTCAAGGCCGCTCTGAATAGACGGATTACCATAGCGCATTGCCATGACCACCTCGACATTGTCGTAGTTTTGCTCTTTTAGTAGTGCGCTGAGTTTATTACACTGATCTTGTGTAATTTGCACCAGAGGTGAGCCGTTTTCGGTCCAAATACTGGCATAGGCCTTAGCGGATCTGCTGGGTCTGACTCTTAAGATGACGCCGTGCAGTATTAACCACCATAGCGCTCTGGGCAGCTCTACGATACGAGGATCAGATAAAAACTCTCGAAGATAATTTCTTAGTGCAGGTGCATTTGGTGCATCCGGGCTGCCCAAATTGGTTACCAGAACGCCGATTTTTTCGTTAAATCTGTTCTCGTGTGGATTATCAGTAATGGCAGAAAGCTTTGGCACTCACGGCTCCTTTGGTGTGTTCTGTTAGCCTTGCTATTTTACATAAAAGGCTAGAGTGAAAAAACGATTTTCGGTTATACGTACTTGGCGTTGCTTTGGATCTAGTTATTTTTTCCTAAAAAAACGGCAAAATATAGATTTGTTGTTGCAAAAACAGCGCATTAGTCGTATTTTCTCGCTTCGCAGAAACAATTGATAGCATAGAATTCGAGTTTAAAGATGCGATTAAATCACCCCGTCACCAATCAGGAAAAACGCTTTTCCGCTGACACCCGACTAATTTCAGTGACCGATCTGAAAGGCACAATACTTGACTGCAATGAGCATTTTGTTGAAGTCAGTGGGTATGCCAAAGATGAACTAATTGGCCAACCACATAATTTGGTTCGCCACCCGGATATGCCCGAAATCGCCTTTAAGACCATGTGGGATCAATTAAAGGCGGGTAAACCCTGGATGGGGCTGGTTAAGAACCGTTGTAAGAATGGCGACCATTATTGGGTGAATGCGTATGTCACGCCAATGACGGAAGGTGGAAAAATTATTGGCTACGAATCTGTCCGAAGTTGCCCGGACCGTGAGTCTGTCACTAGAGCCGAAGCACTCTACAAACGGGTAAAATCAGGTCAACGTGATAAAGTGAAATTGCCAAAACTGCGTGCAATTTGGCCTTCACTGGCAGTACTCACTGCACTCTTTTTATATCTGTCTGTGAGTGAAATGCTTGGATTTGGCTGGCTAATGGCTAACACTCTAGCTTTGTTTGCCTATAACACATACCGCGATAACGAGCAGTTGGGCAGGATTGATAAAGTGATGTCACACAGTTTTTGTGATGATATTGCCACTCAGGTTTATTCTCCCTGGAGTGGTAAAATGGCTCAACTACACGTCAAGCTGCTTAGTGAGCGCGCGCACCTGGATACTATTATTACGCGTATTGAATTCGCGGCTAAGGGGGTCGCTGGTGGTGCAAAAGAGAGTAACAGCAAAAGTATTGAAACCTCTCAATGCCTGGCAAAGCAGCAACTCGAAACTGAGCTGGTTGCAACTGCGATGAATGAAATGGCAACTACCATCAATGAAGTCTCGCATAGTGTCCAGGCAAGTTCAGAAGATGCTAAAGGAGTACTCGTATTAGCCCAGGAAAGTGCACGCAGCTCTGAGGAGACCCGCGCTTCAATAGAAAGTTTGGGAGCAACCGTTGTAGATATCAAGGACTCAGTGTTAGGTGTGGCAAAACAAACATCTAAAATTGCTGAAGCGGCACAGATCATTGAGCAAATTGCTGAACAAACTAATTTGTTGGCTCTGAATGCTGCAATCGAGGCGGCAAGAGCCGGGGAGCAAGGTAGGGGCTTTGCTGTAGTTGCCGATGAAGTACGTCATTTAGCGCAAAGGACGCAGGAGTCGACAAAAGAAATCCATGCAATCATCGAACAGCTGACACAAAGTACTCAAAGTGCCGAATTTATTGCAAAGCGGGGAGAAGATGAATCTCACCAGGGCATTGAGCAGCTTTCACACTCTTCTCAAAAGTTAGAGGGGATTTATCAACTGATAGAGAAAATTAGCGCGAGTAGCATGCAAATTGCCACTGCTGTGGAAGAGCAAGCAACGGTATCTGAGGATATTAATCAGCAAGTGGTGAGCATTGCAACACTCGCCAACACAAGCGTAAATAGTTCAAATGAAATGCATGTGATCAGCGAAGAGCTGACCACAGTAGCAAATGATATGTATGAACTTGTTGTCAGATTTAAACGCTAGTTTTTAATCAGAATTCTAAATGGGGTTGGTTTTTGTGATTCAAGCTGCTGCAGTTTAGTGGCCGTTGCAGCGGTAAAAACATGCCCCTTAGGTAACAGCATTATGCCTTTGTGGCTATGGATGGCCAGGCCCAGTTCCATGCCTGGCTTGAGTTTTTTCGCATCAATGATATTCATTGACCCTACCTGCTCTGTGCCTGCTCCGTCAGTTTGAACAGATTGCTCTAATGCTGCGACTACCTTAGGGTGGTAAAAAGAGCCACTGTACATTTTTATCATTTCCAATGCATGAGCGTGCTGTTCTTGTTCTGGGTTCTTGGTTTTTAGCAGGTGTTCTACGTAATCCCTGACTGCCGCAAGAATGTGGGCGCCGATGGGGATTTCCTTGCCTTTTAAGCCTTTCGGGATGCCTTGCCCGTTATACTTTTCATACTGATGATAGATAGCTTCGCCAACATCACTCAGATGCTGTGCCGGCATTAGCATCAGCTGCGCGGTTGCAGGGTGCGTGAAGAATAATTTTCGTTGCTGGGGACTTAACTGTTCGACAGGCTGATTATAAAGGGCTGGATCCATTGCCAGCAGTCCTACTTGCGCCAAGTAACCAGCCATCTTAGTCAGTTGTATGACTTTCTCACTAAGCCCAAGTTTATGGGCAACCAGGCCACAAAGGTGTGCAATGTGTTTTGCCAAGTCGGCATTGATATAGGGATTAGCATTTATAAAATTGTACAGCAGTTCTACGGTAGCTTTATGTTCATCTTGTTCTCGTTTGTTAGCCGTTTCAAGTTGGCGAAGTACTGTTCTGATCTGCGCGGTGCGCTTTTCTACTAACTCTTCGAGATTACCATTAAGCATCCTCAGTTGATCGTTTTGTTTGCTAACCTCTTCCTGAAGAGCGAGGTTGTATTGTTTAAGGCGATATTTCTCGGCCGCATCTTTAATAACATGGATAAGGGCTTCATTCTGCCAGGGCTTTTGTAGAAAGTTATGGATCCCGCCTTCATTTATGGCTGCGATCGTCGAGTCCATATCTGCGTAACCGGACAATAAGATACGTTGTGACTGGGGCGACACCTCCCTCGCTTTGGTCAGGAATTCAACGCCATCCATTTTCGGCATTCTCATGTCTGAGATGATCACTTCAAATTCATTATCCTCAAGTGCTTTAAGCGCGAGTTCTCCGCATTCGAATATGGCCACTTGCATACCTGCCATACCCAGTGTTCTTCTAAGTACTTTAAGTACGCCCGGCTCATCATCCAGGCACAAAACTCGTATGGGCCCGGACGGAGGCTTAGCAATTTCAGGTTTTTGGCTGTGTTCCATCATAAATCAATGACGTAAAGCAATAGGTAATATAAAAATTAGTCTAAACTTTGTTTTATAACAATTCCAGCAGCGAGTTTGGTGTTAATTCATTTGGAGTAAGGAGTGAACAATGAAAGGCATAATATTCCGTAGTTTAGAAGAACTGGTCATCGAAAACCTGGGTATGAGTGCTTGGAATGCACTGTTGGACGAGCACAGTCCGGCACATCGTAGTTATGTTTCTGCTGTCTCTTATCCGGATGAAGAATTGTACGCGCTGGCAAATGGCGTTGCAGAAAAAATGGCCTTACCTTTGCCTGATGTATTAAGTGTATTCGGGCGCTTTTTGTTTGGTTCATTGGCTGCCAAACATACCGCAGTGCTTGCCGAGCTGGATACATTTGAGAAGTTGATTATGGCAATAGACAGTGTGATCCATGTAGAGGTCGCTAAGTTATATGATGAGCCGAATCTGCCAAAGATTGAAGCGACGATTGTAAATGATTCAGAGATATTAGTAGATTACCGTTCACCCCGGAAGCTTGGATTCTGTGCCGAAGGGCTGATTTATGGTGCGGCAGATTACTTTAACAAGCAAATAGAAATATCGCATAATCGATCTGTTACGCAAAGCGGTGAACATACCCAGTTTGTGGTGAAAATTCTAGCGTGAGAACTAAAGGTATGATTTGGTGTATGGGTCAGTTCTGGCTTTTCCTGCTACACAATTGCTGCAGGGAGCTCCCACGGTAGAGTAAAAGAGGTGAATATGTCGCAAAGTGACAACGAATATTATAAGGCGTACCACAGAGAAAAGCAGGCCCGTGATGAGCTTGAAACGCTATTAGAGGACAAAACGCGCTCTCTATATCTTGCCAATCAAGAGTTAGAAGCTAATCTGACGCAGTTAAAACGACAGCACGCAGCTATTTTACAGAGTGAGAAGATGGCGACGCTCGGTGTTATGTCTGCGGGCGTTGCGCACGAAATCAATAACCCTCTGGCTTATGTTAACAGTAATGTGGCTACACTGGGGCAAGTCGCTAAAGGCGTTGCGGAGCTGATTAATACAAGTCAGCAATTTTCAGACAATGCCATTGAGCAAGAGGCGTTCAAAGAAGCATTTATGAAACTTGAAGCACAATATCAATTGGGTTTCTTTGCTGAAGATGCAGAAGATCTCATCGAAGATTGCCAGGACGGTTGTCGGCGTATCGCAACCATCGTCGGTAGTTTATTGGATTTCGCCCGGCCCAAAAACAATGAATTTGTTATGGCTGATATGACTGAAGCGATAGACAGTGCGCTCGGCCTGCTTGCCAATCAGCTTAAGCATATCGAACTCATTGTAGAAAAAGTTGATATCCCGCTTAGTTATTGCAATCTTGCCGCGTTAAATCAGGTGATCATCAATTTATTGATGAATGCTAAATACGCTTGTGAGCAAGGGAAAGCGCAGGGTAACTGTCCAAGCCCTCAAATCAAATTGGTCGTCAGGCCTGCGACAGAGAAGATCCTGATCGAAATTATAGATAACGGTACCGGCATAGAAGAAGACAAACTGCCGCATATCTTCGAACCCTTTTTTACCACTAAGCCAGTCGGACAGGGTACTGGTATGGGTCTGGCAGTGGTGTATGGGATTATCTCAGAGCACAAAGGCACCATTAATATTGAAAGTAAACGTAATGAAGGCGCCAAAGTCACACTGACACTGCCAGTCATCATCGCCAGTTAATCACGCAAATTGTCCAAGTCCCTAAATCAAACTGGTCTTCAGGCCTGTGACAGAGCAGAGCCTAATCGAAATTATTGATAATGGTACTGGCATAGAGGATGACAAATTACTGCATATCTTCGAACCCTTTTTTTACCACTAATCCTGTCGGGCAGGGTACTGGTATGGGTCTGGCTGTTGTGTATGGGATTATCTCTGAGCACAAGGGCACTATTAATATTGAAAGTAGGCTTAATGAAGGCACCAAAGTCACACTGACACTGCCAGTCATCATCGCCAGTTAATCACGCGCATAGTCTCACCATACGGTTTCTATCCCTTCAAATGTGTTCTGAACACTTCTTTGTACCCTATTGAGGGCTAAATCATGCCTTTGTTACTGTGTTAACGTTGACGTTAACGTGATGTTATTGGTCCGACCTGGGGAGTTTCTTATATAACCATTGGTTATAAGTTATGCTCAAACATGATCTTCAGATTTTCATCAAAAAGATAAGAAAAACTTATCCGAACACATAAGTTTTTCTTTTCAATGTTTCTGATTTATTTCTAACTGATTGTTCTTTATGCAATAGCAATGAATATACGGACTGTAATATATGAATTTAACTCATTTAATGGAGGTCGGGTCAAAATGAGAAAAAGTCCATTCATTTGAATAATTGCTAGGTAAAAAGGATGGTTTACGAGGTTTTGTTGGTTAAAAAGTAGTCGTGCTTACGTTGACGTACTTCATTTCTATGTTAGCTTTACTTTAAAAATGTTAATCACTAAAACAGTAAAGGTTGAAGAAAGTATGAAAACGAGAAACAAATTCAAGATGGCACTGCAGCTCAGCGCAATCGCTATTGCTATAGGCTCAACACATGCTAATGCGTATGACTGTACTGGTCTAAATCCATGGCAATCTGGTAATGCCTATACCGGTGGTCAGCAGGTCGAGCAAAATAATAATGCTTATGAAGCCAACTGGTGGACGCGTTCTGAGCCTGCAACGAACTCTGGTGACTGGCAGGAGTGGACTTGGCTGGGTTTGTGTGACAACGCTGTCGAAAATAAACCACCAGTAGCCAGTAACTTACAGCCAGTTTCCGGCACTGAATTCGTTGCTAATGACAGCGTTGCCATTAGTGTGAAAGCGGTAGATTCAGATGGTACTGTGAGTAAGGTTGAGTTTTTCGTTGACGGCAGCCTGATTGCCACTGACGTAAGCGGCACCGCAGATATGTTTGATGCGCAATGGAACGCCAGTGTGGGTACGCATGATATCAGCGCAACAGCTTATGATGATAAAGGTGCAGCATCAAACGTATTGACCAGCCAGGTGGTTGTAAAACCAGCCGATACTGGTAACAAAGCACCAGAAGCACAGCTTGTTATTAAGAGTCAGCCAGCGGAATTGACTGTGGGTTCTCAGGTCGTATTTGGCTTGTCTGGCAGCGATACGGACGGTCAGGTGACCAAGTTGACGTTTACGGTAGATGGTGTTGATGTTGTAACTACCAACGGCAGTGCAACGGACCACACATGGACAGCGCAGCAACTGGGTCCGGTTTCATTTACTCTGACAGTGACAGATGATAAAGGAGCAACGGCAAGTGTTTCTCAATCTCTGACCGTTGTTGAGCAGGGGCAGGGGGGACGCGACGACTGTAAACCTGAAGGTTTGTTCCAAACACCTGGTGTGAATACACCTTACTGTACTATCTATGATGTCGATGGCCGTGAAAAAATGGGTACAGACCACCCTCGTCGGGTAATCGGTTACTTCACGAGCTGGAGAAACGGTGCCAATGGCCAGCCTTCTTACCTGGTGAATGATATTCCATGGGACAAAATAACCCATATTAATTACGCTTTTGCTCATGTCGACGCGAACAACAAGGTTTCAATTGGCGACCCAGCCGCACCAGGCAACCCGGCTACAAATATGGAATGGCCAGGCGAAGCGGGTGCTGAGATGGACCCGGCCTTACCTTATAAAGGTCACTTCAACTTACTTAACAAATATAAGAAACAACATCCGGATGTTAAAACACTCATCTCTGTAGGTGGTTGGGCGGAAACCGGTGGCTACTTTGGTACCGATGGCAAGCGCGTTAACAGTGGTGGCTTCTACACTATGACTACCAATTCTGATGGAAGTGTTAATCAGGCTGGTATCGATGCGTTCGCGGCAAGTGCAGTTGAGTTCATTCGCACCTATGGCTTCGACGGTGTCGACATTGACTATGAATACCCGACTTCAATGAACGACGCAGGTCACCCAGATGACTTCCCAATTTCTAATGCACTACGTGCAGGGCTAAATGCCTCATATCAGGTATTGATGAAGCGTTTACGTGAAGAGTTAGACAAAGCCGGTCAGCAGGATGGCAAACACTATATGCTAACCATTGCATCACCTTCTTCTGGTTATTTGCTGCGTGGTATGGAGACCTTCCAGGTTACTAAGTATCTGGATTACGTCAACATTATGTCTTATGACCTGCATGGTGCTTGGAACCAACACGTAGGCCACAATGCTTCTTTGTTCGATACTGGTGAAGATTCAGAACTTAAAGCATGGAACGTTTACGGCACTGCTGAGTTTGAAGGCATCGGTTACCTGAATACTGATTGGGCTGTTAAGTACTTCCGTGGTGCGCTATCGGGCGGTCGTATTAACATCGGTATTCCTTACTATACGCGTGGTTTCAAAGATGTTCAGGGTGGTACTAATGGACTGTGGGGTCAGGCTGCATTCCCTGATCAGGCAAACTGTCCTCCGGGCACCGGCAAAGGTGAGAAGAATAAGTGCGGTAATGGTGCTGTGGGTATCGATAACCTTTGGCATGACAAGAATGACGTAGGCCTGGAAGTACCTGCCGGATCTAACCCGCTGTGGCATGTTAAGAACCTGCAGTCTGGTGTATTGGGAAGCTACCTTGCTGACTATGGTCTGAACCCAGTTACAGACCCTGAAGACGCATTGACTGGCACATATGCGCGTCATTATGACTCTGTTGCTGTGGCGCCTTGGTTGTGGAACGCAGAGAAAAAAGTGTTCTTGTCTATTGAAGACGAAGAGTCGATGGGTACCAAAGTTGACTACGTTATCAACAATGGCCTGGGCGGGATTATGTTCTGGGAACTTGCTGGTGACTTTGACTACGATGCCGCGAAAGGTGAGTACTTCATGGGGTCGAGCCTGACAACGCTTGCATACAACAAGTTTAACCAGTCTGGTGCGCCTTACGATATTCATCCGGGGAATGTGAACTTTCAGGTTCCTGCGGAATCTGTTGATGTCACCTTCACTGCCAAAGATTTTCCTCTAGGGGATGATAACTATCCAATTGCACCAACGTTTGCGTTTACCAACAACTCTGCCATTGACTTGTCAGGCGCGAAGATCACCTTTGATGTTCCAGTTGCAACATCGGCAATCTTTAAGTCGAACTGGAATGCGCAAGAGAAACTGGGTATGGCAGTTGAAGCGAATGCCTCTAACGCTGCCGGCAACAACATTGGTGGATTTGAAAATGAGTTCCACCGTTTCTCAATAACTCTGGTAGACGAGTGGGGCAACATTCCGAAGTCGTTCGCACCGGGTGAAACGGTCAATGCACAGGTAATGTACTACATGCCTATCACAGGTCCTGTTAACTTTGTTGCCGAGAAAGATGGTAAACGTTACGCATTTAAGTTCGAGTATCCGAAATTGCCAGATGCAAAACCAGGTGATGGTAATGGCGGTCCAATCACAAGCTGTGAAGGTGTGCCTATCTCTCAGATTAAAGTATACCCAGAGTTTCCTAAGGGAACTCATGCTGCTCAGGGTGACTTAATCATCGATGGAAATGGTGTTTACAAAGCGAAGTGGTGGAGCAATAAACAGCCATCGGTCAGTTCGGATTACACCAAGGTTTGTAGTTTGTAACCAACCCAATTTCAAAGGACAGGGGCTTCGGCCCCTATGATAGAGGCAAACTATGAAAACGTATAAATTATTATCACAACAGAGCGCAATCAGTGCATTGGTATTATCAGCTCTGTGCTATAGCGACCTGGCTGCAAGCCATGGTTACATGGATTTCCCGCTTGCAAGGCAGGCAATTTGTGAAGACCAGGGAGGGTACTGGTGGCCAGAAGATGGTTCAAATATCCCCAATGCTGCGTGTCGGGCAGCTTACCTGGAGTCTGGCTACGTACAGTTTATTCAGGAACACGAATTCGCCGTCAATACGCCTGATTACAACAACCAACAGGCAGTAGAGAAGAACATACCAGACGGCACGCTCTGTGCGGCAGGTTCACATGAAAAGCGCGGTATGAACTTACCGTCAGCCGATTGGCAAAAGACAGATGTTCGTCCTAATGCAAATGGAGAGCTGGCGATTCGCTTTCATGCGACGACACCGCATAACCCCAGCTTTTGGAAGTTTTATCTGACCAAGCCTGGGTTTAACCCGGCGACGGATGTCATGACCTGGGGCAGTATCGACCTGATCACAGAGATCGGCAACGTGGATTTCGTGAAAGATCCGGATGGTAAACGTATTTACGAAATGACCATTCAGATACCTCAAGGTCGCAGTGGCGACGCGATTTTGTATACGCGTTGGCAGCGCAATGATGTCGTTGGAGAAGGCTTTTACAACTGTAGCGACATCAACATAGTTTCTGATTCGCAGCCTACCGACTGGTACGCAGCTGGCTATTTTGTCAGCCGGGGTCAGACGGCTAACGCTGGCGACCTTGTCTGGGCGCGCGTTTTTGACCAAAACGGCCAGGAAATTGTCAAACATTCCTTAGCGGTAACGGCGCAAAACCAGGCCAACTGGGAGAGCGTATTGGCAGGGCAGCTGAATGCAACCTATGCCAATGATGTTCAGGTGGGTGTCAAACAGGCTAATGGCGACGTGTTATTTGATGAAGCGAATTTGCTCAGTAATCAAGTGTTCGTAACGGATGCGGCGTACACCTATAACCTCACTATCGTACCTAAGGCGCCAAACACGCCGCCTACGGTTCATCAACCAGACCCGGTTGTGATGGATGAGAATGCCCAAGTACAGGTACATGTGCATGCCTTTGATGATGAGCAGACCGAGCTAGTCTACAACTGGACACTGCCAGCCGGGCTCTCGATGGCAGGCAGCGGCGCAACTATCTCGATACAAAGTGGCGAAGTGTCAGCAGACACGCAATACACAGTGTCGGTTGCTGTATCAGATGGTGAATTAGTTACTTCCATAGACTTCACTGTCACGGTTAAGGATGTACCCGTATCAACTTTTCCTCAGTGGAAGGCCTCTAAAACTTACGTAGGTGGCGATAAAGTCTCTCATGGTAATAAAAATTACGAAGCCAAATGGTGGACGCGTGGAGAAGAACCAGGAAAAGCACAAGTCTGGAAAGCACTCTAGTCAGACAAAAAAGTTTTAAGCAGTACCAATAACTCACCCCTCGGGGTTTGGATATAACATGTAAATAAGGTTGAGAAAGTAATGAAAATTAAACAGATAAGTACAGCGATAGGCTTAGCACTCATGAGCGGTTCAGTGTTGGCTGCACCTTCAACACCTAGCTTGAGCTGGGAGCCACAAGTGTATTCATTTGTAGATGTTGTACTCGATGGAAACGGGTCATACAAAGACTTGGTAACTGCTAAAGATAAAGTCGATATTCAGATTAAATGGAATGCCTGGAGTGGTACAGGTGGTGATAGCTATAAAGTCTACTTTGACAATCAGCTTGTAAATGAAGGTACGTTAACTGCCGGCACTAAGAGCGGTACTATCACTTTCCCTTATATGCAATCTGGTCGCCACACCCTGTATGTTGAATTGTGTGATAGCACGGGCTGTGCAAGAAGTGCTGGTAAAGAGATAGTGATTGCCGATACAGACGGTGGTCACCTTGAGCCACTACCTATGGATGTTAACCCGAATAACCGTAATAACGGTACAATCCCGGGTAAAGTAACAGGTGCTTACTTTGTAGAGTGGGGAATCTACGGCCGTGACTTTGACGTTACCAACATTCCTGCTCAAAACCTGAGTCACCTGCTGTATGGATTTATTCCAATCTGTGGTGCGAACGAGTCGCTGAAAGAAATTGAAAATGGTAACAGCTGGCGCGCATTGCAAAAGGCTTGTGCTGGGACAGCAGATTATGAAGTCGTCATTCACGATCCTTGGGCTGCTGTGCAGAAAACACTGCCTGGAGTGAATCAAAACGACCCGATCCGTGGTACATATGCTCAGCTGATGGCACTAAAACAGCGTTACCCTGATCTGAAGATTTTGCCTTCCGTTGGTGGTTGGACGCTTTCGGACCCGTTCCACGGTTTTACAACTAAAGCAAACCGTGACGTTTTCGTTGCTTCAATGAAGAAATTCCTGAAAACCTGGAAATTCTATGACGGCGTAGACATTGACTGGGAATTCCCAGGTGGTGACGGTCCAAACCCTGATTTGGGCGACCCGGTCAATGATGGTCCTGCATATATTGCGTTGATGGCTGAGCTACGTGCCATGCTTGACGAGCTGGAAGCCGAAACTGGCCGTACCTATGAATTGACATCTGCAATCGGTTCAGGTTACGACAAAATCGAAGATGTCGACTATCAGGCTGCTCAGCAGTACATGGATTACATCTTTGCAATGACGTATGACTTTTACGGCGGCTGGAACAATGTTACAGGTCACCAGACTGGACTATATTGTGGTTCGCACCTGAGCCAGGACGAATGTAATGGCACTGGTTTAGATGATAATGGTGAGCCGCGTAAGGGCCCAGCTTATACAGCCCACAATGCGGTACAACTGTTGCTTCAACAGGGGGTTAATTCCAAGAAAATTGTTATGGGTGCTGCAATGTATGGCCGTGGCTGGGAAGGTGTGCTAGACCAGAATACCACTATCCCAGGTAACCCAATGACTGCACCTGGCAATGGTAAATACGCTGGTTCAACCTCTGAGGGAGTTTGGGAACCAGGTATCATGGATTATAAAGCCATTGCTGCTAACCTGGTTGGTCCAAATGGTACAGGTCTGAATGGATTTGAAGTAGGCTATGACGATCAAGCCGAAGCGGCTTACGTGTGGAATCGCAGCAATGGTAAATTGCTGACGTTCGATAGCGCGCGTTCTGTCGAAGCGAAAGGCCGCTACGTTAACTTGTATGACCTGGGAGGTTTGTTTGCCTGGGAAATTGACGCAGATAATGGTGATATTCTAAATGCAATGTACGATGGCCTGACTGGTGGCGTGCCAGTTAATAAGCCGCCAGTTGTATCTGTAGACAGCAATGTTGTTGTGCAATCAGGTGGCTCAATCACAGTGACTGCAACTGCGTCTGACCCAGATAACCAGCCTCTGACTTACGCATGGAGTGCGCCAAGTGCTCTAACGCTGACTAACGCAACGACTACTTCAGTCGGTGTAGCGGCGCCAGTGGTTACGCAAGATACCGAGTATACTTTAACGATTGCTGTATCTGATGGCGAAGCGACTACAACGCGCAATGTTACTGTGTTGGTTAAAGCGCCTTCAACAGGTAACGATGCGCCAGTTGTGTCTCCAATCGCAGCAGTATCACTTGCGGAAAACACCAGCACATCAGTACAGGTAAGTGCAACGGATCCAAATGGTGATGCACTCACCTACACTTGGTCTGCAAGCAATGGCCTGACTGTCAGCGGTCAGGGTGCGAACGCCACAATTACAGCTCCTGAAGTAACGCAGGATACAACTTACCAAGTGACCGTTGCTGTATCTGACGGAACTGCGACGACTACCGCGTCATTTGATGTCACCGTGACTGATTCTTCAGTAGGTGCAGATCCTTGGGATAGAAATAAAGTCTATGTCGGAGGCGACCGCGTTAGCTACCAGGGTAACTTGTACGAAGCCAAGTGGTGGACTCGTGGTGAAGAGCCTGGTAAAGCGATGGTGTGGAAAGCACTATAAGTATGTTGATATCAGAGGCCGGGTTTGGCTCTGATTGACCAAGGGATTGGCCAACAATAACCAATAAAGGCGCTTCGGCGCCTTTGTTTTCTTCCAGATATCCTTCATAATCTAGCTAATATTAATGATAGTTAGACATTGTGCATTTATTTTTGTTCTTGTTTTTCCTGCCCATCATTGCTTTTGCCAGTGAGCAATGCGATACACGTTACAAGGTCGGTGTTGGTACCAGTTGGCCACCCTACGTGATGTATCGCGACACAGTGCCTTATGGTCTGGATGTAGATATCACTCGAAAGGTGTTCAGCAAAGCCAAGTTATGTATCGATTTTGTCCAGTTACCGTCATCCGCCCGGGGGATCACTGAGTTATCCAAGGGGTTCATTGATATCTTGCCTTCCGCCAGCTTTAATACGCAAAGGGCTGAACTGGCTTTTTTTAGCCAGGCCTACCGTCGTGAGAGAATGCGCTTGTTCACCCGCAAGGAACAGGTTAAAGAAGTGAGAAGTTTAACTGAACTATTCGCTTCAGAGCACACCTTTGTGTCTAATCCCGGTGCTTACTACGGTAAAGAGCTCGAGCAAATTTTAAAAATTGCCTGGTACAGAGAGCGTTTGCTTGAGGTACCGAGTATCAATCAGCGCATGCAACTGGTCAATCGCAGGCGTGTCGACTTTATGATAGAAGATGAGTTTTCGGGTTTTTACTACATAGAGAAGCTCGGTTTTGAGCAGATGCGAATACATCCTTATGTAGTAAACGACAATGCGATTCATTTTATGTTAAGCCGAAAATCATTTAATAAGCAACAAATAGATGAAATTAATGCTGCTATCGAGGCCCTGAAAGACGAGATAGCTGATTTAATTGGACAATACGGCATCAATACAGAGGCTCGACCAAAAAGTGCGAGCCTTGAGTCATTTTACGGAGTGTAATGTATGCACAAAACTGGCTTGATAATGAGTTTAATGATGATGGTTTCGGCCTCGGTTTATGCCAGTGATCTTAAACCTTATCGTTTTGACAGCATGCAAATGAACCTTGGCGCTTTATTTTTTGACCGGGCAGATCGCATGAAGCCGGCAAAAAGTGACTTTAAGGTTAACCGCAGTGTGGCAATGTCGAACGACGATGGACACCGTGCTGTGATACTCAGCCTTGAAAATCTTTCATCGGGCAGACGTATCCTCGAACCTGAACAGCTTATGGTGATTTATGCTGATGGTACTGCATTGCGGGTTAATACATTGCCGAAAAAAATTCTGCTCGAGGGCTATGAAAAACGTAATTTTACACTGGAATTGGGCGTCAATGATTATCCTGTCGTGGCAGTAGTGGCCGCCAATAACGAAGGATATTAATGTCATGGGACTTAAACAAATTAGTCAGCTCCACGCAATCTCAACCAAACCTGTGCGCAGAATTCTGGGGTTGATGAGCGGCACTTCCCTCGACGGCCTGGATCTGGCCTTGTGTGAGGTGACTGGCTCAGGTACAGAAACACAATGTAAGCTGCTAAAATTCGAAACCTACTCCTACGGCAGCGAATTTAAAAACAAGGTTCGGGCAGTTTTTGCCAAAGAAACCATTAACCTAGAATACCTCACCTTACTTAATCCCTGGATAGGGCAATATCACGCAAAATTAATCAACAAAACTTTGTCACAGTGGCAAGTAGACAGGTCAGAGATAGATTTAATAGCCAGCCATGGCCAGACCATATTTCATTGCCCACATCACCAGCATGGACATGTTGATTTTGCGGACGGGACTTTGCAGTTAGGAGACGGAGATCAGGTTGCAACGCATACACAGCTCATAACAGTATCAGACTTCAGGCAAAAGCATATTGCAAAGGGGGGCGAGGGTGCGCCACTGGCACAATATGGCGACTACTTGTTATATCAAAGTGCGCAAGTACACCGGGTTTTATTAAACCTTGGTGGAATAGCAAATTTCACTGTGCTGCCAAGAGGTGGCCAGGTTCACGATGTGCAATGTTCAGACATTGGGCCGGGCAATACGCTTATGGACGCGTTTTGTCAGCGTCATTTTGATGTGCCTTTCGATGAAGACGGACGGTTAGCCGCAAAGGGAGAAGTCTGCGTAAGTTTACTCGATTTGCTAAAAACCATACCTTTTTTTCATTTCAACACCCCAAAGACAACCGGGCCTGAGGTGTTTAATCTTACCATGCTGGAAGACATACGGGCCAAATGCCCTGAGCGACTGTCTTCTTATGACGTGCTCGCTACACTCAATGAGTTAACTGTCTGGTGTGTGCTGGAACATATACAGCGTCTTAAGTTGGATGGTCCCGTGCAACTGATAGTCAGTGGTGGTGGTGCACACAATACACTTCTTATCAGTAAGGTTAGGTCTGGACTATCGGGTGATTATGAGGTGTCTGAGCTGTCGCAAGACGGAGTGTGTGTTGACTCCAAAGAAGCGGCATTATTTGCGGTCCTGGCTAATGAATGCGTGGCTGGTAGTGGATCATTTTCGTTCGGTAAGATAAGCCTGCCTGGTTGAGCCTAGCAGGTTATTAAATTCTGTACGCAGATATTGGATGAAAACCTGAAACACTCCGCCTGCATGCCTTGCGTTGTTTGCCGTAACCTGGTCTTGATTTTCATTCGGATGTATTTCACGGGGTAGGTACGCCATGTAATCCATGCTGTTTTTTACGCGTTGTTTGTAGCCCAGTAAACTCAATTGCAGATTATACGAGCCACTTTTTCCAGCCCCGCTCAGGCGTATTTCAATGGTACCAGTCATAATATCTTTTTCTTTAAGCTTTACCATGCCTACAAAGTCTACGTCACGGTTGCCCTGGTGATTAGCCGTAATGCGGATCTGATTGCCTGACACTGCATCCTGTGGTAGCTGACACGACACGACCAATTGGTCCTGCTCGATGTAAAACTCAAGTTGATCGAATGGTGAGCCTTGCTCAAGGAAAAACAGCTGTTGGGCTTGGTCCTGTATATCAAAAGTCAAAGACCGTTTACGTGTATTCATGATTCTGCCGAAAGATTAAACCGTTGCTATTATGCCGGGGTTATATGTCAAAAATATTAAAAAGGGCTCGTACGTGAGCCCTTTTTACGAGTAACGAATTACTCGTTGCTTTGTCTGCTAGGTTATTTGATTGCAAGCATCAACAGGCCAGGCAAGACAAAGAAGGAACCTAGTACATAACCAAATGCCGCAGATTTATTACGTGTTCCAATGCGTGCCAGTTTCTCGGCCAATTGCAGCGGGATTTCACGAAGCAGTGGCAAGCCGTATATCAGGCCAACAGCAAATACGTTAAACATAACGTGAACCAATGCAATCGTCAGTGCAACTTCTGCATTCGGACCCGTGATAGACGTAGCAGCAAGTAATGCTGTGATAGTAGTACCAATGTTTGCACCCAGTGTGAATGGGTAGATTTGACGCGTGGTGAATACACCGCTACCTGCCAGAGGGATCATCAGGCTAGTTGTGGTTGATGAAGACTGAACCATCACGGTTACAGCTGCACCTGAACTGATGCCCGCGATTGGACCACGACCAATTGCACTGTGCAGAAGCTCTTTTGCACGGCCAACAAGTGCTTTCTTAAGTAGTTTACCCAGGGTGGTTACTGCGAATAAGATCATGGCAATACCAACTACAACCATTGCAATACCTACAGCTTTACCGTCAAGGAAACTTACTGCGTCTTTAACCAGGCCAACTGCAGGCTTTACAAGCGGTTTGATGAAGTTATAGCTTTTCAGAGATAAGTCTGCGTCACCAACGAACAGGTGCGACAGTGCTGCTGAGAATTTTTCCAGCAGACCAAACATAATTTCCAGCGGCAGGAAAATCGCGACTGCAAACAAGTTAAAGAAGTCATGCACTGTTGATGCGGCAAATGCACGTTGGAACTCTTCTTTATCACGAATATGACCAATTGAGACCAGTGTGTTAGTTATAGTGGTACCAATGTTAGCACCCATGATCATAGGAATGGCGATGCCCAATGGCAGACCACCTGCAACCAGACCGACAATAACTGAAGTAACAGTAGACGAAGACTGAACGAGCGCGGTGGCAAATGCACCCAGCATTAGCGCGACAAATGGGTTCGTTGCGAATGCGAAGATTTCTTTAGCACCTTCTGTGCCGCCTGAAGCTAATTTGAAACCACCACTTACGGTGCCAACAGCAACTAAAACAAGATAGACCAGTAATGCAATTGCGGTCCAATTTAAGATCTTTGCAACAAGAGAGGTTTGATTTTGTTCACTCATGATTTTACTCAGTTATGTCTGGCCAAACTATGTGGCACTTTGATGACGTTTTTATTTCAGGGCGGATTAAAACAAAGTTATATGACAGAAATATTTCAATGCGATTGCCATTTAACCAGGTACACAAAGTTAAAGGCGACAGTTTGACACTTTGTCTATGAAGAATTTATAGATTTTTTTTTAAGTTTCTAATAATTGGTGCTATTTTGGATTTCGTAATAGTGTTACATTAGTTTACATTAATCGCAGGGCGATACGTAAATTCGTCCTGACTCCACATTTCATACACGATTTAGACCTATGATAGTTACAAATGGTTACCGAGTCTTGTTCATGCATTTTATCTCAATGCTTTTAATAGCGAGCTTTTTGTTTGTAGGTCATGCCACTAGCGCAGAACACCAGCAAAGATTTGTCATTGACGACACTACCACACAGATCACTTTGAATAACGCCACCTTTTTTTATGATTATGACAGGCAAATTAAAGCGCCTGGCGATATATCCGAGTTTCTCCCGCAATTTGTCCCCCTGAACAAGATTGATAAGCGGCCTCAACATAAACTCTATTCTAAATGGGTGTCGCTGAAACTCGACAATCAATCAAGTTCAGCGGATTGGGTACTCTCATTTGGTTTTGCCAGATTGCCCAAACTGGTGGTTTATCAGGTGGACGGGGGGGAGTTTGAGCAGGTGCTGTCACAGGATGAAGACGCGAAGTTTGATGAACGGCCAGTTCAGGACCCGCAAATGTACTTACCATTAGACTTGAAACCGGGTCACAGCGAATTCTTGATTGAGTACCAAACGTTTGCAAATGCACCAGCTAATTTGCGTTTACACTCCAATGCTAACTATTTATCCACGTCACAACTCAGCATACTTACCAATGCCAGCCTGGCCGGTGTCGTTGCTGCCATTTTGCTAATCGTCATTGTTAACCTGGCCTTCAACCGCAATACAACCAATGTCTTCTATGCTATGTGGACTTTGTTATTTTTGCTTATTGTGATTGATATGGCGGGCTTCTCATTTCAGTATTTTTGGCCCAATCATGGCTTTTTCAGTGGCCAATTCTCAATAGCACTGATGGCAATAGTTCCCATATTTCACCTGTTGTTCGTACGTGGCTTTTTACAGCTAAAACACTATCACCCGACGCTTAATACTGTTTACGTCTTGGGAACATGGCTTTATATCATTCTGGTACCCACCGCTTTGTATCTTGAAAGTGTGTATTACAACTTACTCGCCAGTACCTTTGTTATCCCACTGTTTGTGTATACCTGCATATGGAGTTTCAGACAAAAAGGGCCCGGAATGCGCACCTTTACATATAGTCTGATTAATCACCTGCTATTTCTAAATGTGCTTACCATAGTTGGGGCGAGTTATGGAAATCTGATTGACGTGTTTGAGATCACGTCCTTCATTAAAGTGGGCTATCTAATAGAAGTGCTGTTATTTACTGTCGCTCTTGCATTGCAACATAAATCACTTCAGGGACAGTTAGTCAAACATCTGGAGCAACAGGTTAATGCCCTCAACCGCACCGTTGATAGTGAAAGGCAGGTGGTGAATGAGCAGGTGAATCAGCTAAAAGCCAAAGAAGAACAACTTTTCACCGACCTGTCGCATGAATTACGTACACCACTAACAGTGATGAAAATCCAGGTAGAGTCTTTGCAATACAATATTGTCGAAAATGTCGAAGATTCTTATGCCAAATTAATGACAAAAATAGACGAGCTTCACAAGTTTATCGATCAGTTGATGCTGGTGACGGGCGATAGAGACGTTGCGAGTATTCTCAATAAAGAACAAGTAAAAGTGGCGCACTTTATCAATGAAACCTTCCAAACCTGTATGACCTATGTGGATCCCAAAAAAGCGCGACTTGAAGTGGTAAATAGGCTCGACCCACACTTTACGATGCAGTTTGATAAACGCTCTATCGGCAACGCCATTTTGGAAGTCGTGAAAAATGCGCTGAAGTATGGTGGTGAAGGTGTAGACATTAAAATGAGCGCGATGGTCACAGAGCAAAATCTGGTACTTAGAATTGAAGATTCGGGTATGCCCTTGTCCTATGATGCACACAGGCAGTTGTTTCAGCCTTTGTTCCGGGAAGAGGCGTCACGAAGCTCGCTGAGTGGGGGTAAAGGCATGGGCTTGGCGGTGTGCAAGAAAATTGTAGAGTGTCATGGTGGTAAAATTGATTCGCACAATAGCCTGCTGGGAGGATTGTGTATTGAAATTATCCTGCCTACCGCAGAGACAGACATGGCTTTGGTATAGAAAATAGTTGTAATCTGCTTTATGTCTGGCAGACTGCGCTGCGATATAGACTAAGAGTAAGGTTACAGACATGATAAAAAAAACCCTGATAGCGCTCATCGTTGGTTTTGCACTGACTGGATGCGAAGTAACATCCGTTAATGTGCAGTCTCAACAACATAGTGTTGAGCAAGCCGAAGCGAATACGCAGATGATGACGCTTGCACAGGCCTACTTCGATGAAAGCATAACGCTCAGCCCGTTATCAGCCACTTTTTTTGGTATGTCTGAGTACAACGATAAGTTTGAGCTACCGCTTGGACCTGATAGTTTAGCGCAGTCACGCGCATTCACGGCTCGATATCTTGCTCGGCTGGAGTCGCTTGACCGAAGTAAACTCAGCGGCCAGGCAAAACTATCCTACGATATTCTCCATTATGAGCTGGTGCAAAGCAAAGCAGCTGAACAGTTTGATGATCAGTTTATGCCCATTGACCAAATGTACGGTCCACATCATGTATTTGCAGCCATGGGATCTGGTGAAAGTGCGCAGCCTTTTAAAACGGTTGATGATTATAGCAATTTTCTTAAACGCGCAGACGGCTTTGTTATCTGGTTGCAGTCTGTGCAGGCTATGATGATTCAGGGTATTGAGCGTAAGGTTGTATTACCACGTGCCATTACGGCCAAAGTTATCCCCCAGTTTAGCACACATGTTGTCGATAGAGCGGAAGACACGGTTTTCTGGGGACCAATAAAGAATCTCCCTGAATCATTTTCTGATGAAGAAAAACGTCAAATTACGCAATCCTACAAACATTACATCGAGCGCACTCTGATACCGGCGTATCAAGACATGGTGAGTTTTTTAGAGACAACTTATTTGCCTGCATCCAGAACGTCAGTGGGTTATAGCGATTTACCGAATGGTCAGGCCTGGTATCAGCACTATATTAAAGAAAATACCACGCTTGACATGACCGCAACCGAAATCCACCAGCTGGGTCTGAGCGAAGTTAAGCGTATTCGCGACGAGATGAGCAGTGTTAAAGAGCAAGTGGGTTTCGAGGGAGACCTTCAGGCATTTTTTGAGCATCTGCGGAACAGTGAAGAGTTCTATTTTCAGTCTGAGGCCGAGTTAATAAAGGCATATGAAGACGTGAAAAAGAAAATCGATGCACGCGTTCCTTTATTGTTTGATATTAAGCCAAAGGCTGATTATGTCGTTAAGCCTGTTGAAGCTTTCCGTGCAGCGTCTGCCGCTGGGGCATCCTATGAGAGTCCTGCTCCGGATGGCTCAAGACCCGGTGTTTTTTATATAAATAGCCACAATTTAAAGGCACAACCTAAGTTTATAGTTGAGACGTTATCCATCCATGAAGCAGCACCTGGGCACCATTTTCAATTGGCGTTGCAGCAGGAAATTGATGATTTGCCAGAGTTTCGTAAATTCGGTGGCTCAACGGTGTTTGTCGAAGGCTGGGCATTGTATGCTGAAAGTCTGGGTAAAGAGCTGGGATTGTTTACCGACCCGTACCAGTGGTACGGACGATTGTCTGACGAACAGTTGAGAGCGATGAGGCTTGTGGTGGATACAGGTTTGCATGCCAAAGGCTGGACACGTGCTCAGGCCATTGATTTTATGCTTGATAACTCTTCGATGGCGAAAAGTGATGTAGAAGCAGAGGTAGAGCGTTATATCGCCTGGCCCGGGCAGGCCGTGTCTTACAAAGTAGGCCAGTTTAAGATCAGACAGCTCAGAGAGTACGCCGAGCAAGAGTTAGGTGAACGGTTTGATATTCGTGCCTTTCATAATCAGGTTCTGATTGATGGCGCTGTCCCTATGCCTGTTTTAGAAGCCAAAATTCAGCGCTGGGTTGAATCCCAGAAGTAGTCCCTCCGGGCAGAAACAGGGCAGTTTTGCGCTGGCCTGTTTCTTCTAGTACAATTTGCGGCCCTTAAATATGTGGCAAGTTCAGCGTTATGAATACAACTCCTTTTTGGATAGAAAAATCACTTGAAGAAATGAACCAGCAGGAGTGGGAAGCCATTTGTGATGGTTGTGGTAAGTGCTGTCTGCATTCCTTTATAGATTCAGACGAAGAAGAGGAAGAACAATTTAGTAGCACTGACGTACTTAGGGAAGGGGAAGAGCTACTTTACACCGATGTGGTGTGTCAATACAGTGATGCAAATACGTGCGCCTGTACGCGATATACTGAGCGTCAGACACTGGTACCATCTTGCGTGCAGTTAACCAAAGATAACCTTAAGGACATCTTTTTTATGCCACAATCTTGTAGCTACCGTAGGTTGCACGAAGGACGTGGTCTCGCAAGCTGGCATCCATTGCTTCACAATGGCTCAAAACAGGCAATGCATGACGCCGGGATTAGTATCCTGGGCAAAGCCATTAGTGAGAATGACGTAGATCTTGAAAATGATTTCGAAGATCACATCGTTACCTGGCCTGAGCAGGATACAGATTAATACCTGTTTGTGACTTTGGCTAGAAAGTCACACTCTCTCCTTCATTGAGTATGTAGATAGGGCGCGTTGGTGCCAGCGTTTGTTTTACGTGAAGTAGCCGAAACAGCGCAGAGTGGGAGGTTAAATCTCCCATTTTCCAGCTCATATTGCCATATCCCCAGGGCACCACCTGCTTACAGTTAAGATCATCGGCGGCTGCTAACATATCTTCCGGCGTTAGGTGAACATTTCTATACCAATTACCATATTCCTCATGGTGATACGACGCGATTGGCAGCAGACAAACATCAATATCCCCATATTTCTTTTGTATGTCTTTGAAGTGAGCAGAGTAGCCAGTATCTCCTGCGTAGAACAATGTTTTTCCCTGATACTCGAATAGCCAGCCACCCCACAATGTTGCGTCGTTGTCTTCGGTTAGGTAGGGGACAATCACCCGGCTGCTAAAATGGTGTGCAGGCACAAAGTGCACGGTGAGCGCATTTTGCTGAGCACTTGCATACCATGCCATCTCGTTAATCTTGTATCCGCCATCAGCAAAGTAATCGGCAAATCCGAGTGGGGTATAGTAGGTTGGCTGAGTTCCTAAGGCTGCTATATCTGCTTTATTGAAGTGATCGTAATGTATGTGGGAATATACCACACCTGTTAGATTGTCCAACTCAGAGCTCACCGGCCACTCTGGCTCAGTGCGATAAAATCCCCCGGTTAACTTAAAACCTAGGTCAATTGGCCAATCAAACTGTTCACTCACAGGGTCTACGAGTATTTGCTGTCCATCAGGCATAGTTAGCAAAAAACTCGCATGTCCCAGCCATTTGACCTGAAAGCCGTACTTACTTTCGACATTAGGTTGCTCACCTACGTAGGCACATTGCTCCATATTGTCCTGGCATTCAATGAATGGGGTGTCAGGGTAACAGGATTCTTCACAAGTATAGGGGTAGTTTTCTGGCTGTTTATAGAGATTGGCAAATCGGTCTGTATATCCTTCCGTGGTTTTATATTTGACCACTGTGTGTTCTGATTGCGTGATCTCAACCTGATTTGCGATACAGGCGCTCAGGCAGATAGTCAAAGGAAGCACTACATAGGTTTTGTTCATGAATCGGTTCTTTTCTTATTTTTTTACTGTGATACGCTTGCGCCTAGCATAGCATAATTGATCAGCACTAAATCAAACGCTTAGATGTAAGCAGGTATGAATGTACCTGTGCTTTTTGTCGACGAGAGTAGAGAATGGACAGAGTTGCGCCAGAAACCTGGTATGCGGTTGGGTTATTTTTTTCGCTTATTTTGGGACCTTTTATTGTTGGCTGGGGTGTAATGAAGATATATCGCCGATATCGCCCAAAAACACCATCAATGCAGGATCAAAGTTATGTGTCTGTGGTTGCTCAGCTGAGTGCGCAGCGGGATGGTTTTTTTAGACTCTATCTGGTTGGCCTTATAATTTGCTCACCACTTTTCTACTATGTTTACACCGAATATCTGATCCACATTTGAAGTCCAGGTGTCAGGTTAGTACATATGAATAAAGGTGCTTCCATGCACCTACTCTCACAAATCTTTATGTAACATCTTTATGCCCAGGTAAAGAATTGAACGCCCCGTAACGGGTCACTGCATAAGCACCGCAGCGGCTGGCATATTCGACAGCTGAGTTTACGATGTCCGGATCGCCCAGCAATGAATTGATGGCCTGGTTTTGTTGCTGGCGAATGAGCGTTGCCAGTAACCCTCCTACGAATGCATCTCCTGCTGCCGTGGTGTCGACCGCTGTGACATCAGGGACATTGACACTTCCTTCAAATGAGCGTCCATAAAATCGAATCGGATTGCCGCCATCTGTAATGACGAGCAATTTTACGTTTGCAGCCATAATCGCGTCGATGGTATGCGACTGTGGTAGGCTCGTATGACTTTGGGTATTTAAAAACTCGAGCTCTTCAAGTGACAGTTTCACAATATCTGCGTTGGAAATAACATGCCAGACACGCTTTGAGCAATGTGCCAGGGAAGCCCACAGGTTTTCTCTCAGGTTCATGTCAAAGCTGGTGGCCATTCCTTTTGCGCGTGCCTGAGTCAAGGCAGATATGGTTGTTTTGTAGATGTTGCTTTCAGTCAGGCTATTACTACAGACATGTAACAATGAATGGGTGTCAAACATCTTGCTGTCAAAGTCATCCGCGCGAAATAGCAGATCAGCCGCTGGCGGGCGATAGAAGCTGAAGCTCCTTTCTCCGGAATTATCCAAAGAAACAAACGCAAGTGCGGTTTTTGCTTTATCTGTGCTGATCAGGTAATCACAATTTACCTGATTATGCTGCAATTCACGTTTGATAAACTTGCCAAACATATCATCACCAACCATACCACAGAAGCTCGCTGAAACCCCCTGACGAGCTACGGCCACTGCGACATTTGCAGGCGCTCCGCCTGCATATTTAGTAAAAGATTCAGGCTCTTTACCATCAGACAGAAAATCTATCAGGGCTTCACCAAAACAGACTAAACTCATTATTTCTCCTGCCCAAGCTGCTTAGCTCTCAGTACTTCGTAACAAGCCCCCATGGTGTGATAGTCGGTTTTGCCAGCAGGACTTTTTTCGTTGCTGTACTTCTCGTTACGACTGTTCAGGATCCTGTACCAGGCACCATGTTCATGGTCTATCATATTGTCCCAGCAATACTGCCATATTTTGTCGTACCACTGCCAGTAGCAATCTTCGCCCGTAGCGTGAGCAAGCAGAGCGGCGGCGGCAAAGCTCTCAGCCTGAACCCAAAAATACTTGTCAGCGTCGCAGATACTCTTGTCTGGCGCAAATCCATAGAATATTCCGCCATGCTCTTTGTCCCAGGCTGTTTCTAGTGCGGCGTCAAACAGGTAGCGTGCACGCTCTATCATCCAGTCTTGTGGCATGTGCCTATGCAGGATTAGGAGTAACTTGCTCCACTCGGTCTGGTGGCCTGGTTGAAACCCCCAGGGGCGAAAAAGGTGTTTGGGATTATCCAGGTTATATTCCCAGTCGATCTGCCAGTTCTCAGTGTAGTGTTCCCAAATAAGGCCATCAGCCAACTCTGCCTGTTTTACTGTCATTGTGAATGCCAGGGTGTGAGCGCGTTCGAGAAATTTGTTGTCATTAGTGGCCTCAAAACACATTAATAGCGCTTCGCACATGTGCATATTGGCATTCTGACCACGATAAGGGTCTGCAATACTGAAGTCGCCGTTATACTCGTCGAGGTATAGCTGGTAATCGCTTTGAAAGTATTTCTCTTCTAACAAACACCAGACGGACTCAATGGTGTCTGTGGCTGACTCAATTCCCGCCTTAAGTGCGACGGCATTAGCAAGCAGCACAAAGGCAAGGCCATAACAATGATTGGTGGTGTCTTCAGCCTGTTTTTTATTGATGACCCAAGCATATCCACCATTTGGTTGCTTATGCACCGTCTCCAGAAAATCCAGACCGTTACGTACCTGATTCAGATATTCAGGCTCTTGGGTCTGCAAAAAGGCCATCGCATAATTGAAGACAAACCGGGTACTGGAAACCAGATGACGAGCATGCTGATTGTAAACGGTGCCATCGTCCAGAAAATAGTGGAAGAAGCCACCACTGGGGTTGATACATTGAGGGTGGTAAAAGTCCATTGTCCGGTTAATATGCTTAAGTAAGAAATCGTCGTTTTTGAAATTTATAGACATAACCTTTCCAGTCTGTGGTTATTCTGCCTGAGTCTAGTGACTTGGCGGTACTCTCTTTGCATCTTACTTTAGCACCATCAAAAATAAATTGGAACGGTCCAATAAAACATTTGTGATTTTTCTGTAACAGTGTGTAGAATCACTGAATCCTTTAACACGGAGTATTCCAAGTGAGCGAAATCAACACTAACCAAAGTTATGTTGCCAGTGGAGATGCAAAGAACAACAACTATTTGTTACCACTGACCGCAATGACCACCCTGTTTTTTCTATGGGGATTCATAACCGTACTTAATGATGTACTGATCCCGCGTCTCAAAGCGGTGTTTGACCTGAGTTATACCGAAGCCATGCTTGTTCAGTTTTGCTTCTTTAGCGCCTATTTTATTGTCTCTTTACCAGCTGGTGCTTTTCTAAAACGGTATGGCTACAAAAATGGTGTATTAACCGGCCTTGTTGTTGCAGCGGCTGGCTGTCTTTTGTTTTATCCAGCGGTTGTCGTACATGAATACTGGTTATTCCTGACTGCTTTATTTGTATTGGCTTCAGGTATTACGGTTTTGCAGGTGTCTGCAAACCCATATGTTGCAGCACTAGGCCCGGAAAAAACCGCGTCCAGTCGATTAAATTTGGCGCAAGCGCTGAATTCTCTGGGTACTACGGTCGGTCCGGCTGTTGGCGGTATGCTGTTGTTTGGTGCCGGCGCGAGCATGGCGACAGATGCGAGTGCTGACTCTGTTAAAGTCCCTTATCTGATACTGGCAGGAGCCTTGTTGCTGATAGCCGCAGTATTTGCATTTCTTAAACTACCAACAATTGAAGCGCACACAGAAGAGGGGGATTGTAAAGCACGTGGTCACAAGTTAACTGAAGCACCCCATCTGGTTATGGGTGTGGCTGCCATATTTTGTTATGTTGGTGCTGAAGTTGCGATTGGTAGCTTCCTGGTTAACTATTTTGCAGAGCCTTCGATCGCCGGTATGGAAGAGCATACCGCAGCAAAATATATATCTTATTACTGGGGTGGTGCTATGGTTGGCCGCTTTATTGGCTCTGCCGCTTTGCAGAAAATCTCTCCTTCTAAAGCGCTGATGTTTAATGCTATTGCAATCATTGCGCTGTTGCTGCTCACTATGTCAACCGATGGTAAACTGGCTATGTTTGCAGTACTTGCGGTGGGTTTGTTCAACTCAATCATGTTCCCGACTATTTTTTCTATTGCCATCGAGGGACTCGGGTCACTAACCAGCAAAGGTTCAGGTTGGTTGTGTCTGGCGATTGTAGGTGGAGCGTTGGTTCCTCTGGCTCAGGGTCTGGTTGCAGACAGCGCTGGTATACAGATCAGCTTTGTTGTTCCTATGGTTTGCTACGTATTTATTGCATGGTATGGCCTGAACGTGGTGTCTCTATACAAACAGTGGCAGCAAAAAGTCGATTGCTAACCATCACCTTTTTAAGCCGGCCTCAGTGCTGGCTTTTCACCTTCTCAGCTCATCATTTTTAACTTCTCACTTTTTATCTTCGCAATTATTTCTTATCCTGTTTCTATTGAATACGTATTCATTTGCGGTGTAAGATAGTGCTAATTGGAACGGTCCAAATAATTACAATTAGGTATTAAGGAGAGGTGCATGTATCGCATCGTATCAGTAGCGACTATGGCTACTTTGATATCTGTCTCATCACTGGGGATGGCAAAAGAGTCAAACACGCAGTGGGTAGACCCATTTATAGGCACCGGCGGAGACGGTCATACGTTTCCTGGTGCGGTTGTCCCTTTTGGTATGGTTCAGCTCAGCCCTGACACGGATAACCCTATGCGTGGGGTATCACCGCAGCCCGAGATTTACAAGCGGTGCGCAGGTTACCACTATGATGACACCACCATAGTTGGTTTTTCTCATACGCACTTTTCTGGCACGGGCCATTCGGATCTTGGTGATTTGCTGGTTATGCCTATCAGCGGGGAGGTTAAAACTGATCCTGGCACCGCAGAAAACCCAGATGCGGGCTATCGTTCACGATTTTCGCACGATCAGGAATGGGCTGAGGCAGGTTACTATGGGGTAGAGCTGCAAGATTATAATATCAAGGCCGAATTAACGGCCAGCCCCCGTGTAGGCATGCACCAGTACACCTTCAAAAATGGTGGCGAGGGTCATGTTCTGTTTGACCTGACCAGTGCAATATATAATTTTGAAAACAAAGTGATTTGGAGTGATATTCGCAAGATCAATGACACCACACTGGTTGCTTATCGGGCAACTAACGGGTGGGCGCGCAATCGCCAGATGTACTTTGCTATTGAGTTTTCTCAGCCAATAGATAGCTACCGTTTCATCAATGAAGACAACATGCGCTATCGTTGTATGGGTTGCCTTGGTAAGGAAAAGCACTCAACGATTGAAAACAAAGCAGTTAAAATGACAGCAGGCAAAGCGGTTAAATTCGTAGCCAGTTTTGACAATGTAGAGAGCAAACCGCTGCAAATCAAAGTGGCGTTATCTGCTGTCAGTCGTAGTAATGCACTCGAAAACCTGACGGCGGAGATCCCGCACTGGGACTTCAACAAAGTTCGCAAAGCCGCCAGTGCGCAATGGGCATCGTATTTAGATAAAGTCGACGTTGAAGGCACTCGCTCTGAAAAGCGTCAATTTTATACCGCACTTTACCACGCATTGCAGGCACCTAGTCTTTATCAGGACGTGAATGGGCAATATCGCGGTGTAGATGGCGAAATCCATGATGGTAAGGATTTCGAACATTACACGCTTTACTCGTTGTGGGATACCTATCGTGCGTTACATCCGCTGCTGACCTACATAGATCCAAACAGGGTCTCGGGTATGATCCAGTCAATGCTGGTGCACTATCAGCAAAGCTACGAAAAAATGTTACCTATCTGGTCATTCCACGCACACGAGACCTGGACCATGATTGGTTATCACGCTGTTTCTGTTATTGCTGATGCTTATCTTAAGGGGATCCGCGATTACGATGTTGAACTGGCTGTAGAGGCCATCATTAACACTGCAAACAACCCGGTTTATGATGCGATCCCGGAATATAAAAAGTACGGCTATGTGCCTATGGATGTGTTGCCTGAATCCGTTTCTATTACGCTGGAATACGCCTATGACGACTTTGCTATTGCCAGAATGTTCGAGGCAATGGGTAAAAGTGAGCAGGCTAAGCACTACTACGCCCGAGCAATGAGCTATAAGAATGTTTTTGACCCAAAAAGTGGCTTTATGCGCGGTCGTGATAGCCAGGGCCGCTGGGATCCTGAATTTAATGCATTTAAAGCTAAGTACATGGGACCATTTACAGAAGGTAACGCAATGCAGTACAGCTTTTATGTGCCTCAGGACGTTGCCGGTCTTATTGAATTAATGGGCGGGGATGAGGCATTCACGCAGCGACTGGATGAATTGTTCGATACGCCGCTGTCACATGACATGATTAAAGAGCACGAGGACATTGCGGGCCTTATCGGTAATTACGCACACGGCAATGAGCCTAGCCATCACATCGCTTATTTATATAACTATGCGGGCAAGCCATGGAAAACCCAGGAACGTATCCGCCAGATCATGGATACACTGAGTTCAGACAAGCCTGACGGACTTGCCGGGAATGACGACGTTGGTCAAATGTCTGCCTGGTATATTTTCTCTGCAATGGGCTTTTATCCTGTAGCGCCGGGCGACCTTGCTTACGCGATTGGTGCGCCTCAGACGCCTAAGGTCACTCTGAAGCTGGCAAATGGCAAGCAATTCACGACCACAGCAGTGGGTTTGAGCGACACCAATAAGTACATTCAGTCAGTCACTCTCAATGGCAAAGCGCTGCAACGCAGTTACCTGACTCATGACGATATCATGGCTGGGGGAGAGCTTAAATATGTTATGGGTGACAAACCGAATAAACAATGGGGCAAGACTGATACAGCCAGACCGCCTTCTTTGTCAGAGTATAAATAATGAAAGCGTTTAGGATATGTCAGATAGCCTGTGCACTATTCATGTCGGCGTCACTCTGTGCTTCTGAGATAAACACTCAGCTAAAGCCGCTTGCTTTTGATGCTGATATCGCATGGCAGCGGTTTAGGCTGCCTAATGTGACAATCAGAAATTTCAGCGAATCAAGCCCCGCGATTTGGCAGTATGTTGATATCAGGTTGGTAAGTCAGATTTCATATAATGTTGCGAGGCTACTTTATAAGGATATGTCTGTTGCACCTCAGCTGCCTGAAATTGAAATCATCCTGGAAGACATGAAAGGGGTTGCGTACAAAGAGGGGGATTTTAATGGTGCAAAAATACACATCAGCGCTCAATACCTTGCGAAATTTGCCGAAGGTAAGTCGCAACAAGCATTGTATGATGAGTTGATTGGTGTGTTGTACCATGAGATAGCACATGCTTACCAATTTGATGATAACAACTACAAAGAAATAGGTCCCGTGATAGAGGGAATTGCTGATGTGGTCCGTATGAAGGCAGGGTACGTTGATCCGAGCTTTCGTAATGCAGGCGGTAACTTTGACTCAGGATACAAAACCACCGCGTTTTTTATTCACTGGCTAGAAACAACCGGCCATCCGCATCTGTTGGTTGATTTGAATGGACAGCTAGACCCTAATGATGACAAACAGTGGAGCTGGGAGACGTTCTCTGAGCACTCAGGGATTGATTTGTCGCTTAGCTGGAAGGCGTATCAATCAGAGCTTTAGCACTTTTTGATAATTATTGTGTGTCATACAAAGGTGAGAAATATCTCACCTTTTTTCGTTCCCGACGTTGACACTTGTTTAATAACCGCTCAACTGAAAAATAAATCGCGAAAACAAGTGTATAATTGACTTAAGGCAGCAAAAGTTTCGCCGATAAGGTAAGACAAACTCGTTAAGATTTGGTAAAACAAATTTGTATTAGCAGAATTAACACAGGATCCCCATGTTTAGTGCGCTTAAATTTACAACTAAAATAACACTGGCCGCTTCATTGGTGCTGGTGATCGTGCTCTCCCTTTTTACGGTGAACAACTTTATTCTGATGCGCTCGCAAACTCAGGCTCAGCTGACTCTGGTATTGCAGGAAATCTCCGAGTCCGTGTCGCAAAATATTGCAAACTGGCTGAATGACAGGCTGGATATTGTCAGTTCAGTAGCCAGCGGTCATCGTCGTGATGATTCAACCGCAGATATATTGCGCCGGGTTCAAACTGCACATGAAGCCGGACACTTTAAAAATACCTTTATTGGTACGCCAGACGGCCAGTTCGTCCTGAACGATACAACGGTGGTGTTACCAAGCGACTTTGATGCCACTCAAAGGCCCTGGTATAAACTGGCAGAACGTAAAAGAGATACCGCATTTACGACCCCTTATATAGATGTAACCAGTAATGAGCTGACCATTACGGCTGTGGTGCCTATTATGAACAATGGTCGCTTCTCTGGTGTTGCCGGTGGCGACATAGATATGGTCACCATCACTGATATCGTCAATGAAATTGATTTTCTTGGTTATGGATATGGCTTTTTGCTAGACGCCGAAGGGCGGATCCTGAGCCATCCAGACACGCAGCTGAATGACAAACCAATGGTGGATTTATTCGGTACTAAATTGCCGCTCACTGAAGCGTTCGCAGAATTAGAAATCGACGGAAAAGAAAAGCTCGTTTCCTTTGTGGCCATGCGCGGCATTAACAATGTTGATTGGTATTTAGGCGTAGTGATAGACAAAGAGATTGCTTATAGCTCTGTTGCATCATTTCGCAATATGGCGCTAATTTACATGCTGGTCGGTGTTGTGGTGATAGTGGTGATGTTACAACTGTTGCTTAAATACCTGATGCGACCTATGGTTCACCTGAATGAAGCAATTAAAGACATAGCACAGGGTGAAGGTGATCTGACACGTCGGCTGGATGTAGAAAACAACGATGAATTTGGTGAGCTATCGAATTATTTCAATCTGTTTGTAGATAAAATTCACGAGAGTATCTCCAAAGTCAAAGAAACCACACTGGCACTTGAGCAGGTTATGGCAGGGTTGCAATCCCAAACTCAGGGGGCGCTGGACATTTATACTGAGCAAACCAAGCGTACCGATAGTGTCGCTACTGCAATTAACCAACTGTCATCCAGTGCGGTTGAGATTTCTAATAGTGCCAAGCATGCGTCTGAACTTGCCACTGAAGCAAACAGTCTGTCGAGTCAGGGTCAGGTTGCGTTAAATGCCAACATTGAAGAAATTGGTTCTCTCAGCGCTAAAATGCAAAAAGCGCAATCCACAATCGATGGTCTGGATAAACTGACCGCAAGCATAGGTCAGGTCTTAGAAGTCATCAAAGGGGTCAGTGAGCAAACTAACCTGCTGGCACTCAATGCAGCGATAGAAGCGGCACGTGCGGGTGAGGCTGGCCGAGGCTTTGCTGTGGTCGCAGACGAAGTCAGGCAGCTTGCTCAGCGTACCCAAGAGTCGACACAGGAAATTGAAAATACTATCGGCGAGCTTCAACAGGGTTCTGCTTCTGCCGTTGCCGTGATGAAATCAAGTATTGATGATTCTAGTAATAGTGCAGAACAGGCCCAGTCTGCCGGGACTAAGATGCAGGAAGTTACTCACGCTATTGACTCTATTGATGGTGTGAATCATGCCGTTGCAAGCGCTACACAAGAGCAAAATGCGGTGATCCAGTCCCTCGACAGTGATATTCATGGGATAAGTGATTTATGTGTTCAGGGCAGTGACAGTCTGACAAAAACATTGCAAGAATGCCATACGCTAAAATTGCAATTTGATGAACTCGAAAATATGCTCGCCAAATTTAAAGTATAATCCTTTCAAAGGCTGCATGATCGCAGCCTTTTTTATTTGTTGCGTTAAAATAAACAATCCCCTCCATGAACTAAATATGACATCTGTAACCTAACTGTATTGTTAGCGCAACATGGATGTCATTTAGGCACATTAGACTGCACGCAATTCCAATATAGCAACAAGCAAATATTAAAAGGTGTATGCGATGAAGTGCGTTAACCACTTGCTATTAGCAGGTATGGTCGCTGTTGCGGCTAATGCTCAGGCAAATGATCTGAACAAAGTCATTGACTCAAGTTCGGCAATCAATCAGTCCGCTCAACAGTCTCAAAATAAAATCAACTCGATTGCAGACGATATGCAGTCAAGATTACAAAAATTCAGAACACTGAATAAAGAGATCGATGGCCTGGTAGTGTATAACGGCCAACTCGATAAGCAGATAAAAAATCAATTAGAAGAAATGGCTGCTATCAATGAGTCAATGGATCAGGTATCTGTGATTGAGCGTCAAATCACCCCTCTGATGATGCGTATGATCACAGGTCTTGATCAATTTGTTTCTCTGGATGTGCCGTTTTTGAAAGAAGAGCGTGCAGAGCGTATTGCTAAACTACAGGCAATGATGGACCGCGCAGACGTGTCTTCCAGTGAAAAGTTCCGTCGTGTTTTAGAAGCCTATCAGGTAGAAGTTGAATATGGTCGTACGATTGAAGCGTATTCAGCTCTGTTAACTGTTGACGGTCAGGAACGCGAAGTTGATATGCTGCGAATCGGACGCCTTGAACTTCTTTATGTAACAAAAGACGGCAGTAAAGCTGGTAGCTGGAACAAAGACAGCAAGTCATTCACAGCACTGCCAGACACCAATATCAGTCAAATCAACAAAGGTATCCGCATTGCACGTAAGCAACTTGCCCCGGATATGTTAACTCTGCCAATTCAGGCTGCAGAATAAGAGGTATATGATGAACTTTTTTAAATCTTTCAGCCTAAAAACCGTTATGGCAGCGACACTGGCGCTGTCGAGCTCCGCATTTGCAGCTGAGCAGGCAATGGACCTGGATACGCTGTTGAAGCAACTTGAGCAAGGCCAGAGTGCACAAAATGCACAAAACGCCCAACGTGAAGCTCAGTTCAAAGCACAGCAGAGTGAACAGGTAAGAATGCTTCGTGAGTTAACGTCTAACCGCGATGGTGAGCTAAATCGTTCAGAGCGTCTCGAAACTCAGTTTGAAGAAAACGAAATTAAACTTGGTAACCTGAGCGATACGCTTTCAAAGCGCATGGGTTCACTAAAAGAGTTGTTTGGTGTTCTACAGCAGGTTGCTGGCGACTCAAGCAACAAGTTCCGTACTTCAGTTGTCTCTGCAGAAATTCCTAACCGTAGCGCCTTTATGGACGATATGGCGAAACGTATGGGCTCAAGCACAAAGCTCGCTTCAATCGAAGATATCGAGAAGGTATGGGTAGAGCTGCAGCGTGAAATGACAGAGCAGGGTAAAGTATCTCGTTATACCTCAGACGTAATTGTTGCTGGTGGTACTAAAACGCAAAAAGAAGTACTTCGTGTTGGTGCATTTAACCTGATTGCAGACGGTAAATACCTGTCTTACAACCCTGAAACTAACACATTGTCTGAACTAACGCGTCAGCCTACAGCGCGTTTCACACAAAGCGCTGCTGAGCTTCAGAGTACACAATCTGGCATTGTTGATTTTGCACTTGACCCGACTGGTGGTTCAATCCTGGGTCTGTTGGTTCAGGCGCCAAACACCAAAGAGCAGGTTGAGCAAGGTGGTGCAGTAGGTTATGTCATCCTTGGTGTTGGTCTGCTGGCATTATTGATTGCGCTAGAGCGTTTCATTTCACTGATGATTATGGGTGCTAAGATCAATCGCCAGCTGAAAGACTCTGTTGCACGTGAAGACAACCCGCTGGGTCGTGTGATGAAAGTTAAAGAGCAGTATCCTGATGTTGCATACGACACGCTTGAGCTGAAACTAAGCGAAGCAATTCTGCGTGAAATGCCAAAAATTACCCGTAACCTGACTCTGATTAAAATCATTTCAGTAGTTGCGCCACTATTGGGCCTGTTAGGTACCGTAACCGGTATGATTAACACCTTCCAGGCAATCACACTTTTCGGTACAGGTGACCCGAAACTGATGGCGGGTGGTATCTCTACGGCGCTAGTAACAACGGTTCTTGGTCTGGTTGTGGCTATCCCGACGGTATTCCTTTACACCCTGCTTAACACTCGCTCTCGTAATCTGCTGCTTATCTTGCAAGAGCAAAGCGCCGGTATCATCGCTGAACGTAGCGAGAAAGGAGCGTAATTGTGGTTCTTTTAGTAGATGCAATTAATGCGCTACGTGAGTTCCTAGATACAGGTGGCCAGGTTCTCCTGGTCATCGGACTGGTCACTTTTCTGATGTGGCTGTTGATCCTCGAACGTTTTATGTTTGTTTTCGGCAAATTCAGAACTTATCGCAAAGATCTGCTGAATAGCTGGAGCAGCCGAGAGGAGAGAAACAGCTGGAATGCAGAGCAGATACGCCAGGCCATGATCTCACGAGCCGGTATTCAGCTTAACAGTAATCTGCCTTATATCAACGTGATGGTTGCCTTATGTCCGCTATTGGGCCTGCTAGGTACGGTTACAGGTATGATTGAAGTATTTAATGTGATGGCAATCACAGGTTCCGGCAGTGCGCGTTCGATGGCAGCCGGTGTGTCTAAAGCCACTATCCCAACAATGGCGGGAATGGTTGGCGCGCTTTCCGGGGTGTTTGCCTCGACTTTCTTACAACGTAAGGCCAAGCGCGAAGTAGAACTGTTGGAAGACAAGCTGTTGCTTGACCACTAGAAAAGATTTTGAGGAAACATAATGAGAGCTCCATTAGCTAAGGTTTTTCAGGAAGAAGAAGCCGAAGAAATTAACATGACACCCATGCTGGACGTTGTATTTATCATGCTTATCTTCTTCATTGTAACGGCGTCATTCGTTAAAGAAGCGGGTATCGATGTGAACCGCCCGGAAGCCGCAACAGCAGTTAAAAAGCAGCGTGCCAACATCCTGGTTGCGATTTCTGACAAAGGTGAGATTTGGATTAACAAACGTCAGGTTGATATTCGCGCTGTACAGGCAAATATCGAACGTCTGAAAGCTGAAAATCCACAGGGCAGCGTTGTTATTCAGGCTGATAAAAAAGCAACGACCGACACCTTAATCAAGGTAATGGATGCATCTCGTGCCGCGGGCGCGTTTGATGTCTCGATTGCTGCACAGGAATCATAGGATTAGAAAATGCGTTACTTACTAGCACTCGTTATTGCAGGTATTGTGACTTTTTTCTTGTTTCTCGGTATGCAAGCACTGATCACAGGCGGCGAAGGCAAGATGGACGAGCCGGTAAAAGGCAACGTTCTTGACTTTGTACGCCTGAAAAAAGAAGAAACAGTCCAGAAAAAAGAACGCAAACCACAAAAGCCGCCAACACCAAAAGAGCCGCCTCCGCCAATGGATGCACCGCAGATGCAAAGTAATAATCTCGATGCAGCTGGTGCTGACTTCAATTTCAGCGCAGATGTGGCGGCCGATGTGGATCTCGCAGGGGGGTTAGCACTTGAATCCAGCGATGGCGAATATTTGCCTATCGTTAAAGTGGCACCTGTTTATCCAAGGCGTGCACTGTCTCGCGGAATTGAAGGCTATGTCATCGTTGAGTTTATTGTAACTAAACAAGGCACAGTGAGAGATCCGGTTGTCGTCAAAGCCGAGCCCGAGAATATTTTTGAACGTGCAGCAATGGATGCAGCGTTGAAGTTTAAGTACAAGCCTCGTGTTGTGAACGGTGAAGCGGTTGAAGTGGCCGGAGTTCAGAACAAGATCTCATTCCAGATAAACGGCTAACAGACAAAAGGTGCGATTATGAAACTATTTAAAAAAGCCCTGTTGGTAAGTGCACTAAGTTGTGCTGGTCTGGTGGCGCCAAGCCTTGTCTCGGTGTTACCCGGCGTAGACCTGGCTGTAGCTCATGCTGAAACTAAAACCAAGCGAGTTCCGGCACTGCGCGAGAAGGTATACAGCCAGCTTGCACGTGCACAAAAATTGGCTGATGACGGTGATGTAAAAGCTGGCCTTGAGGTGCTCGACTCCATCAAGGAACGTTCAGGAAGTATGAACTCTTACGAAATTGCCATGATGCACAATTTCTATGGGTTCATCTACTACAACGAAAATCAGCTTGATAAAGCTATCGGTTCTTTTGAGCTGGTTGTCGCTGAGGAAGCGATCCCGGAATCATTGAGATTATCGACAACCTTCAGTCTGGCGCAGCTGGCGATGGCAAATGGTGATTACAAGGCAACGGTTGATTATTTAGATAGATGGAAGAAAATAAATACTCAACCAATTAAAAGTAATTACTATGTATTAAAAGCACAGGCTTTATACCAGGGTAAAGATTATAAATCAGCGGTAGAGAATATCAATATAGCTATATCGTTAACAGAGGGTGAGGGAAATGTACCTAAGGAAAACTGGTTAGTTTTACAAAGGGCATTATATTACTCATTAAGTCAGCCAGAAAAGGTGGCTGATGTGCTCGAGAAAATGATCAAGCTGTTTGATAAGCCTGAATACTGGGTTCAGTTAGCTGGTATGTATGGCGAATTAGGCGAGGAGAAAAAGCAATTGGCTTTGCTGGAAACAGCTAAGCAGAGAGGCTTTATTCAAAAACGCAGTGACATTATTCAGCTCGCTCAGGTTTATCTGTTTAATGGTTTACCATACAAAGCCGCGGTAGCTTTGGACGAGGGCATAAAAAAAGGCGTAGTTGAAGGAAATGCTAAAAACTATGCTTTTATCGCTGAGGCTTATGTACAGTCTAAAGACGAGAGCAAATCGATAGACTATTTTGTTAAGGCTGACAAAGATGTTAGCCATGGCAACTATTTGCAGCGTATAGCCGAAGTGTACATCAACCTGGAAAAGTTTGACGAAGCAGCAGATGCAGCCCGTAGCGCACTGGACAAAGGGGACCTGACCTTTGAATCGAACGCCTATGTTGCGCTGGGAATGGCACAGTATAATTTGAAAAACTTTGATGCCTCTATACTGGCATTTGAACAGGCAGAAAAGCATAAAAAGTCGGCTAATCTTGCCAAGCAGTGGATAAAATACGTTAAGCGAGAAAAAATTCACGCCGAAACGTTAAAGCAAGCTCTGTTATGATTTTATAATCGCAACACCAAAGCCGCCTTCGGGCGGTTTTTTTATGCCTGAAAAATAAAAGCTCTTACCCTAAATGGATACTTTCATTTTTTTGAAAATAAACAGACACACAAATGAAATATATGGTTTATATGATAACGCTAGCTCAAATAAACACTCAACGGAGAATAAAATGAAACTTACTGGGTTATTCAAAGTAAGCCTTGTTACATCTGCACTTGTACTAGCTGGTTGTGGCGGTGACATCGAAGTAACACCGACTGTAAATGATACAAGCGTTACAGATTCTAATAATACAACAACAACTACTAATAATGGCACAGACAATAATTCCGGTGGTGATAACGGTAATGGTGGCGACAACGGTGATGGTAAAGAACCTGGTGTTACTAATCCATGTGTAAGCCGTACAGTGGCTGGCACTGAAGTTCAGGGTGACTACCGCAATAACAAGCATTGTTACTATGATACTTCGTTCGCAAGCAAAGCATTAGAAATCACAGAAAACATTACATTCGATGCATTACCAGATGGTGGCGCACACGTATTCGCTGGCGCACTGCTAATTGGTGAAAACTGTGACACTAGCACAGGTTGTACAGTACCAGAGACTGGTCCTACTCTAACAGTAAAACCTGGTGCAACTATGGCATTTGCTTCAGGTGAAGCGATTGTTCGCATCGCTCGTAGCGCTAAAATCATGGCTGAAGGTACTGCTGACGCACCTATTACGTTTACATCAGCAAACGACATTGAAGAATTTGACATTACTGGTTTTGGCCCACAGTTTGCGGACTGGGGTGGTATCATGATCAATGGTAAAGGCCTGACTAACCAGTGTAAGAACGAAGAGCGTGCAGCAGGTCTGTGTAACGCCAAAACAGAAGGTATCACTAGTCACTTCGGTGGTAGCGACAATGCAGACAGCAGCGGTAACATCAAGTATGCTAAAATTTTCTACGCAGGGTCGGGTCCTCGTGAAGGCGGTGTAGGTGATGACCTTAACTCTCTGACATTGAATGGTGTTGGTTCAGGTTCTAGCTTTGAGTTCCTTCACATTCACCAGGGCTTCGATGATGGTATTGAGTTCTTTGGTGGTGCAGCGAACCTTAAGAACATTGTAGTTACAGATACCCAGGACGACTCTATCGATATCGATGCAGGCTGGCAGGGTAAAGCCCAGTTCATCTACATCAAACACGGTACTATTAAAACCAAGAAAGACGTGAACTACACCGGCGAAGATGAAGATAAAAACAAGGTTGTTAAAACTATCGAAGCTGGCACCGAAGGCTTCATGGGTAACAATGGTTTCGAAACTGACGGTGAGAAAAACAAGGGAGAAGAGTACAACGACGTAACTCCTTCTAACCCAACTATCGCAAACGTTACTGTAGTAACGACTGACGGTAAGTCAATCCGTGATAATGACCCTTCACAGGCTGCAACTTTTGACGATGCAATTCGTGGTCAGTACTACAACACACTGTTTGTTAAAGAAGAAAATGCAACAAATGCAACAGCTTGTCTTCACTTTAAAGACAGCGACGCAGCACAAAACGCTGTTGATAACGTACTAAACTTCCACAATTCAGCATTGGCTTGTGTGACTAACTTCACTGAGGGAAGTAAAGATCTTCCTGGTGAAACGCACACCGCTTGGTGGGATAACGATGGTGCTAGCATCATTCTTGACAAAAAAGGTGATGTACTGGCAGCTGATGGTTTCTCTACAAACGTAGATTCTGCGGATATCACGATTGAAGCAAATGACCTGAAATCTCTAAATGATGATTTCTTCGAAGAAGTTGACTATGTAGGCGCAGTTTCAAGCGCAGATACGTCAAGCGCTTGGTACAAGTGGGTTGAAGAAGCTCTTGAACTAGCTGACAAAGATTAATCTCTAAGATTACTTTGTTTTTAACTCAATAAGTATTTCGAACTAGGCGCATTGATTGCGCCTTTTTTACGAGTTTTATCAGGATTGCAAATGAATACGCAGATAAAATTAAGAAAAGTAGCTTTGGCAGTAGGTGCTTCTTTGTCCGTCGGTATGACTGCGCCTGTATTTGCTGAAGAAGCGCAGGAAATTGAAGAAGTTGTTGCAGTCGGCTCACGTCTACAAGGTAGTGCTGCGGCTGTTATTGAAGAGCGTAAAAATCAGGCATTTGTTGCAGATATACTGGGCGCCGAGCAATTGTCACGCACCGGTGATAGTGATGTAGCGTCTGCTCTGCGCCGTGTAACTGGCCTAACGCTTGTCGATGGTAAGTTCATTTATGTACGCGGTCTCGGTGAGCGTTACTCAAGTGCTCGATTAAATGGAGCAGCGGTACCTAGCCCGGATCTAACCCGAAACGTTATTCCCCTGGATATATTTCCATCGAGCATCATAGAGAGTCTGGCTGTTCAAAAAGCATATTCTCCTTCTATGCCTGCTGCTTTTGGTGGTGGTAACATCGACATCCGGACCAAATCGGTACCGAGTGAATTTGTAGCAAATATTGAAGTGGGTGTTGGTCAAAACCTCAATTCGCAAGATGGCTATACCTATAACCGTAATGAAAAAGGTATCCCTGTTGCAGTTCAAACTGCCGTAGTACGCTATCGTGGCGATCTGTCTTTACGCGGTATAGTAGAGAGAGAAAGGTTTGAAAACACTGATACTCTAAGTGCTGCAGATCAAGCTTTGGTGATCAACAAGTCTCTGGTACGTGAGCTGCCGCGGGACATTCGGGTACAAGAAGAGTCTTTGGATCCGAACTACGATATAAAGGCAAGTATTGGTAATAGCTTTGACGAGGACTGGCTGGGGGGCACTATCGGTGTGCTTGCGGCTGTGTCTTATGACAATGACTGGAAGTATTCAGAGCGCATGAGCGCGGTATTGGATCAGTCATTTGAAGAAAGCTGTACGACGAGATTAGAGACTGAAGAAGACGCGGTTAACTCTTGTTACGTTACGATGAAAGACTCTAAAGTAACAACTCAGACTGAGAAAATGAGTGGCGTGTTTAACCTTGGATATAAGTACGAGCAACACAACGTATCTTATTCTAAGATATATCTTGAAGACACTGAAGACGAGTCGGAACTGTCTATCTCTCAGAGCCCCAATGGCAGTACTGTTAGAACGATAGCTGCAACAGGACAGGCATATCGTAATTACGACTTTAACTACGAAGAGCGCGTTCTGGACATCGACCAGGTTGTTGGCCAACATACATTTATGGATTACATGGGGATCGGTGTTGACTGGCAGTATACAGAGTCAAAAGCTGAAACTAAAATCCCCACCAATATCGATTATGATTTCATAGATAACTATGGCGATGATGGCGCGTATGTAGACTCTATCGTAACGGGTGATGATAACCGTATCCTCTACTCTTACACAGAAATGGAAGACAATGTAAAGTCGTACAGCGGTAACCTTACATTGCCATTATATCTGGAGAACATAGAGCTCACCTTTAAAGCGGGTTATGACTTCGTTGACCGGGCGCGTGTTTATTCAACATCAAGCTTTGCGATACACAATGAGACAAATATCTCTATCCCAGTTAACACGGGTTCAGACGGCATTAATGACATTACAGCCTATTTGAATGACGACTTTGTCTCTAGTAATGATTTTTTATTGGCCTTCAATGAACCGACTGCGCCTAGTGCAGACGATTACATTGCGGCCCAGAAAATTGATGCAGGCTACTTTGAGTTCGACGCGATTTTTGATAACACATGGCGCCTAAGTGGTGGTATCCGATACGAGGATTTTAAACAAGTCTCTATAGGTACTTCTAGTCTTATCTTTGATCGCATTACCCATAGCACAATCTACTCAGAAGAAAGGATCCTAGCGGGAACAGTCAATGAAGATGACTTCTACAACGCGCTTTCCATGACTTATCTGGGTGGTGAAAAGTACCAAATAAGGTTTGGTTACGGTGAAACAGTTGTTCGTCCTGACTTACGTGAGTTAGTACCTGTTTCGTATTTTGATCCATTGACAGACATTCGTACATTCGGTGTTGCAGGCCTCAAGAGCAGCGAGCTGCAAAACTATGATGCACGTTTCGAATACTACATGGACAACGGTGATAACTTCTCGGTAGGTGCATTCTTTAAAGATATTACCTCACCAATTGAGACTGTGCTGCAAGTAGGTGACGAGGATTACACAGCTACTTTCGTTAACGGTGAAACCGGTGAGGTATATGGTGTTGAAGCCGAGTGGCTTTACGACTTATCAGGTGTAGTCAGTGGGTTCTTTACATCGGGTAACGTAACATTGAGTGACTCTGAAGTTGAGATTGATCCTGCTAAGTCTGGTAACTTAACAAACCCAACTAAGCGCATGACCGGACACTCTAAGTATGTAGTTAACTTACAGCTTAACTACGATTCGGCAGATGGTCAGCACAGTAGTTCACTTGTTTACAATGTGTTCGGTGAACGCATTCTGGCATCTGGTATTGGTGGTCGCGAAGACGCGTTTGAGCAGCCATTCCACTCACTGGACTTTGTTTATACCTGGTACCCGGACTTCAATTCACAAGTTAAGTTCAAGGTTCAAAACTTACTTGATGAAGAACAAGAAGTTACTCAGTCTGACTACATAGTACGTCAGAAAGAGGCTGGCACTAGCGTAAGCTTGAGCTACAAGTACGAATTCTAAGTTCGTTTTTTAGAAATCCAAAAGCCTTCGGTCCGTTGAGTCCCGAAGGCTTTTTTTATTCAAGTTCCCCCTTGGAAACTCGCCAATACTTTTGCGTAAAACTGAATGTCATAAGAGTGTGCTCACCAAAAGAAGGGTACAAATGAAAGTGATGACTGTTTGAGCCTTTCGTTGTGTTCGTAAATTTGCTCTAAGTCAATTTCTATAGGTTAAGATGGTGATAAGGTTAAGCTTATGTGACATTTCTGGTTTTGCCAAGGTGGGAAAATATTTTCTTAGTTTTCAGATCGTTGTAATCAAAATTTCTTGAACCCTTGTTAGAATTAAGCCATACTTTGTTCTCAAATACAAAATCAGAATTTTGGCAATTAGAATGAGTTTCTGATCGCTAACTACCTAGTTCTAAACTGTTGCTTAGGCGGCAGTATGGGACACAACCTTTACATGTTGTATCCAAACCCCGCTTATGCGGGGTTTTTTATAATTTATGTACAAGTTTAACGTTAAAAGTATAGTTTCTTCGGATAATGTTTGCTATTTTTAGACGTCTAGACATACCTCTCACGCAAAGTACTCAATGATTCAAAAAAAGGTAATACCATGAAAAAAGTAGGACTAATTGGTTGGCGTGGAATGGTCGGCTCTGTATTGATGCAACGTATGCACGAAGAAAATGACTTTTCTGATATTGAAGCTTATTTCTTCACCACATCTCAAGCCGGGCAGGCCGGACCGGAAGTTAACGGCGAGGCTAAAGCACTATTAGATGCCTATGATCTCGACAGCCTGTCGCAAATGGACATTATTTTGTCCTGCCAAGGCGGTGATTACACCAAGTCGGTATACAGTGACTTAAGAGGCAAAGACTGGAATGGCTACTGGATAGATGCAGCATCCGCATTAAGAATGTCATCCGACAGTATTATAGTGCTGGATCCGGTGAACAAAGATGTTATTAAGCAAGGCCTGGAGCAGGGCGTTAAGACCTTTGTTGGCGGAAACTGTACGGTCTCTTTGATGTTGCTGGCACTGGGCGGCTTATTCGAGCAAGACTTGATAGAATGGGTGAGCCCGATGACCTATCAGGCGGCATCCGGTGCCGGCGCGCGTAACATGAAAGAGCTGATCGCCCAGATGGGTGACATACATGATTCAGTCAAGGCACAATTGGAAGACCCAGGTGCGGCAATACTGGAAATAGATAAATTGGTCGCCGAAAAGTTAAAATCCGACAGCCTGCCAACTGATCAGTTTGGTGTCCCGCTTGCCGGCAGCTTAATTCCCTGGATCGATGTACCAATGGAAAGTGGGCAAAGTAAAGAAGAGTGGAAAGCTCAGGTCGAAGCGAATAAGATTCTGGGATCGAGTAAACAACCGATCCCTGTTGATGGGATCTGCGTTCGAATTGGCGCAATGCGCTGTCATGCTCAGGCGATGACGATTAAACTTCGCGAAGATATCCCAGTCGAAAGAATCGAAGAAATTCTGGCATCACATAACGAATGGGTAAAGGTGATCCCGAATGATCGTAATATTACGGAGCAGGAACTTACCCCTGTAAAAGTGACCGGTACGCTGAGCATTCCAGTCGGAAGAATTCGTAAACTAACCATGGGGCCGCAATATATCAGTGCATTCACTGTGGGTGATCAGTTGTTATGGGGTGCCGCAGAGCCATTACGGCGTATGCTTAGAATTATTGTTGAACAATAAAGCATACCAAAACTTCAGAGACACCAGATAAAATCGCACACGAGCGATTTTATCTGGTGTAAATGTATTGAGTGATTTCTGAAAATTAGGTGTTCAGGCGTCTATCTAATTTATCGGAACTGATTAGCTTAAGACTAAATAAGATAACGCCATTCGTTGGAGCTAAGAGTACAAGATTCTTTAATGCCTCTTAACCAAGCATTCGCACACACTCAAACGCCTTATTTAACATCCTATAATTTCGGATCAGCATTATGTTGAGAAAGGCCCCAGCCAGAATAGTTATTGGCTGGGGCCTTGTGGTTTGTGCGAGGGATAATAGTTATACCCGAGCACCGCAAGGCCGTTCCGCAGCGCCCGACACATAGTGTTGTATTATGGGATGATTGCCCCGCCTAACATGAAATTCGTAACACAATTCAAGCTTGACCAAATTGCTTAGCAAAGCTAGTCTATCTAGAAAAGCGTAACGGGAATCAAGTTTTATGGATATCAAAAAGAGAAAGTTGTCAGATTCGGTCATCGTTTTCAGTGATTCGTCAGGCAAAAGAGCAACCTACAATACTGATTTTTCAGAAGTTTCAATTGTCGGCTCTGTCGATTTCAATCCCCAGACTGTAAATTCAGAAGACGAAGCCGAGCAATATTTTTGTGATTACCTTTCGGCTTTGGCCAGTAGCGATGACAAAGAACCTGAGCAACGTCGACCACATGGTGGCAGACGTAAGGGTTCTGGTCGTAAAAAGTCTGATGACCCGAAATCACCAATGCGGGTAACAGAATCTGAAAAGGCTGTTATCGAGTGGTTGCGAGATAACCCGTTGGAGATGGACGCCATCAGAATGAAGATGTTTTAGTTAGGGCCGTAGGCCGATTAACATTCCAGTGGCTTGACGGTTGTAATAGTCGGGCATCAAAAAACCCTGATGGTTATCAGGGTTCGTCATCACTCAAGTTGCCAGGCGCAAATCGCGCCCCGATTCTGACCTGCTCAGAAAAGTAAATCGCCTTCCTGACAAGCCCATCTTTTTTTCAGTCAGTGCCTTTGTATCAGAATGGGCACAGTCTGAGAGTCCACATACTTTAATAGTGGACTCTAGTCCCATTTTGACAGTCTTGTTTTTTGTGTTTTTATTTAACCGTTTGTTTTTATTGTCTTTTTTCATGTTTTTTTGTTTTATATTGGTGTCAACAAGGTATCAACTCAGTCAACACTAAATAAACCCAAGGTATACTAAAGTAAACACATTTTTCTTGATTTATCGGTTTTCTCTGATATTGTGTGTTTACCTTGTGTGTTCTTTTGGGAGATAATGGATGTCTAAAGAGGTCGTTTTGTGCCGATTTAGGGTCAATTCTAAGCTTAAAAGTGACTTCTCGGCGCTCTGCAAGTCCAATCATGTGACTCCTAGCTTCGAGCTTAGAGACTTTATGAGCCGATCTTTGGGGTTGGGAAGGCTTGATTACCAATCGAGGGCTTTACACGCTCCCTCGACGCCTCAGGACTCTATAAACAATATTTTGAAGTTTAGGAGGGCTTCGGGGCAGGAGACTGTTGAACCTAAGCCTGAGCTTCCGGATTATCAGGAAGACTTCGATTTGGACACGACTTTCAACTTTAAGCTTGACCCTCAGTTGAAAGAAATGTTCTCTGAGAAGTTTAGTGATTTACCCTTGAGTTCTGAACTCAAGCGTTACATGAGCTATGTTGTTCGCAAGAATAGCTAACCAGTTGGCCATAGGGGTGCGGCAACACCCCTAAAGGCCTTACACATTAAAAATAGGAAGTCTTTAATATGCAAACCAATTCTACCACTTTAAGCCCAGTAATGAACTCTGATGCTGCTGTATCGGATTTTATCCATAAAATAATTTCATGCGAAAAAGTTACAGAGCTGGCTACCATGCACTGTGAACTGTCTCATGGCCTGTTTGCTTCGCTGAACGGTGGCGCAGATGTTTCTGATGTTTTGCCGTTGCTGGAGCGCTTAGTTGACCAGTCAGAAGAAATCGCGTCTCTTTTGAATCAGCGTAAGGCGTTTGAAGCTGAACAGCTTGTTTCAGGCTCGGGCATTCTTGTTTGTGGCGATTAACATGGGTTTTAAAAGGGGGTCACTGGTGACCACCAAAACCGAACGCAATTCGGCTTGCCGAATTCCGTCGGTTGGTGTGGTCATCTGGATTTCCTTCAATCTTGTCGCTTTAAGTGCTGTAACAGGTCGAAAAAATAGAGTGATTTTCCACTAAATCAAACATCCCATAATTTATATTATGTTAAATTGCCTTGTTCTCTGGTTTAAGCGCTCAGAGTACCTGTGTAATCTAGCCTATACCGGTATCGACAATGGCTAGCCTCTTACTTAAAGGTATAAATTGGCATTCAATTTTGCTAACGATGCTTATCCGTAATTCGCCAGCTCTGATGTTTATGGTTATTAAACTTCCTACTCGGCGCTAGAAGAACCTTTCGTAATATCGTTCTATCGTCAATTATCAATGCTGTCGGTGGTCGATTTTGGTAATGGTGACTTTTAGTAAAGTAAAGACCGATACTAACCAGTATCGGTCTTTAACCTTGTGCAAAACTGAATTGCTTAATATTAATCACTGTCATTTCATAGAATGCTATTCAAAGTTAGCAGCGAGTTCCACATATCTAAAGTAGTCTTCAAATTGCATCGTGTTTAATTGAGCTTTTTCGGTAAACAGCTGGTAATAGCCAACTGTAACGAAAGCTTCAGGTTCGTTAATTGGAGCAACTTGATTCAGTTTCCTCCATTGAGTGTCATCTTTTGATGCCTCAGAAATTGTCGCCCTCCTAACGCCAGCTGACTCTGAATGCAAGATAAAGATATAGGCGAATAAGTCAGCGATATATAAATAATCTTTGCTTTCTTTTCTAACCTTTTTTGCATAGCCGGCAGAACCTTCCTTACCATAAGACCTCTTTTGCTGATATTTAACAAGCAGCTTCTCATCAACTGTGTCCCTTTTACTAAGCTTTTTTTCTAGATAAGAATACATGTATTCAGGGTGATCATGTTCGCAAAGTAATTGGAGCATTAGATGACAGTCACAATAAGTGTTCGTACCGATGTAACTTATTATGGATTCAAATTTTGCAAACAATTGCTCCATTCTTCTCAATGAAAGCTGATATATCGTCCCAATACATGCCAGAATATTACTTATGTGCACAAAGGGAGTTTCTTTCTCAAGCTTGAGCGGCAGTTGAAGTTCTTCCAACATTTGAGCTATTTGCGAGGACTCAACAAGGTATTTGCTAAAAGTAAATTTGTCTGGCTCTGGCAGCTTTGCACTGCGGTTAAAAAATCTAGAGAGATACTCTTGGCCGTTGAAATCAGCTCCATATATGGCTTTTATCGAGTGTCCCAACTGCTCAGTATCTGTGGCGACTACAAACATGTAGCCAGGCATTTCAAAAAAGTGCTTTATGGTTTCAAGTAACTCAATCGCATAATTAGGTCTGCACCGGTCAAGTTCATCTACTATGACAACTATTTGCTTCTTGTTAATTACTTCTGCATATTCACTTAGGAACGCTTTTAGACTTTTAACGGCCCCTCTTTGCTTTGGATACAGTGACTGTAAGCTATGCTCTTTGTCACTAGCTGTGTTGGCAGTTAGCAGGTCTTTTGCTGGCGTATATATAGGACCCAAGCCAGAAAGAGCCGCCGCGCAACCGCCTATCTCTAACATCGAATTCCATATCTTTTTAACGGTTTCGTTCACCTTTTGCTCATATTCATGTGCCCTGTAGCCTTCGTGTTGTGCTACCAATTGTGAAGTTATTTCACTGACTATAACGAGTAATGGATCTTTTGAGAAATCAGATTCCCAGGCATTGATATATACAACAGGTGCTTCATCTATGTATCTTAATTGTGTATAGAGCTGGCGAAGGAAATGTGTTTTACCTATGCCCCAAGTACCATTGATGTTCAGAGTAAAGGGCCTTTTTTGTGCCTTTATGTAAGAACTTATGAATCTTCCATACTGTTCATTTCCAAGTTTACAGTGTTCCCAACTGTAGTGCTTTTTCCATCCATCAAATTCGTTAGCGCCTGCCATAAAGTAGTTTCCTTGCAATCTCCCAATCATTTTAACTTTTACTATTTTAATGTGTTCCCACAAAGCATCAAACTCAAATAATAGAGCGATTGTTACGCGTACCAGGCTTTAATTCAGTTAAACAAACCATAGAAAATTGGGCAAAGTCATGCCATTCACCTCCTCTATCTGACCAACCAACATAAGCACTAAAAACAACCCATTAGCTCATTTTATTGCAGACCTGCCTTACCTCACCAAAATAACAATTATGCAAAATGTTAAATTATACTGTATACAATATAATTTCATTCATGTAAGTTACAAAAAGCTTTCATGACGTACAGAAATCCACCAGCTGTTGAGGTGTTATAGTCAGGTGTCTGATATGAATGCACTTTTGTAAAGTTTCATAAAATCAACAGAGTACTGAATACGGTAAAAATAATAACACTACAAGTTGCTTGGTGAATAAGAGAACACGCATTGCTCATCACCTTGTTAACAAATATATCTACAACAGGAGAATACTATGCCTTTTGCTAAACAGGTATTGGCAAAGACACCGGCCAGAAATAAACTTAGCCATGCTATGTTAATAGCGCTGTCGACGCTGACGTGTGGATCGGCTCTGGCCGGTCAATCTTTAGAGCCAAACTTGGCTGCATCTAAAGACTCACTGCTTTTAAGTACAACTTCGACCAAAGGTCATACCCATGAAGGCCAGATTTGTGGGACGGACCACAATTCACAGGATTGGTCATCTATCCAAAAAGAAAATATCAGACAGCAGTTGATTAGCTCCAGTTTCGCGACGCAAATTATGTCATCTCTGGCTAATCAGGAAGATTTGGCGGCAGAAAACGGCAATGGTATTCCCGGGCGCTATTACATCCCCGTGGTCGTGCATATTTATGGCGACAGGTACAACTGTGAGTCAGGTACCTATTGTTTAACCGAGCAAAAAGTGATTGATGGACTGAATAAATCCAATCAGGATTTTCTGGGTCTGATCACCGATGACGGTCCTATCGCGGCAGAATTTCAGGCGATACGCGAAAATCTGAATATTGAATTTGTGCTCGCTAAAAAAGATCCAAATGGTCAGCCTACCAATGGCATCGTGCGCCATCCGCAAAAAGCAGGCTACGGTAAAGGCAGCGGTGTTGACGAGCAGATTGCCGCCGATGCCTGGGATAACTTTAAGTACATGAATATTTATATTCAGCAAGACTTATATGATGATGGTTCAACCAACAACTCAGGTGTTGCCTGGTACCCTCAGTTAAGCATGTCGCAAGATGGGCTTTCTCGTGTTGTTTATAACGGGGACTATGTCGGCGCTAATACCAATGAAAACTTCCGCTCTGTGCTAACTCACGAGTTTGGTCATTGGTTAAACCTGCCCCACACGTTTGACGGCAATGTATGTACAATCCATTCTGAGGCATTCTGTAACGCGACAGGTGATGGATCATGTGATACACCACAAATGAGTAGCAGCATATTACAAAATAATGCAAAGAATTGCCTGGATCAGCCAACAAACACCGAAAACTTTATGCATTATTCGGATAATTATGCCATGTTCACACAGGACCAAGTGGATAGAATGACCGCTGCGCTTCATGGTCCGGCCAGGGCAACGCTATGGTCCAATGCAAACCTGATCGCAACAGGCCTTGAAGAATATACCAGTAATGCAGACCACCCCTGGGATGGTACTTCTGGCGCAGTATTACCGCCTAAGGGGGATGTGATCCAGTCATTTTCTAATCTTTCTGGTCAAAAAGGTGATGTTGACAATTACGAGATCACGGTTCCGGCAGGCACTCAGGCTGTCGCTTTTTACCTGGATGGTTATGATGAAGACCCGGATATGTATGTCTCTAAAGGTAAAGCGCCGGTAAAAAATGGAGATAACTGGGACGCTGATTTTATCTCATTCAGAAGTGCTGGCTCACCTGAGCTGGTCACAATCTCTGCCCCTTCAAGTAAGGAGTCTTACCATGCGGCCGTCGATGCATTTAGCGCATACTCTAATGCGACGCTCAGCGTAATTTCTGGTACAGATGATACACTGTGTAATGGATGTGAGCGCGTGTTTTTAGCTGAAGTAACAGGTCTAAGCTCTGCGAAAGGCGCGGAACCAAAAACCTATCAATTTGATATTCCATCAGATGCTTTGCGCACTGTTGCGGTCATGCCGGGTGGCTACCAGGGAGATCCGGACGCATACGTTAGTTTAAATTCTATTCCTACTGCGGATAATCATGACTGCGGTCCTTTCAGTGCACCAAGGCACAGCGAATATTGCGAATTTGACGCAGGTGGCGGTAAGCTGAACATTATGATAGATCCTTTCCTTGAGTATAGCGACGCATCATTGGTTGTTTATTATGAACGAGCGGCAAACTCTGAGTTACCAATCGCCGAAGCAAATGGACCCTACAGTACCATTATTGGCGAAGCAATTCAGTTTAGCGCCTCAGGCTCAAATGATGCGAATGGCAGCATAGCTAGGCATTTATGGGAATTTGGTGACGGTAATACATCGACTTCGCCGAATCCGATACACACTTATCAAAATACAGACGTGTATACAGTTAAGTTAACCGTCACAGATAATGACGGAAATACCTCAACGGATACTACCACGGCTGAAGTTAAATCAGATCGCGTTGCACCTACTGCTAAGGCCAATGGCCCCTACTCTGCTATGAATGGTCAGTCTGTTACATTCAGTAGTGCTGGTTCAGAAGATACCGACGGTAATATCGTCAGCTACCTGTGGCAGTTTGGAGATGGTAATTCAAGCAATGATGCCAATCCAACGCATACCTATGCTCAGGCAGGAAATTATACTGCCACGTTAAAAGTGACTGATAACGATGGGCTAAGCCATAGTGCACAAGCGGTAGTCGACATTACAGGTATCGAATATTGCTCTGCCAGTGGTAATACCCGCTATGAATGGATTGCAAATGTTCAAAGTGGCACATTTAGTAACCCTTCACAGGCGAATGGATACAGCGATTTTTCAGCACAGACCATCAAACTGACAGAGGGTGACAACCAGTTTACCTTCACACCGGGTGGTAACTACACTGAACACTGGGTAGCCTGGATAGATTTCAACAATAACGGTCAGTTTGAACAATCTGAGCAGGTTTTAACAGATGTTTCAGGCAAAGGTGAAGTAACAGGAACAATTAATGTCCCCGCAAATATGGCTGGCGCTAAAGCCAGGTTACGTATTGCCATGAAGTATAATGGCGCGGCTCAAAGTGCTTGCGGCACTATTGGCGACGGGGAAGTAGAGGATTATACCGTCGAGATAATGCCTAAAGATACGAGTGGCACGGTACCTGATGCATGTGCGACGCAGCAACCGGTAAGTGGAGGTCGCCTGGATGCTGGTAAAGCTGAATGCCTTGGCGGAGATGGCACCGTTTGGTTATCGATCGGCGATGTGTCATCTGCACAAAATGTGGCAATCACGACGGCGCATGGCACGAGTAACTTACATATACTGTATAAAAATGGCGGCTGGCCAAGTGATAATGATAAAGATGCAGAGTCGAATTCAGGTACCACAACTGAGTGTATTCAAATTGCATCAGGCAGTGAGTACTGGTCTTATCTTAAGATCTCTGGTGACACTGCTAATACCAGCATCATAGTCGACTTTGATGCCCAGCAATGCCGAGGATTATAAAGAGGTCTTAATCTTTATTTAATTTTGAGGCGGTATCAAATCTTGATGCTGCCTTGTTTTAAAAACCATTAATTAATGGGGCTTAGTGAAAGTGAGCCTTATCTAAGCGCAGTGAAATTTCCCCTTCCCTGATAAGTGTCAGTTAATTTTTATCCTGGCTTCTCTTAGCAGAGCAAAAATATACGTATATCTATGTATTTAATATAACTCTGTAACTATAAAAGGTATGCGCATTTTGACAAACTCCTGTTTACTTTATGCTCGGATTTCTGCGTGTTACAGGCGATAACACGCATCAGCGGGAAGCGCGTTCGACTCAGGATCTTGGTTTATGACAAGAGTGAAATCCGCTTGACTGTGAAATTTGGAACTCAGCTTAAAAAGGCAATCTTAGCTGTATTACGCTGAAATGTTCGACATTAAAATGTTCAAAATGCTAATGAAATATTACTATGCATTTATATTTGTTTACATGAAGAATATATCACAATCAATCTCTAGTATGGCGATAAAATATTACAAAACAATGAGGTAAGTGAAATTAAGTCATGTCTTATAACCCGAATTGCACTTTATATAGCCAAAAGTAATTTAAAGTGATGGTAACCATGTGTTTACAGTTGTGAATCTTCTGTACTTGATTATGAATAGAAGGAACAACAACTAATCTAGGGAAAAACTATTATGACAACTAATAATTTAAAAATTGGAGCCATCGCGCTGGCTGTTTCAGGTATGTTCGCTACAACCCATGCATTCGCAAATGACGTTGAAGCAATCTACTCCATTGCAAACATGACGCAACTGAGCCAGAAAATTGAAGGTCAGAATACAGCTGGTACTCAATTTATCATCAAGTATAAAGATAACAGCAACCAACTCATGTCTATTTCAGATGCGGATATGTCGCCAGCAATGATGAACGCGAGAGCTCAGAGTTTTGTGAAGACCTTTAAAAGTAAAAAGAAAGCTTCACTGCAAACCAAGTATGTTCGTAAGATGGCATTAAGCAACCACCATGTTATGCGCGTTAATAAGACATTGACAGCGGCAGAAGCACAAAGCCTGATGCGGGAAATAGCATCAACAGGCAATATCGAATATATTGAAATCGACCAAATGCTTCTGCCGTTCGCAACGCCTAACGATCCGCGCTATTCAGATCAATGGCACTACTTCGAATCTGCTGGTGGCATTAACGCACCAGCAGCTTGGGACAAATCAACTGGCAATGGCGTGGTAGTAGCTGTTCTGGACACTGGTTATCGCCCTCACACTGACCTGAATCCAAATATTTTGCAAGGCTATGACATGATCTCTAATTTGTCTGTGGCTAATGATGGCGGCGGTCGTGATAGTGATGCACGCGATCCTGGTGATGCCGTTTCTGCAAACGAGTGTGGTTATACTCACAGCGCGCGCAGCTCAAGCTGGCATGGCACACACGTAGCAGGCACTGTCGCGGCTGTGTCAAATAATGGTGAAGGTGTCGCGGGCGTAGCATACGATGCGAAAGTAGTACCTGTTCGAGTACTTGGCAAATGTGGCGGTCTGACCTCTGATATTGCTGATGGTATCATCTGGGCATCAGGTGGCTCAGTATCTGGCGTGCCGGTAAACGCGAACCCGGCGGATGTCATTAATATGAGTTTGGGTGGTCAGGGGGCTTGTAGTTCTACCACACAGAGTGCGATTAATACCGCGCGTGCAAATGGTGCAACTATTGTTATCGCGGCGGGTAATAGCAACGCAAATTCTGCAAACTTCAATCCGGGTAACTGTTCAGGCATTATCAATGTTGCTTCTGTAAGTCGTAATGGCGGCCGAGCTTATTACTCTAACTACGGATCAAATATCGATGTAGCAGCACCAGGTGGCGCGCAGAGTTTTGCTAATGATCCAGAAGGTATTCTGTCAACTTATAACACCGGCAGCAATACACCTTCCAGTGACAGCTATGCATATTCTCAGGGTACATCTATGGCAGCACCGCATGTTGCAGGTGTCGCTGCGCTGATCAAGCAAGCCAAACCATCAGCATCGCCGGACGAAGTTGAAAGTATTTTGAAAAGTACAACACGCAGTTTCCCAGCTACATGTAGCAGTTGTGGTACGGGTATCATTGATGCTTCTGCAGCTGTAGATGCAGCGCTCAATGGTGGCGGTGGTAATGAACTACAAGATGGCGTTGCAAAAACTAGCCTGAGCGGTGGATCAGGTAGTGAAACTTTCTACACGTTTAACGTAAGCAATGGCGTAAGCAAAGTAACCTTTACCATGAGCGGTGGCTCAGGTGACGCTGATTTGTATGTACGCGCAAATGCGCAACCTACTCGCACGACCTATGATTGTCGCCCTTACAAAAATGGTAACAATGAAGAGTGTACTGTGAATAACCCTTCTGCAGGTACCTATCACATCATGCTGCGCGGCTATTCATCATACAATGGTGTTAGCCTGGAGGCACAAACAAACTAACAAATACCTCAAAGAGGTTTGCATTTAAGCAGGGCAATGAGTTGCCCTGCTTTCTTGTTAAGATAAGTGGGGGTGAGCTGCTGGTCCTCAGGTGGTTGCCCGCTCTGTGTTTATGTGAACTCAAAGAGTCAAAAGAACTTCGATGTATATTTTACTCATCTCAGTAGGCTAAAAGACTAATTTGAGAGCTCGTGAAATAAATATTGTCTTTACCGGTCTCCTAAGGACAATCAATACTTCAGGAACACTATGTCTCACTCAAATAATTTCAAGCTAATCGCTTTTGTCATTGCGGCCAGTCTGGTTGTGATTGGCAGTTCTTTTATGCTCGGAGGTCATTCTGGATATGTAGAAAAGGCGTTAGGCTTTTATTCGCTAACTGATATATATTCTACGTCAAATCTTGGCCTATTTTTAGGCGTGTTGTTTTTAGCCACGGGGATCACCTTGACTTCATCGCCAATATTACCTTCTTTTCGTAGACCACAATTTTTCTTACTCATTATCGTAAGTGTTATTATGCTATTAACCTTATTCGATTCAAGCCGATGGATAGCAGAGCACGGTGGTTTTCCTGTAATCGGATCGGGCCAGGGTATTATTAAGTATTTTGCGCTTTTGCCTTTGGCATTCTATTTGTGCTTTGGCACACGTGTAGATATCCGTACCCATGTATTACTGAACTACATTCCAGTTGCGATTGTTTTATTCTGGATTGGTGGTATGAAGTTTTTAGAACTTGAAGCAAAAGCAATCGTGCCCCTTGTTGAAACTTCGCCTTTCATGGGCTGGTTATATACCTTGTTTAGCGTACAGCAGGCATCTGACTTAATAGGTATTTATGACCTGGTTTTTGCCATTGTTCTTGGGTTGGGAGTATGGCTCAACAAGCGTATTGTTATGCTGGCTGGTCTGGCCGGAACCGGTGCGGTATTCGTTATGACTCAGACATTCTTGTTTACCGCTGACGGGGGATTTTCCGATGCAACAGTGATAGATGGACTGGGCTTGTTTATTATCAAAGATTTATGGTTCATCTGTAATCTTCTCATCATTCTGGAGTACGTTAAGCAGTCGGATAGAAAGGTCGCGGTGTAATTGCCCGAACAGAACCAGTCAATGGGTGGGTAATTTTCCTTTTAGTGGGATAAGACCGTTGCAATCTCCAAATGCTTAGGTCAGAATAAACCACTGTTTAAATAATCAGTGTTATACACACCTTATGACGCCTCTCGTTGACACACTCAGGCAGCTTAGATATTTAGTTGCGCATCTTGAAGACAATACACTGGCAACTGAGTACCCTGATATTGACCACTTTTTGAAAAATGACGTGTTTGATCCCGAACGGTGTAAAGGTGATCTAGCATTTCTTTATCAGTTTTTGTACGTATATGGTCGTAAATCAGAAGCCACTTTTAATCGCTTTCGCAATGAGATTGAGCGCTTTTATCTGTGGTCCTGGTGTATTCAACAGACTTCGGTATTCGATTTGAAACGAGAGGACATTGAGGGCTATGTTGAGTTTGTTGTTGAAACAAAAGATGAGTGGGTAGCAGATTCAGTACAATGGCGATTTAAGGATATTGAAGGCTTTAGACGAGTTAATCCAAACTGGCGTCCCTTTGTTTACAAGGCTAATGGAGTTAGTCAGCAAACACTTGCATCTATGTTTACAGCGCTCAATGTGTTTTATAAATTTGCAATTTTGGAAGAGAGAACTTTTACAAATTTTGTTCCTGTGGTTAAAAAGAACAGTCCCTATCTGGTGGTCCAGTCACAGATTAAGCTGCCTGACACGCTTAGTGATTTACAGTGGGAATATGTGTTCGGCGTTACAAAAGATCGTTGCGAAAAGGACCCCAAGCTTGAGCGTAACCTGTTTACCCTCGCATGTTTAAAGGGATTGTACCTGCGTATATCCGAACTGTCTGAACGACCGCAATGGGCACCGGTAATGAGTCATTTTTGGCAAGATCAGGATGGGTTTTGGTTTTTACGTATTATGGGAAAAGGCAATAAGCTCAGGGATGTTACATTGAGCGAAGATTTTATTGATTACCTTAAACGTTATCGCCTGAGCCGTGGTTTGAGCTCCCTCCCCCGTGTTGATGAGCCACATCCCATTATTCATAAGCTGAGAGGAAGCGGGGGAATGAATGTAAGACAAATTCGTCGCATCGTTCAGGAGAGCTTTGATCTTGCGATAAAAAAACTGAATGAAGATGGTTTTCAGGAAGAGTCAGAAAATCTCCAGGCTGCGACTTCTCATTGGTTAAGGCATACAGGTGCAACTCATGATGCGCAGCACAGGCCTTTGAAACACTTGTCTGAAGATTTGGGCCACTCTAAAATCGCAACGACTGACCAGATTTATATCCAAACCAATATTAAAGAAAGAGCTAAGTCGGGTATAAATCGCAAACTATAACTTAATCTTGCTATTTTTAATTGTAATTCTTTAAGTAAAATCTATTTTAAATAGCAATCTAATTATTCTGATTTATAAAGCTAATTTCAATCTTGCTTTATAATTGAAAGGCGTTAAAATTTTCATATTTTGCTATGATAACGGCGTGCACATGTCAGTATTGATAGTTTTATTTAATGTTGTCCATCAATCTATTTGAATATTATTCTTATTTAATGTTAAAAAGTTTTTTATTTCTTCCATTTAAAATATGTAGTTTCTCAGTGGCTTTTAATGAAAATATCTCATTACAATATGAGGTTTACTTCACTAAAACTGGATTAAACCTCGGTTTTTATCAAATTAGAATGTCAAATAATATGCCCGGTATAAATACTTAAAAAATACCAGAAAGGTTCTTCCAGCATGTTACCCTACCTCCCTCGTATGACTTGCGTCCTACTTTTAGATAGTTTTTGTCTTGAACATCGCTACAACAATCACTCCACTTTCGTGTTTAATTATCTTTCGATTGCCTAGCCCCTAACTCACTTGGCAATTTGAACGGAAGTAGAAAGCCAGAAAAAGAACACATCATACAAATAATTTGCTCGAGTTTAACTCAGCAATATATTTAATTCGATAAAAAAGTAATCAAAAAGCAAACACCATGCGGTATATTTATTATGTTAAATATAGGTATTATCGGGTAAACGAAGGGAATAGATAGAAAGAAAACAGCATAGCAACAGAAGTGAGACTGAGACTGTTACTATGCTGATAATGTTAGAGGTTATTTGCTATAAATTCAATTGGATGCATGGGCTTTTGATTTTCGAACCGTTTAACCTGGCAGCGGCAAGAGAACCCGGTTGCCAAAATCGTTTCTGAGCCCATCTTTTTCGTATGATGCTGCCAGGACATTTCATACAGGCTTCTTGAATTTTCCTGATGATCCGTTTCATGTCCATAGGTACCTGCCATACCACAGCAACCTGTTGCTGGAGTATCCAGATTAATACCTAGCTGACTGAATATCGTCTTCCAGACATTCTTACTTTCTGGCATCGCGCTGGTTTCAGTGCAGTGACTTAATAATTTCACTTTGTTTGAGTTAGCTTTTGCTTGTTGGCCTAGTACATCCCAGTTCTGAGTAGCGAGCCATTCATGCGCCAGCTGCACTTGAAATGCCAGTTTATCTTTCTCAAGGATCTTAAGATACTCATCCCGATAGCAAAGGACTAACGAAGCATCTAACCCAATCATTGGTCTACCAAATTCCGCGACGCGAGAAAGAAACTCGTTTGCAGAAGATGCGGTTGACTTGAACTCTTTTAGAAATCCTTTTACATGTTGCGCCTTGCCGTTTGGTACGAAAGGCAAGAGGATCGCTTGTTTTCCAAGTTTACCAATTAACTTAATGAGCGCTTCTACCAGCTCGGCTTCGTAATAGCTGGTAAAAGGGTCTTGAACGATAAACACAATATCGGACATTGCTTCTTTTGATAAAGCAGCCAATTTATTTTCGTCGTATAACTGTACGCTTTTAACTCTTGAAGTTAATGTTGGAACACTTAGCTTGGGCGTATCGACATAACCAATGATTTTTCTCAAAGCCAATTTTACGGGAGGAAGATTGACAAAAAGGTTTGTCGTTCTTGGTAGTTTTGCCATCAGAGGTGTGGTTTTTTCAACATTAGCAACCAAGTGATCTTTGAGCGGTCGATTGTACTTACTGTAGTAAAGATTCATAAACCTTGCACGGAAACTTGGCACGTCTACTTTAATAGGACACGCTGTTGTACAGGCTTTACAAGCTAAGCACTCATCCATAGACTCTTTCACTTCATGCGAGAAATCATAAAAGCCTTTTTGTTTTTTCTGATTGTTTCGAAAACGCTCCCACCAGGTTGTATCATTTTCTTTTGAGATTAAGGTTCTTTCCACCGCTAATAGATCAACCCCCTGCTCTTCTTGTAGTCGGAACCATTCGCGGATCAGAGAGGCTCGGCCTTTAGGTGAATGACGACGATCTTTAGTCACTTTGTAAGATGGACACATTGGCGACTTTTCATCATAGTTGAAACAGAGTCCGTTACCATTGCAGTTCATCGCATTTTCAAAACTTTCTCTGACTTCTATATTGATAGACTTATCAAACCATGCGCGTTTTTGATCGTCGACACTTACAAGGCGTTCGGTACTATCAATAGGTGTACAGATCTTGCCGGGGTTCAGGCGGTTATTTTTATCGAATGCTGTTTTAATTTTTCTCAGTTCATTAAACAGTGTATCGCCAAAAAACTCCGGGCCGTATTCACTTCTATATCCTTTACCATGTTCACCCCACATAAGCCCGCGATATTTGGCTGTCAGCGAAACTACCTGATCTGAAATTTCTCGAAGTAATTTCTCTTGTTCCGGGTCACACATATCCAGAGCCGGACGAACATGGAGTACACCAGCATCAACGTGGCCAAACATACCATAGTGTAAACCCTTGCTATCCAATAGCGCTCGAAATTCTAATATAAAATCAGCGAGGTTTTCGGGTGGTACGGCAGTATCTTCCGCAAACGCCAGTGGCTTTTGTTTACCTTTAGTATTACCAAGTAAACCAACCGCCTTTTTGCGCATCGCGTAAATTTTAAGAATATCGGACTTATCATTGGTGAGCTGATAACCGACAACCCCTGCTTCTTTATTATTAATGAGTAGGTCTAGTTGTTTACACAGTGAAGATACTTTATGTTCGATTTCTTCCGGTGTTTCTCCGTTGAACTCAACCATGTTGAGCCCCTGAACGTCAACACCAGGTACATCGGATATTAAGTCCGATACTGAATGCCAGATGATATCCTGCTTCGCAAGATTAAGGACCTTACTGTCAACCGTTTCAACTGAAGTGGCATTCGCAGCGACTAAAAATGGTGAATTTCTGAGTGCGGACTCGAACGAATCGTATTTAATATTGATAAGTGTTTTAAACGGCTGAATACGAGTTACATTTAACTTGGCTTCAGTGACAATACCAAGTGATCCCTCAGAACCTGTGATCACTCGACTCAGATCGAAGGTTGTCATTTGATCGTCGAAAACGTTTTCCAAATCGTAGCCGGTTAAAAATCGATTGAGCCTGGGAAATTTCTCCAGTACGAGCTCTCGGTTTTCTTTGCAGCTATTTAGAACTACATTATAGATTTCACCAACCCGATTAGTTTGTTCAGCGAGTATCTGTGCTTTTTTAACTTCAAGCTTGCTGGTATTGAGCTCCGTACCATCGACAAGGATTGTCTTGAGCTCAAGTACGTGATCACTCGTTTTCCCATAAACAAGCGAACCCTGTCCAGAAGCATCTGTATTTATCATTCCACCTATGGTTGCGCGGTTACTGGTGGATAGATCGGGCGCAAAAAAGAAGCCATACGGTCTTAGAAAATCATTGAGCTGATCTTTGATTACGCCGGTTTGAACTTTTACCCAGCCCTCTTCTTCGTTGATCTCAAGAATCTCGCGCATGTAACGAGATAAATCAACAACGATACCGGGTGTAAGTGACTGGCCATTGGTACCTGTACCACCGCCTCGAGGGCCGAAACTTAGAGAAAGAAAAGGGTCCAGTGATGCAACTTGCATCGCAACCTGTACATCCTTCGAATTACGTGGATAGATAACAGCCTGGGGAATTTCTTGATAAATACTGTTATCAGTGGCAGTGACTATCCTAGTTGCGTAACTTGTATCGGTATCTCCGCTAAAGCCCTGGCCTGTGATTTTTTTGATGTAGTCAATTAGTAATGTAGTGGCAGAATCCTGCTGGGTAATTTCGGCAATCATGACGGTAATAAATTATTGCTTTGACAGCATTGTATCATGTTGAGTGCCATTACAAATCCGGAATTTTTCGTTTTGTTACATTTAGAAAAAGATTGTATTTGGAATATGAAGTACGCTTGTAGTTAACTATATAACCCACGAGGTTGGTATGAATAAGTTACTTTTGAATGTGTTAGCTGTAGTTTGTGCCTTGTTAGCTTTACTATTTGTTGTTGTGCCAGGCCCTTCCATTGTTTTTTTGTTAGCCGGCCTACTTTGTTTGTCGTTTAATTACTCTTGGGCTAGGGATTACTTGAAAAAAGCGCAGGTTGGATTTAAGGCAATGTGCGTGCAACTGGATAAAAGATTAAGGTAATCTGAAAACAAAAAGGCCTGCAAAGACAGGCCTCTTAACTAACTAATTCTATTAAGCTTTATTTTGCTCTGCAAGGTATAGCCAGGTTTCAAGCACTGTGTCAGGGTTAAGTGATACAGAGTCGATACCCTGGTCGACCAACCAAGCTGCAAAGTCTTCATGATCCGACGGACCCTGGCCACAAATACCAACGTATTTGCCTTTTGCTTTGGCAGTCTGAATAGCCATAGAAAGCAGCTTTTTGATAGCCGGGTTACGCTCATCGAACAAGTGTGCAATCAGACCTGAATCTCGGTCTAGGCCCAAAGTTAACTGAGTAAGGTCATTTGAACCGATTGAGAATCCATCAAAATATTCAAGGAATTCTTCAGCCAAAAGTGCATTTGAAGGTAATTCACACATCATGATTACTTTCAGGCCATTTTCGCCACGCTTAAGGCCGTGTTCTTCAAGAAGCTGAATAACCTGAGCCGCTTCTTCAAGTGTACGTACGAACGGAATCATAATCTCGACGTTGTCCAGACCCATTCCGTTACGAACGCGCTTGATTGCTTCACATTCAAGCGCGAAACATTCACGGAAATCTTCCGAAATGTAGCGTGATGCACCGCGGAAACCAATCATTGGGTTTTCTTCTTCCGGCTCGTATTGTTGACCGCCAACTAAGTTCGCGTACTCGTTTGACTTGAAGTCAGACATACGAACAATAACTCGTTCTGGAGCAAACGCTGCACCAAGCGTAGAAATACCTTCGACCAGTTTGGCGATATAGAATTCGACTGGAGACTCATATCCTGCAATGATATCTTTAATTTCAGCTTGAAGATCTGCCGGCTGCGTATCAAAGTTAATAAGTGCTTTGGGGTGCACACCAATCATACGGTTAATGATGAATTCTAGACGAGCAAGACCAATACCTGCATGTGGCAGTTTAGCGAAGTCGAATGCGCGGTCTGGATTGCCCACGTTCATCATTATCTTCATCGGAATTTCAGGCATTGAGTCAATGCGTGATGAAATGACTTCAAAGTCTAGCTTACCCTGGTAGATGTAACCTGTATCACCCTCTGCACAGGAAACGGTTACTTCGTCTCCATGCTTGATGGTATCCGTTGCGTTACCACAACCTACTACAGCAGGAATACCCAACTCACGAGCAATAATTGCAGCATGACAAGTACGTCCACCACGATTAGTAACGATCGCAGCGGCGCGCTTCATGATAGGTTCCCAATCAGGGTCTGTCATATCTGTCACAAGGATGTCGCCCTGCTCAACTTTATCCATTTCATCGATTGAGTTAAGTACACGTACTACACCGCTACCAATTTTATGGCCAATTGCGCGACCTTCGCAAACTACGTTTGACTTTTCTTTAAGCTGATAGCGTTCCATAACGTTGGCGTCTTCATTAGAACGCACAGTTTCTGGACGAGCCTGTACGATATAAAGCTTACCATCGTTGCCATCTTTAGCCCATTCAATGTCCATTGGACGGCCATAGTGCTTTTCAATGATCACAGCTTGCTTAGCAAGTTCTTCTACTTCGCTATCTGTGATGGAGAATCGTTTAGATAGTTCTGGCTCCATATCAACGATCTCAACTTGCTTGCCGTGAGATTCGTCGTTTGAATACACCATTTGAATTGCTTTGGAACCAATATTACGTCTGACAACTGCTGGTAGGCCTTTAGCCAAAGTTGGTTTATGGACATAAAATTCATCCGGGTTCACAGCACCCTGTACTACCATTTCACCAAGGCCATAGCTCGAAGTGACAAATACTACATCTTCAAAACCTGATTCTGTATCAATGGTGAACATAACACCTGAAGATGCCTTGTCAGAGCGGACCATGCGTTGAATACCGGCAGAAAGCGCAACACCCCGGTGGTCGTAACCCTGGTGAACTCGATAAGAAATAGCGCGATCGTTAAACAGAGATGCAAACACGTGTTTGATGGCAACCATCACTGCGTCTATGCCTTTTACGTTCAGGAAAGTTTCTTGCTGTCCGGCAAAAGATGCGTCTGGCATATCTTCTGCGGTGGCTGAAGAACGCACTGCGAAGGAGACATCGTTGTTTTCATCACCGTGGAGCGACGCGTAAGCTTCACGAATAGCTTGGTCTAATTCTGACTGGAATGGTGTGTCGATTACCCATTGTCTGATTTGGGCGCCGACTTTGGCAAGTTCGTTGACGTCGTCAACATCGAGAGTATCTAGAATGGTGTGAATCTTTTCATTGAGCCCTGATTGCTCAAGGAATTCATTAAAGGCGTCTGCCGTCGTCGCGAATCCACCGGGTACTTGTACACCAGCATTGGCAAGGTTAGATATCATTTCACCCAGAGAAGCATTTTTACCACCAACTCTAGGTACGTCTTGCATACCTAACTCTTGATACCAGAGAACGTAGTCTTGCACGGAACTGTCTCCAAAACAAATTGTATTTAATGTGAGAGAAAAATTGACCTTCCTATAGGTCAAAGGCATTCTACAACTTAAAGCATAGCGACGTAAACCGCGACGCGAAAAAATACTAAAAAAGTAATTTAAAGGTTAAAATGAGAACTGCATTTTATATATCAGACGGGACGGCGATTACATCAGAAGTGTTCGGTCATGCTACCCTATCCATGTTTCCTGTGGACTTTAATCATAAAACTATTCCATTTGTTGAAACGGTTGATAAAGCTGAAAAGATCAAAGACTTAATTAACGAGACTGCCATAACGAGTGGTGAAAAACCGCTGGTATTTTTCACTTTTGTAAACCCTATATTGTCTGACATTATTTTGACATCTGACGGTGTTTGCTATGACTTTCTCTCTTATTCAAGTGAGATAGTAAAAAGAGAGTTGAAAGTAGCACCTGTGCCAAAAATCCACAGAACACACAGCATTCACGAAGCCACTTACGACTTCAGAATTGATGCAGTCAATTATGCTCTTGCAAATGACGATGGCGCAAATGTAAAAGATTATGAGAAAGCAGATATCATATTGGTTGGGGTGAGTCGTAGTGGAAAAACACCGACTAGTCTTTATCTTGCATTACAATATGGCATTAAAGCCGCGAATTATCCAATGACCGAAGATGACCTTGAAAAAGGCGCCCTACCTAGGTGTCTCATGCCGTTTAAACACAAAATATTTGGATTAACGATCGACCCTGAACGTCTATCAGCAATTAGGCAAGAGCGTATGGCCAATTCACGTTACGCTTCTATTAGACAATGCAGAATTGAAGTGAGGGAAGTAGAGATGTTGTTTAAAAAGCATAGGATACCCTACCTTAATTCAACAAAGTTTTCTGTTGAAGAAATTTCTGCAAAGATCATGTCAGAAACAAACTTGGAAAGACGTAAGTGCTAACACAAAAGGCCCCTTAGGGCCTTTCTTATTGATTTAGACGCGATTTCTTGCGTCTTTAAGTAAGTCTGCGACCAGGAAACCTAGTTCGAGGACTTGATCTGCATTCAAGCGCGGATCACACTGGGTGCGGTAGCGTTGAGCTAAGTCCTCGTCTGAAAGACCGTAAGCACCGCCAATACACTCAGTAACGTGCTGGCCTGTCATTTCCAGGTGCACACCACCCGGATAAGAGCCCTCTGACTTGTGTACTGCGAAGAACTGACTGATTTCACGCAGTATATTATTAAAGCTACGAGTTTTGTATCCAGTGCTGGCTTTTTCTGTATTGCCATGCATAGGATCTGAACTCCAGACCACCTTACGACCTTCTTCTTGAACTTTTCTGACCAGTGCTGGTAGTTTTTCGGGCAAGATGTCTGCACCCATTCGAGTTATTAAGGTCAATCGACCTGGGATATTCTCAGGGTTAAGCGCGTCGATAAGTTGGATAAGCTCGTCTGGTTTCATACCTGGGCCTACCTTCACGCCAATCGGATTCTTAATACCTCTGAAAAACTCGATATGTGCGTGGTCTAGCTGCCTTGTTCTTTCACCAATCCAGACGAAATGCGCTGAACAATCGTACCAATCGCCACTGAGGTGATCACGGCGAGTAAGTGCCTGTTCATACCCTAACAGCAACGCTTCGTGAGACGTATATAAATGCGTTTCTTTAAGGCTTGGCGCGACGGTCGCATCGATGCCACATACTTCCATAAACTCTAAAGCTTCCTGGATCCGGTTTGCGAGCTGTTGAAACTTTTCTTTCATTGGGTTCGCTGCAACGAAGCTCATATTCCAACGGCTAACTTGATGCAAATCCGCAAGACCGCCTTGTGCAAATGCTCGCAACAGGTTCAGTGTAGATGCGCTGTGATGGTATGCAGTCAGCAATCTTTTAGGATCTGGTATACGCGCTTCTTCTGTAAATTCGAAGCTATTGACGATGTCACCGCGGTATGACGGTAAAGCAACGCCATTGATAGTCTCAAAATCTGAAGACCGTGGCTTAGCATATTGACCAGCCATTCTTGCTATTTTGACAACCGGGCATTTTCCGCCATATGTAAGAACGACCGCCATCTGTAAGAGTGTTTTAAACGTGTCTCTGATATTAGTGGCGCTAAAGTCAGCAAAGGACTCTGCACAATCGCCACCTTGTAGTAAGAAGGCTTTACCTTCACATACGTCCGCCAGGCTTTTATAAAGGCTACGTGTTTCCTCAGCAAACACCAAAGGTGGAGCAGCATTAATTTGCTTCTCTACTGACTCTAGTTCAATTTTATCCGGGTATTCAGGTTGCTGAACTATCGGGTGATCTCTCCAGCTATCTGGACTCCAAGGCTTCATATTTTTTCCTCATTCCTCATTAGTTACCTCAAGGGCAAGGTACCTTATAGACGCTGATGCTTCAAGGATCTTTCGAAGAATTTAAAGGATAATTCAAAATACTAAGAACACATCATACCCAAAGGAAAGATAATTGTTGCTCAGCAACTACATATTTAAAAAACAAGCCTCCAGAAAGCTTAGTTTTCATCTCCTTTGTTCTTAACCTCGGAAATATCCGACACCAAAAATAGAACATTGTAATTATGTTAAATATGCATTACTTTCTGATAGGTCTCCAAGATTAGTAAGCTATAAAAAAGTAGTGCTATATGATTAATACTAGGAGCATATGCATAAGACAAATGACGGAAATTTGCGGCCTTACTCGTCAAATCCAGATAGCTACTGATAACACTGCTATTGTCAGCTTTTTATCTGGTATAAAAAGCCATACTATTGAGTAGCTTCTCTATGGCCATCGCTTCAATGTAGTGCTAAAATCAAGTAGCTGTTTTTATAGATTTTTGGCCGCTTACTCCAGTAAAAACCATCAGGTTTAATAGAGCTAATCTCGCTATACATTGATTCAATCGTTAAGACACCAGGAACTCCTGAATCCGCGACAGAAATTTTTGGCAACTCAGCGCCTACGAGTTTACGTTGTTGACCAGATATTCCCTTCCTCAGTTACGGCATTTATTCGTGCTTACATAGCACGCGCCGTTTTCGAAGGCTCTTAACCGATACTATCAACTACAATTCAATACCTGTAATTCACAGGACGAAGGTCAGAAGGGAACTGCCAGAGCTTGGAGAATTAATTTTTTCGCCCTTTACAGGAGTGGTGCCGTGTGCTTTACACTGTTCAATTGCGTCTCAGAAAAAGTTCAGTGTTGCTTATCGCGATGAGAGCTTTGTTATAATAGCTCTAGTTGGTGGTACGCTTGTTTTAAAAGTTCAACCTCGGCTTATGCATTTGAAATCTGATCGTTTAAGGTTAAGTTAGTCTGATGTTCTAAGAAAAAACACCATATAAAGTTAAACAACAACGACGAATACGGTACAACGTTAAAAATTTTAGCTTTGCTTAAAGTTTTACCTACGTAACATTTAATGAGAAAGCCTTTTATCAGTATTTTGATTATTATTGAAACTGTTGAAAAATATAGAGAACTCGTAAACTCAATAATTTCTATATCGTTAAGAATAACTAAACTTAAAATACAGTGTTTTGCTCATTACAATATCTCAGTAAAGTTTCTACTTAGATACATCACAATCATATTTTTATGTATCTATACTTCCCCTTACTATAAAACCAGATATATATCTCAAGCTAAGTATCTGCCAATTCATATATTAACCTTACTCCCTGTACTACTTGGACAAAATTTAGCTAGTCGAATTAGTGTTAAATGATGGACATAGATGAGAGGTAATAAAGATGGACTAATATTGCTTAAGTGACCAATTATGTTTATTATAAAAAAGGAACACATCACACATATAGATTTTAACCATGTAACTTCAACAAATTAGTAAAACTAGAAAAACGCATGCCAAAATCACATGTTCATTAAGTTTTCTACTAACAAAGTGTATAATGCTCATCTATCCTAAAAATCAGGCTCTAAATTATGAAAAGCAAGCTTTCTATACGCTCTCATTTTGATTACCTTTTTGAGCAAATCTCTTTATTTTGTGAAGAAATTAAACAAGCAGACGTGACACAAGCTTACTATTTCAAATTGCCTCCAGTACAAAAAAAAGACGAGCTCTCGGCACCAGATAGTATCCATGTGGAAAAATTAACAGGCCAGGATGCATCCAACCACAGCATCTCTTCTTATAAAGATCTTTTTCTTGATAAAAAAGAAAGTGGCAAAGTTCTCACAAGACATCCCGGGATACTTCTGGTTAATGATCCCAAAAATGAGATACGGAATAGATTGGTTGAAATAAATTTAGCAAAGGATGCCTTCAAAGAACTGATTCTCGAAATTACAAATAACGATGCAAGATTTGAAGCTGTGCACAGTGCCGTTCCCAGTTTAGTCACACTCGCTGCATATAGAAAAATACATTTCGAGGAAGCTGTTCCCTATTCAGTTCGATTCACCTGGATGACCAAACATTCTACCAAAACACTTTCAAAAAAAGCTGCTCTAGATATACTTCAAAGGTCTTCCCAGTACACGAACCCAAGAGCAATTGATCAAAATAATTGGCAGTCAATTGTAGAGCAAGAACGTGTTAGAGTTTCCAGCCTCCCTGATTCTGCAAAGTTGAGGATCAGACGTCCTACAAGAGTTAGCCCGGAAGTAAATGTCCGTTTTAGCGCCAAAAATAGATATCACGTTAGCGGCGCATTACCTTTTGTTTTGCTAAACCCTCAAAACGAAACTAAGATTGGGGATTTAAAAAACTATAGTCGTGACAGCAACGATCCCAGAAAAAAGGAATACAATTATCTGATAGAAAGAATCTATTTGGAAACGATTAATAGTTAACTTTATTTTAATTCTGTATAAGAGCTGAGCACTTCATTGTGATCATCTGGATAACGTAATCAGTAGTTAGAGTGTTTTGAAAAAAATAAAAATTTATCTCAGTTCGATAAAGATCGCTTTGGTTAACTGTGTTGGCAAGGTGTGATTTTTATAGATAGATTCAGTATAATTATTATCTTTTGATTAGATATTTACAGTAATATAAAAGTATAATCCAATACGCTTGTAGGCAAACACATACCTCTTTTTCATGTATGTAAGTGCAAACTTACTTGTGGCATTTAGTGTGAAATGTGCTCGTTCTTTACTACATTAACAACAATAACTTGGCCTTGCATAGATGAGTTTGATCCGTACAGGATACTATTCAACTTTAGAAGTCGAACTAATGGAATCAAGCTTTTAAGTAAGTACTTGCTAATACAAGTTTGAAATAGCCACTTATCAATACACAAATTTCTCACACCGGATGACATTTCATGGTTATTAATGCCGCACATAGATAAGCAACTACTAAATAAAACACATCACTATTGGAAACAACATACCTGTTTTCACCGCATTTACCCCTGTACGTTTCTCCTTCCTAAAAGTTACCCAAGATACAAGGGCTGTTGATCCTGCCAAAAAACCAAAATAGTGACAGTCAATCTCGCCAGGTTTCGCCACCTAAAGAACACATCATATAAATATGTAACAAGTACATTCTTAACGCATACCCCTGCACCTTGCTCCCTCCTAAAAATTAGCCAAGATACGAACTGTTGGTCCTAACAGAAAAGCCAATACAGTGATGCTCATTGTCACGAGGTTCCGTCCCCTTCGCCTAGCAAGGGATATCCAGCCCACAAAGAACACATCATAGGAATAAGTAGCTAGAACAATCTTAACGCGTACCCCTCCACCTTACTCCCTCCTAGAAATTAGCCAAGGTACAGACTAGTGATCCTATCAGAAAAGTCAAAGCAGTGATGGTCAATTTCGCCGGATTCAGTCCCTTGCGGCATGGCTAAGGATATCCAGCAACCTTTCAGGAACACATCATATATTTGAGTAATATAATTTTTTTCAACGCGCCCCCTACAAATTATTGATCCTGTCAAAGAACCAAAATAGTGACTGTCATTCTCACAGGCTACGGTTCCTTGCGGCCTGGCTAAGGATATCCAGCAACCTTTTAGGAACACATCATAGATTTGAGTAATGTAATTCTTTTCAACACGCCCCCTGCAGCTTCTTCCCGTCTAAAAGTAACCCAAGATACAAGGACTGTTGATCCTGTCAAATAACCAAAATAGTGACTGTCAATCTCACCGGCTACGGTTCCTTGTAGCCTGACTATGGATATCCAGCAACCTTAAAAGAACACATCATATAAATGAGTAATGCAGTTCTTTTAAACACGCCCCCTGCAGCTTCCTCCCGCCTAAGAGTTACCCAAGATACAAAGGTTGTTGGTCCTATCAGAAAAGCCAAAGCAGTGATGGTCAATTTCGCCGAATTCAGTCCCTTGCAGCCTGGCTAAGGATATCCAGCAACTTTTTAAGAACACATCATAGAGTTGAGTAATGTAATTCTTTTCAACGCACCCCCTCCAGCTCCTTCCCATCTAAAAGTTACCCAAGATACAAGGACTGTTGATCCTGTCAAATAACCAAAATAGTGACTGTCAATCTCACCGGCTACGGTTCCTTGTAGCCTGACTATGGATATCCAGCAACCTTAAAAGAACACATCATAGAGTTGAGTAATGCAGTTCTTTTAAACACGCCCCCTGCAGCTTTCTCCCGCCTAAGAGTTACCCAAGATACAAAGGTTGTTGATCCTGTCAAATAACCAAAATAGTGACTGTCAATCTCACCGGCTACGGTTCCTTGTAGCCTGACTATGGATATCCAGCAACCTTAAAAGAACACATCATAGAGTTGAGTAATGCAGTTCTTTTAAACACGCCCCCTGCAGCTTTCTCCCGCCTAAGAGTTACCCAAGATACAAAGGTTGTTGGTCCTATCGGAAAAGCCAAAGCAGTGATGGTCAATTTCGCCGAATTCAGTCCCTTGCGGCCTGGCTAAGGATATCCAGCAACTTTTTAAGAACACATCATAGAGTTGAGTAATGTAATTCTTTTCAACGCACCCCCTCCAGCTTCCTCCCACCTAAAAGTTACCCAAGATACAAAGGCTGTTGATCCTGTCAAAGAACCAAAATAGTGACTGTCATTCTCACCGGCTACGGTTCCTTGCGGCCTGACTAAGGATATCCAGCAACCTTAAAGGAACACATCATATTTATGAGTAATGTAATTCTTTTCAACTCACCCCTGCAGCTTCCTCCCACCTAAAAGTTACCCAAGATACAAAGGTTGTTGGTCCTGTCAAAGAACCAAAATAGTGACTGTCATTCTCACCGGCTACGGTTCCTTGCGGCCTGACTAAGGATATCCAGCAACCTTAAAAGAACACATCATATTTATGAGTAATGTAGTTCTTTTCAACTCACCCCCTGCAGCTTCCTCCCACCTAAAAGTTACCCAAGATACAAAGGTTGTTGGTCCTGTCAAAGAACCAAAATAGTGACTGTCATTCTCACCGGCTACGGTTCCTTGCGGCCTGACTAAGGATATCCAGCAACCTTAAAAGAACACATCATATTTATGAGTAATGTAATTCTTTTCAACTCACCCCTGCAGCTTCCTCCCGCCTAAAAGTTACCCAAGATACAAAGGTTGTTGGTCCTGTCAAAGAACCAAAATAGTGACTGTCATTCTCACCGGCTACGGTTCCTTTTAGCCTGACTATGGATATCCAGCAACCTTAAAAGAACACATCATATTTATGAGTAATGTAATTCTTTTCAACTCACCCCCTGCAGCTTCCTCCCGCCTAAAAGTTACCCAAGATACAAAGGTTGTTGGTCCTGTCAAAGAACCAAAATAGTGACTGTCATTCTCACCGGCTACGGTTCCTTGCGGCCTGACTAAGGATATCCAGCGACCTTAAAGGAACACATCATATTTATGAGTAATGTAATTCTTTTCAACTCACCCCCTGCAGCTTACTCCCACCTAAAAGTTACCCAAGATACAAAGGTTGTTGGTCCTGTCAAAAAAGCCTAAATAGTGGTGCTCATTTTCGCCGGATTCAGTCCCATGCTAACAAAAGCAAAGGGATATCCAGCAACCACGAAAGAACACATCATAAACTAGTAAAAATACTATACTGCCTACAAACTTTTCTATTGATTAGAATGAAAAATAGACACAGTTTAATATGTTTAATCAAAAAAACCTTTTGATAAGCAGAAAAATGATACATTGTGTACAATCTTTTGAGGGAATTGTATAAATATAAAACAAAACCTCTCTATTTAACATAATCAAGCGTTCTTTATAGATCAAGCCTAGCTAGAAGCTTACTTTATCTACAGGCTATTTTTTAACTATTTCTTCAAGGGTATCTTCATCGATGATTTCTGCATTTTCAACAATGCGCTTACCACCTTGAATTTCAATACGCTTATTATGTTTATTTAATGCTAATATCTCATCACAGAACTGTGCTGATGGATGCATTTCGTACACATAATCGATGATTTTGCCGCTTTTATCATCTTTTACATTTGAAATATGGTACTCAGATATCGCCCCTTTTTCGATTAGGTCTTTCATCGTTGTAGTCATATCTCTACGTAAAGCTTTCAATTTATTGTCGGTTATTTCATCATCTGGATAGATAGAACCATACTTTTCCATAATAGATAAAAGTCGAAAATGGTACGTTTTACCAGGCGCTGCATATCTCCACAAATGATATAGGCGTAGCATCATCCAACGTGATAGACCACGTTTAAGCTCTTGTGCGCTGTTGAAGTAGTAGCCTTTATATTCCAAATTATCGATCATGTTATGAACGAAAGCATTCAGACAGGCTACACATTTTACATTTCCGCCCTGACCTTTCTTTCCACTAAAATGCAAAGAAGACAAAAAGTTCATATTTGACTCGTAAAAAGAGTCATCAATATCTGTACTTTTAGTATCCGTAGCCCGATATTTGAACGAAAGTTTAGACCCTTGAAGCGCCTCTAATGACTCTTTGATCTGTGGGTAAGGCATTGATTGACCTACAGCTTTTAGCTCTTGGGCCAACTCATTCATGGAAAAAATTACCGCATATTGAATACCGGACTTAAAATTTATTTTGACTATCTTACCTTTCGAAGCAAGACGAATTAATGCCCGTTCAACCTTCTCTTCTCTGTCCGATGGCCAGACTAAGAACTCAGCTTCTTCGCCATCTTTTTTACTACTCACAACCGCAGGAGTGATTTTTAATTCACCGTCATACAGTATGCCATCGACCTTTTCAGAAATACGCCTGGAAATAATTGTTTTCTTTGGAGCCTCTTCTAGAGGTAATTTTTTGTAACCAGAGCGGACAAAGCGCCCCCAAAGATCGTAGTGATTAAAGGTGTTAGAGTAAGCTCGCAAACCATGGTTAGGACTTTCCAGCGAAACACGTACATCTTTGTTATCAGTGAACAGCGCTAAACTTTCATTATCAGTTGCACTTTCAACACCATGGATCTGACCTCTAAGGGAATCAGGTAAATTATCAACGGAGATGTTTACCTTGCGGCTCATTTTATTACTTCCAGAATTCTGTGACAGTTAATGACAACACATTCACGATCAAAAGTTAATTGTTTAAGTTAGTAAAAAAGTGATCTAGGCAAAAAAACCAAGATGAGATCAATTTTTTACTAACTGATGCATAACTTGAGATCCATATTATACTAACTGTCGCTCTAAATCCCCTTAGTACCCCTCGGTTTCATGTTCAATTCCGGCAAATATGGCCTTATCTCTTAGTAGTTGTGGATAAAACACTATGCAGCTAGTAAGGATCCGATCTATTCCAAGTAGAGATCTGATCTATATCAATTAAAACATCTGAGGGATCCTATAAAAGTGTATAACTCTATGAAATAACTTAGTAAAATATAGATCTATGCACCTTAAAAAGTGGATAACGCTGTGTATAAGCTGTGATAACAATAGTTTTTATGAAGCAGGTTGGTAAAAACACGATCTACGAGTACTCAAAGATCTGATCTTAACTAAGTATTATCTTGATCCAATCAACTCGGTATATATTCAATAAAAACAATTAGATAGGATTTATGGTAAGTCTCTTAGCCTTTAATACCTAAAGATCTAACCAATTCTAATCTTATTTATTTATTCTTTAAGCAAACTATCAATATAGATGTCTTTGTTTTTTTATGTTTACTGCAAAAGTAATGGACATTATAATAATAACCATCTTTTGAAGGAAATAACGTATGTCTATCAATAGCAACGCGCTCTCTACGTACCGGCTGCTGAAAGCAACCGCTGAAGTCGCTGAAAAATCCCTTGAAGGTCGAATTCAACATTATCGTGCGCACCTAAAAAGTGAAGATAAAGAACTTCGCACCTATACACAAAAAGCAGCGGCAGACTTACTTGGTGTAAATAACAGAACACTAAAAAGACGCCATGATCAAGGTGACTTCGACCATCTCGCAATTCAAAAAGGCGCAAACGGTCATTATGCCTATACATTAGCAAATATCTTCTCAATGGCTGAAATTTTAGGGATCCAGGCTGATCATAGAAAATCTGAAGACAAACTTCAGGTTATTGTAATCAATAGTTTAAAAGGTGGGTGTGGGAAGACTACTAGCCTCGTAAATATTGCAGCAGCGCTTGCAACAACGAATATTAAACGTTATCGCATTGGGATCATTGATTTGGATCCTCAAGGATCATCATCGAGCTTTTTTCCTTCACAAGATCCAGAACCGATTACTGTCGGTGATCTAATGCGGGATTGTATTGAACTTGATGAAGGTGAAACATGGGATCAATTAGTTTCCGATGCTTTCAGAGAAACACATATACCAAATATTCGTGTATTACCATCAGGAATGGACGATTTTTATTTTGAGCATGAGACAGCCACTGAACTAAAAGAGTCCTCAAGCTATGCTCAAACCCGTCACTACCATAGGTTAAAGGAAAAGGTCATAGAGCCAGTTTCAGAGCAATTTGATATTATCCTGATAGATACAGCCCCTTCTCTTAATTTCATGTTCTACAACGCATTGATGGCGTCTACAGCGATGCTAATACCTGTACACCCAGAAGCAGTCGATTTTGATGCAAATAATAAATACCTCAAGCGACTGGGCGAAATTTACCATACGGTGGCAGCACTCGGACATGAAGGCTGGGACTTTATGCAATTCCTGGTAACTAACTATGTGAAAGGTAACCATTCTCAACGAGACATAGTCAAAGACGTACGCAGCGCCTTTGGCCGTCAGGTAATGAGTTATCCGATTAACCACAGCTCTGCGATTACGGCGAGCTCTTCTTCGTTTAATACAATATTCGATCAAAAAACGTCAGATTCATTGGCAAGTCGTGAGTCGTTGATCAAATCTCAAGAAAATATTAAAGACGTGGTTGATGAACTCGAAATGTTGATCCGTTCAAATTGGCCTTCAACTCAGTCATCACTCGATCAGTAAGCAGGTAAACTATTTCATGGCTAGAAAACGTAAAAACGACACTCGTATCGACCCATTTGCAACACCCGTTGAAGGAAGTAGCCTGGATGATCTTTTAGATCAGGCCAAAGTAGGCGATGTGATCACAATGCCGGCTCCTAGCGATCCAAATAGAACGATCACTTTGATCTGTAAGGTGATCAAACATAATGAGATCACTCAGAGCACCCGGGTTTATGGTGATAACCGACGTGACCAAACATTACTGAATGAACGTTCAGTTGCTGATATTTTACCTGCGATCAAATCTGATAAGCGCAATTTGCATCCTGCTTTGTGTTGGGAAAAAGGTCCTGTGCATGAGGTTTTATCGGGTTCCAGGCGTAGAAAAGCCTGTTTATTAGGTGACGCTGATTATGTAATTTTGACTTCTGCGGATTTCACTGATGAAGACGCAAAAGTACTGTCTGTGTCTTCAGACCAGTATATTGCGCCTAGTTTATGGGAGCAGGGCAAAGCTTTTTCTCAGACAAAGCAGGCTCTTATCCAGCAAGGAAAAAAAGGCTCATATCGTGAAATTGCGGCAATCGAAGGCTTATCACACACAGCCATTGCAGATTCTTTAAAAGCTTATGAGCAGATCCCTGTTGACGTAGTGGGCCTGTATCCGACAGCAAACCATTTAGGTCGGGAAGCCGCTAAAAAGCTAATTGCTGCGATCCAGGATCATAACGATGCGTTTAAACAGAAAGTGGCTGAATACAATCCTGAGCAACTCACCGCAGATCCGGTAAGTGACGAGAAGCGTGCGGTATTGCTCACTAACTATCTGACGACCTTTTCTAAGGCTGAAGCCAGAAATATCGCATTACTCGAAAATGACTATGTCAAAGTGCAAAAGAACATTAAAAGTGGCGCCATTACGGTAAAAATAGATGATCGCGTCATGACAGAAAAGCGCCTGGAGCAATTAGAGAAATTACTCGCAAGTTTTAATTAATCACTAACGGCCGGATTTATCGGCCGTTTTTCGTACTTTCCCACGTCAGTTGTCATCCAACCAGTCATTTTTTCCCAATTTATCGCCATTTTTCCCTTTAGCTCAAATACGTAATTTCATATACTGCTCTTTTACGTCTTTTTTATTGTAAACGAATGTCTTCGCAGTTATCTAAAGAGCAACTTCTAGCACTATTTGAGGAAATTAAGCAGGAACAGTCGACTCAGTTTCCTTTGTCAGAGCGATTTCTCAAACAGTATTTTAATGCTGCCTTGTTAAGCAAGGCTAAACAGTATTTGCACGACGAGCAGATCTGCTTTTTGGAGCACTCTGAAGATTTTACGAAAATAGATGCCCAGGTCATGGGCAACTTTGGTAACACCTTTACTCAGCATATCAAGATTGATCAAGTTAAAGGCACCCCATCCGTTGAGGCACAATGTACTTGTTCAAATAATCCAAAGTGCCGTCATATCGCAGCGGTGTTGCTTAAACTAAAAATCGAACATTCCGGTGGCTTCGGTGAATCCTACTTGGTCAACGATTGGTTTAATGAGCTGGCTCAATTGCAACAGGTCAATGATCTGGACGTGACCAATGTATTGCTATTCGTGCTTGAATCACGTGGTAATGAGTTACTGGTTAATCCTAAAACCACACCGCAAAAGCCAGATGGAGTATATCCGTTGGGTCGTGCATTAACGGAGCATCAACTTAATAGCCAAGTGCCGCCAAAAGATATATTAGAGAGCGATTTCAGGCTATTTTCCTGGATCCGTTCGCAAAATACACCCGGCCACTTTGAACTTTCCGGGAGTTGGGGCTTTTCTGCTTTACAACAGTTGGTGCAGAGCAAACGTTGTTTTTATCAGAGCAGTCGCAAGCCTCTTGCATTTGGTCATAAGCAGCATCTGGAATTTGGCTGGGAACAGGAGCGAGATGAATATCGGCTCACCAGTTATTTAACCGGAGTGGAGCAATGGCAACTGATTAAAACAGATCCCCCTGTTTATCTTGACACTGAGAATATGGTGTTAGGCCGGATTGAATCTGAGTTAAGTGCTCAGGAGATTGCGCATCTGCATACCATGCCACTTATCAACGCGACGAAGATTGAAGCGGTGATAAAACGCTTTCAGGATGTTTTTGCCGATAACATAGTCCCACCGCCTCAGGGACACGAGCATTTGGTGAACAAAGATAAGTTGGTGGCTAAGTTAAGCATAGAGCCTGGCGCCCCTTTGAAACTGGCATTGTCCCTACTCGATAAAGAAGGCCGTCACTCAAAAGCCAAACAACTTAATCGTTGTGAAAAAATGCTAAATGGGCTTGGGTTTTCCGCACAGCAAAATCACTTTGTACTGCCGCATGATGATGATGTGACATATCATTGGTTCAATAGCGAAGTCCGCCCTTACTTGCAAAGCAAGCTATGGCAGGTTGACGAGCTACAAGGTGGTCGTCCGGTATTAACTCCTAAAGTTACCCTGGTACTTAAGCGGGATAAAAAACATCATGTCATTGGTCGTGTGTTGTTTGATGATAAGCTGGTTACGCTTGATTGGGATAAAGTACCGTCTCATGAAGTGAATTCTCTGGCCAATGTATACCAGTACATAAACATCGCAGAGCAATTCTACGCTATCCCAAAGGCGGTGTATGATGAGTTATTGCATCTTAAAGCCCGGTTTAGTTATTATCTTTCAAGCTCGCAGTTCAAGTTCCCGCTCTCCTATGCTAGTAAGTTATTTGATCTTGGAGCAGTTGAAAGTGTTTCTGACGACCCTCGCCTGCTAGATTATCTGGAAGAGCTAAGTAAACCGGACGCCGCGGATGCTATGGGCGTATCCAGTACGGGTGAACATTTCACGCTACGTGATTATCAGGTGCAGGGAGTGGATTGGCTAAGATTCCTGAACCGTCATCAGCTGGGCGGGATCCTCGCCGACGACATGGGCCTGGGTAAAACCCTTCAGGTGATCGCTTATTTCATTTCCCAGCATAACACTCTGGTGACAAAGCCATCTTTGATAGTGTGCCCAACCAGTCTGGTTGGGAACTGGCAGAACGAATTCCGCCGCTTTGCGCCACATCTTCCCTTGTTGACGGTTCATGGTGCTCAGCGTGACAAGCAACTCAATCAGGTGGCTAATGCACGGTTTATCATTACCACTTACCCTTTACTAAAACGCGACCTGGCGCACTATTCCGAGCTGGAGTTTGACTCTATTGTGCTCGACGAAGCGCAGTACATCAAAAATGAGACTGCGCAAATTTCCAAGTGTGTTAAACAGCTATCAGCGGAATTTAAGTTGTGCCTAAGTGGTACTCCTGTAGAGAATAATTTGCTTGAACTTAAATCGCTGCTCGATTTTGTAATGCCTGATGTACTGGGTACAAAACAACAGTTTAAGCATTATTTTCAGCACCCCATTGAGAAAGAAAACGATACCCGGCGCGCTAAAGAGTTACAGTCTTTGATTGCGCCTTTTATTCTGCGTCGAACCAAGTCAGAGGTTGTACGGGAGCTACCAGCGAAAACGGAGTTGGTTAAGAAGCTTGAATTCAGCGGTGATCAGGCAGACATGTATAACCAGGTTCAGGCTAAGGTTGAATCAAGCCTGCTTGATTTATTCAAAGAGCAGGGTGTTGAGCGTAGCAAGCTGGCCTTTTTGGATGCCTTGTTAAAGCTACGTCAGATTTGTTGCCATCCTAGTCTGGTGGACAAAACGCGGGCATTTAACAGCGCTAAGTTTGATTGGTTGTCTAGTCACTTACCGATCTTCCTCGAAGAAGGTCGTAAGGTGATTATTTTCAGCCAGTTCACCAGTGTACTCGATATGATAGCCAGCCATTGCGATGGGTTAAATATCCCATTCACCATGCTTACGGGGCAAACGCGCCAGCGGGACAAGGTGATTGCAAAGTTCACTGAAGGAGAGGTCGATGTTTTTCTGATCAGCCTTAAAGCGGGTGGAACGGGTTTGAATCTGACCCAGGCTGACACAGTGATCCATTTTGATCCCTGGTGGAACCCCGCCGTTGAGAATCAGGCAACAGACAGAGCCTATCGAATTGGCCAGGATAAGCCTGTATTCGTCTACAAGCTGATCATTGCTAACTCGATTGAGCAGAAGGTCTATCAAATGCAAAAAGACAAGCAGGCGCTGGTCGATGCATTATTTGCCGATGCAGGAGTGAATTTGACCCAGTTCAATGAAGCGCAAATGCTCGAAATGATAAAAAACTAATTTTTTTCTGAACTTTTTAGAACCCGGTGAGGTCTATCATTATGCTTGTTGTTAACGCCTAGTGTGTAGTAAGCATATTGTTGATTTCCCCCTATTAAATACAAGTATTGTATCGAGCCGGTTAACAGTTAACCGGCTTTTTTTTTGTGCATTTTTTAGCTGTTCCATATTTGATCCACATTGTTTTACTTTAATGACCATATTGGCGAATTAGGACGTGATGGACTCAAGGGGCGAGCTATGTTGTGCTACGAAAATACAATTTCACAGTTAAACTTTATTGAACCTCAGTCACAGTGTGATTATGATCTACTGAATGAGGTAGCCAGTTCAGAAGATCTGGCGAGTATTCTGACCATGCTGCTGTTTGACGAAACACTGTCGGATAAATTAAAAGGTCAGGTTAAAAGGCAGCTTTCACAACTTAAGGCTAAATCGAGAGGCTAAATGACTTCAAAGCACCATATTCTTATCGTTGAGGATGATTACGATATTGCAGAGCAGGTAATGCTGTTTTTTAAAGCTTCTGGATTCGAAATTTCTCATATTGCTGATGGTGCTCTGGTGGTCGACTGGGTGAGAGCAAATAACCCTGAAGCCATTCTAATGGATATCATGCTGCCAAATCAGGATGGTGTTGAATGCATGCGACAGATCCGCGAGTTTTCTATGGTTCCTATCGTCATGCTCACAGCTAAGGTATCTGAGGCTGACCGTTTGAAAGGGTTGGAGTTTGGTGCCGATGATTACGTCTGTAAGCCATTCAGTGCCGCTGAGCTCGTCATGCGCATCAAAGCGATACTACGTCGTTGTCAGGGCGCTCCTAGCGCCTCTCAGGAAGCCGCAATCGTGGTCGATGTTGAACAGCTTATTGTGGCTATCAAAGGTAACACATTGTCTCTGACTAAAGTTGAGTTTGATGTCTTTGCTATGTTGTACCAGTCTCCGAACCGGGTGTTTTCGCGTCAGCAGATCCTGGACCATATTCAGCCTGATAACTTTGATATCTCCGATCGCGTTATCGATAGCCACATTAAAAATATTCGAAAAAAGATAAAGCAAATCGATTGTTCGCCCAAGATAGTTGAGTCAGTTTATGGCGCAGGCTATCGCTTCAATGAGCAACAGCTCGATGCATAAATGACGGCGCGCATGCGCCGCATCTTGTCAAAACTAATTTCTGGAAAAACACAATATAATAGGCATTTAGGCTGTGTAATTGATATTATCTAAGCATAGTCACATCAAGAGAATGCCTATGTTTTGGTCTAGTTTAGTCTCCCTCTCTCCCGCTCATATTTTTACTTTACTTGGTACAGGTGCTGTACTTGCTTCATGTATTTTTGCTCCGCTCTTTTTTTTGATTCGGCAAAGAAGTGCGACATGCCGGCAACAGCTCGAGATGCAAAACGAGCAGTTACAGGCGCAGCTCGTGCTGCGCAGTGATGAGCTAAAACAGGCACAGACTCAACACTGGCAACTACACGGTGACTGCCAGCAGCTTCAAGCAAGACTGGCTGAAAAACAAAGCCAGGCCAACGAATTACAGACGCGCTGGCAAAAAGCTGAAGACATGGCGCAGGATACTCAAGCATATGCCCATCGCCTTGAGCTTGAACTAACTGATGTCAAAACCACGCTGGTACAGAAACAGCAGTCTTTTGATGCGCAGCTGGCACAGCTGGAGCAGTCTAAGTTAGTTCTTAAACAGGAGTTCGAAAACCTGGCCACACAGATTTTTGAAGATAAAAGTGAAAAGTTTGCTCGCCACAGTCAGGACAAAATTTCTCAGTTATTACAACCCGTTCAGGGAGAGCTCAAAGGCTTTCGGGATAAAATGGAGGCTATTCATAGCGAAGAGCTGAAACAAAGAGCGGCGTTACGTACCGAGTTATTGCACTTGCAGGCAAACAATCAGGCCATTACCGAGCAGGCTAGTAAACTCACCAATGCGCTCCAGGGACAAAAGAAAACCCAGGGTAACTGGGGCGAACTGATGTTAGAGAACGTACTGGACAGCGCAGGTTTGCGCCCGGGCAATGACTATCAGCGCGAAGTGAGTTTTTCTACCGAAGAAGGTAAATATCGTCCCGATGTGATTGTTTACCTTCCACAACAGCGTCATTTGGTTGTCGACGCTAAAACGTCTTTGAATGCTTATACCCGTTATGTAAACGCAGAGCGAGATAGCGACGCCAATCAGGCCATTGTGGCACATGTTGAAGCGGTGAAAGCCCGGGTTAAAGAGCTTGGGGATAAATCTTATGAACGATTGCCGGGTTTGAACTCGCCAGAAGTGGTCATTATGTTTATTCCGGTTGAATCTGCTTTTGTTGAAGCCATCAAGTATGCACCCGATTTATATCAATATGCGTTAGAGAATAAAGTGCTGATTGCTACCCCGACGACTTTACTGACGAGTCTGAATATCGTCAAACAGTTATGGCGTTTTGAAGAACAGAGTAAACACAGTAAAGAGCTGGCCTTGCGAGCAGAAAAATTTTATAGCAAACTGAATGCGTTTTTGCATAGTTTAGAAGGGGTTGGAAAACAGCTTGATAAGGCTCGTGAAGGGTACGATAAAGCAATGGCTCAGCTCTACAGCGGAAAAGGGAATTTGATTAAACAGGCTTCGGAGTTTAAAGAACTGGGTGTTTCAGTGTCTCGCGAGCTACCGAGCGAGTTAACTGAAAAAGCAAAGCTTGAGTTGGAGTAATAGACAATAAAGTGACAACAGCAGCTTTAATTTTGCGTACCTATCATGGTTTCGGTATTCTTCTTGCTGGTTTTTATTGATAATGTAAATAAGGGACAATTTTGAAAAAAGTAATTTTTGGCGCTTTATTGGCTGCAACCAGTTTTAACGCGCTGTCAGCTGCGGGATGGGTAACAAAAGATAGAAGTGCACGTGTCGACTTTATAAATTCAGAGCCCATGGGAGTGAGGGTTTATTTTTCAGCAAACGATGCCAACAGCATAGGCTGTGCTCAAAAACAAATTGTCTGGATAGATACCAGTACGGAAGGTGGAAAGAGGCATTATTCAACGTTACTTGCCGCGTTTATGGCCGGTAAAAATGTTGCGATATACGGAAACGGTTGCTTTTCGGGCTTTGGAACGAGTTACCCGAAAGTTCAGGCTATCAACGTTTATCGTTAAATAAGCAGATAGCACTTTCAGTATCAGGTAATTTAATAAGCTGTGTAATGCGTCCAGTCTTAAGCGCTATTTCTGTTCAACTTTTCCACTTGTTGCCTTTGTTTTTGTCTGGGAACACGTTCTGTTGATATAGAGTGTCTTTCAATACAGCTGTAATTATATGGCTTTATTTTTGAGTTGATAATCGACGTTAACCTGATATTTAAGACAATAAAAAGGGGCCATCAGGCCCCTTGTTATTTGCGTATGATCAGCTATTACACAAAGCGTATTTACCCCTGCGAGGCATATCTGTATATAAATAAATATACATGTCGTTATTTTGCACATCTTGCCATACTCGACTGTTAGCAGCAGGGCATAATGAGTTGCGGATATATTCTTTAACTTCACTTTCAGACATCGCCAGTTTGGTTGGGATCTGAATGAATACATTTAGCTCGCCGCTTTTAAAATCAATATTATTGAATTTCCAGCTGCCCATCATGAACTGCTTAGAAAAGTAGCGCGTAATACGTTTTTGGGCGCTTGAATCAATCGCTGCGATCTGAACTTCTTCAGATGAGCTATCAACAAAATAAGACCATGCAGCAGAAAGAATGATAAAGCCACCCAGTAACATAGACCAGATCGGTAATGTGGTTTTTACTGTCGTGTTTTGCTTTTTTTGACGATGTCTGGATTCAACAATTTTTACCCATTCATTGTGTTTCATAGTACGCTGTGTCATAGACTATTCCTCCCGTGTATATTGCTTATTAAAACCAATCATTGTGGAAAGAAAATGGAGGCCATCTTTTGTTCTCTCTGATCGGAGCAGTTAAGAAAAGATTAAATAGATTGGTTTATGTGGTGGATAAGAAATAAGCACCAGCTTTTTTGATGACGATTATCGACCGTGTGCTGTTTGCGCTTAAATATTACAGGCACTATTGCCGCCTGGTAACAAATTAAAACAAACACTTGTATGCGGATGGTGTGCCTTTCCCTTAAACGTCAGGCTGTATTCTGTACGACTCTACATAATGTAATTGAGGGAACTAATGAACGATAATAATGATTTTAGTCGTCGTCGCTTCATCGCGTCGGCTGGACTTGTAGGGCTGGAGCCTCTGGCGCTGTGTCTGCAAGCTCTGGGGAGGTTGTTGTTCCTAGCAAAACTTCGCCTTCGGTAACGGAAGGTGAGAAAGTTTGGTATGTGAACACACTCACGGGCAGTGATAATAATGATGGATCAATGGACGCCCTTTGCGACTCCGCAAGCTGCCTGATGTCATTCTGCATCAGCAAACCATAGAACTTGCCGAAGGTATTTACAATACATCATCACGTCCATCTAATGACTGCCAGTCAATTTGGCCGACCCGCTTTACTGATGTGTAACGGAAAAACGATCTTAAGCCGCACTACTCGTACTGGCAACACTACGTCTGGTGGCGTAGTGATCCGTGCTGCGTTAAATGCACAAGTGGTGTTGTATTTTGCTGTAGGTTATTCAACCGCGGTTGTTTATGTAACGGGTCAGTCCGCACAGGTGGCCTTTCAGGATTTAACCCTGAGAGCCAGTTCACAGCCAGTCTCTGAGCTGATAGCGGCGCACCGGGGGGCTTAGTTTGTTGGTGGTCAGCATATGTACCTTAACAATCCACTCAATATCGATAATGGACAGAGTTACTACTCTGGTGCGACATTTGTCAAAGTTAATGGCAAGCTGAGGCTTGTTGCTGTCGGTCAGTTAAATTAGATCCCTACAAGGTCGGGTCGTCAGGTATCTGACGACCTGAATTATCACGAGATCAAACATTTACCTGACTGTTACTGTGCTTTTTAGCAGGTAACTCAGACGTTACTTGACGCAATGTCACCCGAATAGATAGACCCCCTAGTCTGCTATCCCTGAGTTCAATTTCACCTGACATGGATTCCACCAGGCTTTTACATAAGGATAGCCCAAGGCCTGACCCACCTGTTGCACGACTTCGCGAGCTTTCTACCCGGTATAAGCGTTCGAATAAGCGCGGTTTCTCATTGTCTGATACGCCTGGCGATGAGTCTTCCAGCTGAATGATCAACCCTTCGCAGTTTTGTCGGATTTTTACTCGTACCTGGCCTGGTTTGTCTGTGTACAGGCAGGCATTTTTTGCCAGGTTATCTATGACTCTGTCCAGTTTGGGTTTGTCTATTAATACACTGGCATCTGTGGGGATCGAAATATCGGCACTAAAATGCAGCCCATTGCTTTTCACCAGTCGCTTAATGTCATAACAGTAACTGTCGGCAAGTGTTCGGGTGCAATAAGGTTGGTTGTTGACAACCATGGCCTGGTTATCAGCCTGAGAAAGTTGATAAACGTCTGAGATCAGGTGATTAAGCTGGGATATTTTCTCATTGATTTTACTATATGCCAGGGTATCGTCATCAAGCAGGTTATATTCCAAAGCCTCAATATGCAGTTTGAGTACACTCAACGGGGTTCTGAGTTCGTGAGAAATGTCGGCCAGCATTTGATCTTTTTGTTTGAGGTTTTGCTGATACAGGTTGGCTTTCAGGCGTGCGGTCTTATTTTTACTGTATAAGATATAACTGATCAAAATACCCAATAATAAGCAGGTCAGGGCAACAAATAGCCACATACGCTGCATGAGCTGCGCATTGCGCAACAGGCTTTCCGTCAGCTTACGGTGGTGTTCTGAGTCATCCAGGCGTTGCTGCTGCATCACAGTATCTATGGTGCGCTTGTGGGTAAGTGCTTGCTCTGAGTTGGCTTTTTCAATCGTTTGAGCAAAAAAAGTATTTGCCTGACTCAGGGCTTCATACGCTTCCTGGTGGCGACCTTGTTGAAAGTCAAACTTGGCTTTCAGGTTGTAGTAAAGCTGAGATGTGTAGGAATTCTCTTCTTCTTCGTCCATAAAGCGTGTCAGCCACTCGTAGTGTGGACGTGCGAGCTTAGATTTTTGCAAGTATAAGTAGGCTCTGGCCATAGTCACATGTGCGTGAAAATTCTGGATCTGATCATCACTTTGAGAGGCGTAGTGCATTGATAACTTTGCGTGCTCTTCGGCTTTCTCGCCTTTTTCCAGCTTCAGATAAGCGCCACTGATCAGCTGATGGGCACGAGCCAGACTGACATTGGCCGGGATTTGTTCCAATAGTTCAATTGCTTCGGTGGCTTTTTCAACTGCCTGTAAGTAGTTTTTTCGTTTCGCTGTAACCTGAGCCAGTCTCAGTGCCGTGCCGGCAATATGACTTAATTCACCTGCTTTCTTATCTGCTATCAGGGCTTTGGTAAAAAAAAATTCAGCTTGCTCCAGGTCATTGAAGCGTATTGCCATATCACCCAGATTATAAAAGTTGTTTGCGACTACCCCGTGGAGCTGGCTGCCTTTAAGTGCATCTCTGGCCTTGAGCTGGAACTGCATAGCCTTTGCCAATTCGTTCTTATAGTCATACAAGGTGCCTAAGTTTGAATAACTTTGACCTATTAAGTCACTATTATTCATGGCTTTAGCTGTATTTAATGCCTGTTTGTAGTTAGTTTCAGCTTCATCCAGCTTACCCATGCGTCGGTAATTGATCCCCAGCTCTTTATAAAGCTGAAACTGATTATCGATATCCAGCTGAAACTTTTCTGATAGCCTGCCCAGCGCATCAATGGCTTGCTGGTGTTTGCCCTGTTTGCGATAGATTTTCGCTTCAACAAAGCGTGCATTTAATTGCTGCAGGTGATCCGAGTGATTGTAAAATGGGGTCAGACTGCTCAGTGCCTGCTCGTAGTTGCCTGATAGTTCAAGCTTTTTTATTTCCGGCAAGGTAATTGTCGAGCTAGTAGCCTGAGCATTCACAGAGACTATACTGAGTAACGCAAAAGCTGATTGAAGCAGTATTTTTTTCATAATTTTTTAGTGGCACATAAGACTTTATTCAGAGTATGAAATAATTGTGGGTCAAATATGGAGTTGTAAAGGGGGTTTACAGTTTGCTGAGTTGGTAAAAAGATGATTTGTTGTTTGTCTAGTTAGTAAAATTTTGTTTTATCTTGAGGCTGACTTAGTAAAAATTTGATTTATGGACACCGGAGTTAGTAAAAATGTGGCCTGAGACGTATTTATTATTGCGTCTAGTCGAATTTTTCAGCTAAAAAGGTACTGTTTTTTCCTATTTTTTGACTAAAACAGGGGGCATAGCCTGCTTCTTCGTTATTCCCGTTCGATAAAACTTCCAAATAACGCTCTGCTGATAAAATTCTGATCTCGATTGCCCGCGCAGGTAAAATGTTGATCCGTCATTTATCCGGCTGATAATAATAGAACTCAGCTCGCTGAGCATTGACACTCGGTGTGGGGAGTTGGGTGCATAGGCAACCATGACGCCCCCAAGCTGGTAAAAACGTGATCTAAAAAAGGGCCCGAAGGCCCTTGCTTGATTAAGGAACTTTATGACAATTAAAACTGGTTCATGGTGTTGGCTTCGCCACCGGCTTTCAGCGCATTCTCACCGCTGAAGTACTCTTTGTGCGTATCACCTATATTAGAGCCTGCCAGATCCTGATGCTTCACTGACGCCTGTTCGCGGCGGATCTCTTGTCTTTGAACATCGCGGACGTATGCAAGCATACCCAGGTCGCCAAAATAGCCTTCTGCAAGAATGTCGGTACTCAGTGCCGCTGTGTGATACGTAGGTAAAGTGATCAGGTGGTGGAAAATACCTGCCTGAGCAGCCCCATCACGCTGGAAGGTACGTACTTTTGTATCCGCTTCCGCTGCCAGTTCTGACTGATCCAGCTCTGGTGCCATTAACGCTTTAGGATCTTGGCTGGGATCCGGATAAGCAGACAAGTCTTTACCCTGTGCCTGCCATTCTGCATAAACCTGTTCACGGAATTTCAGGGTCCAGTTGAATGACGGCGAATTGTTATAAACCAGTTTGGCGTTCGGTACTTGTTCACGCACGCGGTTAACCAGCTCAGCAATTTGCTCTACATTGGGCTTTTCGGTTTCAATCCACAACAGATCGGCGCCTGATTGTAAGCTGGTAACGCAATCAAGTACCACGCGGTCTTTTTCGGTGCCTTCTTTGAATTGGTACAGGCCATTGTCGAGACGCACCGGCTTACGCAGTTCACCTTCCTGCTTAATCACCATATCTCCTTCTTCAAGGTCGGCTGCGCTTGAGATCACTGTGGTATCCAGAAACGCATTGTACTGGCTCGCCAGATCGCCAGGCGTTTTCGAGACCGGAATTTTCTGAGTCAGACTGGCACCTAAAGAATCAGTGCGGGCGACAATAATACCATCTTCTACGCCCAGCTCGAGGAAGGCATAACGTACCGCATTAATTTTTGCCAGGAAGTCTTCATGAGGTACTGTGACTTTACCTGCCTGGTGACCACACTGTTTGGCATCCGATACCTGGTTCTCAATCTGGATGGCACAGGCACCTGCTTCAATCATTTGTTTGGCCAGCAGGTAAGTGGCTTCTTCGTTACCAAAACCAGCATCGATATCTGCAATGATAGGCACCACATGGGTTTCAAAATTATCGATTTGTGCTGTGATTGCCTGTACATCACCGCCCTGTGCTTTGGCCTCATCCAGTGCTTTATAGAGATGGTCGAGTTCACGTGCATCGGCTTGCTTTAAGAAGGTGTAGATCTCTTCAATCAGTTTAGGCACCGCGGTTTTTTCATGCATACTCTGATCTGGCAGCGGACCGAACTCAGAGCGAAGCGCGGCGACCATCCAGCCACTCAGGTATACATAAGAGCGCTTAGTGGTTTTATTGTGACGTTTGATGGCCATCATCATTTGTTGAGCAGTAAAGCCATGCCAGCAGCCCAGAGACTGCGTATACTGGCTGCTGTCTGCGTCATAAGCTGCCATGTCTTCGCGCATGATTTTTGCGGTATATTTAGCGATATCCAGACCCGTTTTAAAGCGGTTTTGTAAATGCATGCGGGTTGCAAATTCAGGGTTAATACCTTGCCATGCACTGCCCTGAGACTGGCATAGTGTTGTAAGACGATCAATTTGAGAGGTATAACTGCTCATAACAAAATTCCTTCGAACGGGTTTAAGCTAACTGGTTTATGTATGTTCGCCAGGTTGCGAATGTGAGAGTGCTTGCTGGCGTTTAAATAAACACTAGACCGACCAGTGAAATTTTTTAAATTTATAGTTGTTATTGCCAGTATATTTATTGTGAATGGTAAAAGGGGTTTGTTTTTACCGAATTTGGCTTATTTTAAAGTGACCCGTTCAAACCCGATCAAGGATCACTCACATGAGCTCTCATATTTTACAGGCCGGTTTACGCATCGATTCGCGTCTGTTTGACTTTGTCGATCAGGCGCTATTGCCTGGCACCCGGATTAACGCAGACGACTTCTGGTCTGGCTTTGCCAATATTATTCGTACGCTCACCCCCAAAAACCGTGCACTGCTGGAAAAGCGCGATAGCTTGCAAAAGCAAATTGATGACTACCATTTATCCAACCCTGGCTGGAATGCTGAAAAATATCGGACATTTCTGACTAAAATAGGCTATCTGGTGCCTGCAATTGAAGCACAAAGCATTACCACTGCGCAGGTTGAACCCGAAATAGCCCGTATCGCGGGTCCACAGCTGGTGGTGCCTGTGAGTAATGCACGCTTTGCATTGAATGCGGCAAATGCCCGCTGGGGCTCTCTATACGATGCGCTTTACGGTACCGATGTGCTATCCGAAGAAGATGGCGCCGAGCGCGCGAGTGCATACAACCCGGTACGCGGTTTTAAAGTAATGGCTTATGGCCGTCAGTTGCTGGATCGTATGTTGCCGCTTGCGCATGGCTCTCATATTGAAAGTACCAACTACGCAGTGGTCCAGGGTGAGCTGATCATCACGCTCAATGACTCCAGTCAGGTTAAGTTGACGGAGCCCGCACAGTTTGTCGGATATAACGGACAGCCACAGAATCCGACGGCACTGTTGTTTAAGCATAATGATCTGCATTTTGAGATCTTGATCGATCCTCAGGATCCGATCGGAGAGGCTGACAAGGCCGGGATCAAAGACATTATTCTGGAATCGGCCCTGACTACCATTATGGATTGTGAAGATTCCGTGGCCGCGGTAGACGCCGAAGATAAAGTGCAGGTTTACCGCAACTGGCTGGGCCTGATGCAGGGCACGCTCAAAGAGGAGTTTGTAAAGGGTGGTCAATCCGTTGTGCGCTCGCTAAACGCAGATAAAACATACCTGACGCCTGATGGGGGATCGCTTACGCTCAAAGGCCGGGCGATGATGTTTGTGCGTAACGTGGGTCACCTGATGACCACGCCTGCGATTTTAGATGAGCAAGGTGAAGAAGTCTTTGAGGGCATGGTCGACGCGGTGATCACCGCAACAGCAGCACTGCATGATCTGCACGGCGATGGTGTACTGAAAAACTCCAGTGCGCAAAGTGTCAATATCGTTAAACCCAAAATGCATGGCCCCGAAGAAGTTGCCTTAACCGGTGAGCTGTTCGATGCCGTTGAAGAGTTGTTGGGTTTGCCCGCTAATACCCTGAAAATGGGGATCATGGATGAGGAGCGCCGTACTTCGGTTAATTTGCAGGCCTGCATCAATGCAGCACAATCCCGTGTGGTGTTTATCAATACCGGGTTTTTAGACAGAACCGGCGACGAAATTCACACTTCGATGCTCGCAGGTCCGGTATTGCCTAAAGGCGAAATAAAAGCACAACCCTGGATAGCAGCCTATGAGGACCGCAACGTAGATATAGGTCTGGCATCAGGGTTTGCCGGTAAGGCGCAAATAGGCAAAGGTATGTGGCCGATGCCTGACAAAATGGCGCTGATGATGGAGCAAAAGCTGGCTCATCCTAAGTCCGGCGCGAATACCGCCTGGGTGCCCTCACCCACAGCTGCCACTTTGCATGCGATGCACTATCACGATGTGAAGGTGGCCACATTACAACAGCAAATTGCACAGCGCCAGATGGCGAGCCTGGACGACTTGCTTACACCGCCATTGCTGGGCGAGCGCCAGTTAAGCGAAGAGGATATTCAGACTGAGCTAGACAACAATGCGCAGGGCATTCTGGGTTATGTGGTGCGCTGGATTGAGCAGGGCATTGGCTGTTCTAAAGTCCCTGACATTAATCACATCGGCCTGATGGAAGACAGAGCGACTCTGCGTATTTCCAGTCAGCACATTGCAAACTGGCTGCATCATGGCATTTGCACCGAAGAACAGGTTAAGCGCACGTTTGTACGTATGGCGACAATTGTTGATGAGCAAAATAGTCATGATCCTCACTACGTGCCTATGAGTGGCGACAATATGACGGATAACCTGGCGTTTTCAGCTGCTCTGGCGTTAGTGCTTGACGGCAAGGCACAACCGAATGGTTACACTGAACCTCTGTTACACGCGTATCGACGTCAATATAAGCAACTTGCTCAGTAGGATATATGGCTGGTTTGGGTAACAGAGTGTAAAGGGGCTTTACGCTCTGTTGCCCGGTAAAATGTCAGCAGATGTAAGATTGCGTCAGATTTATGTTATAACCCATTGTATTATTTTAGTGCAGTGCATACTCTTACCTGAAAGAGATAAATACGGATGATGATGACTATGCTGTCAGGGAAATATACCTTTGCAGGAATTAGTGCTGTGTTTTTGTCGGGCTGTGTTTTTGTGCCGCATACCGAGGTGAGTTTTGATGAGTATTGTGGTGTGTACAAAGAATCTACCAGTATCAAAATGGCGCCGCGTGCTGCCAGTAATCTGGTGTTTCACGAACTCGAACTGGCTGGTGGTTTGGCACTGGCTATGTCCAACGGTGTGGTTAACGCACAAGAACGCCAGGCTTACAAAGAGGCCTGCCTGGCAAATGGCATTGATATAGACGCTGAGCGCAAGCTGAGTGCTGATACTTCTGTGCCTCAATCAAAGCAGCAACAAGCGTGCGATGCGCACGCGTCTGATTTATGCGAGATTGAACGACGTCGCTGATCCGGTTTTTTTATTGCTGCCTGTCAAAGTCATTGCCGTGACTTTTTCCTTCCGATTCTTCTTTAGCGCCACCAGCTTATTTTGACGTCTGGCGTATCGGTGTGACTGATATCAAGCGCCAATAACCCGCCGTTTTACTGGCTTGAACTTTAAGAAAAAGAGACGCAAAGACCAGAACCCTTTGATAGTTATGGGTTAGTGAATATTGGTGCTATTTTATACGCTCGTGGTATGAGAAATGCATCAACACTCAGACCTAGCACATAGTTTAAAACCGGTAGCAAAATGACGTACTCAACCCCGGAGCTCAGCCAGTTGCAGTACTGGTTGTCTCATGTTTCAAATTCTCATGGTGATGTGTCACAAAAGTGCCTCACATCTGACCTGTCTTTAAAACAAGGCGCTAAAGCAGCGTCTCATTTAGCCGAAGAGCATCAGCAGAAAACGTATTCCGCAGCGCATGTAAAGCGGTTGAAGGCGTGTCTGAAAGGTGAATTTAGTTTGCTGTGTGCCTTGATGGGCGAAGATGTTTTTGACGTGTTCGCTAAGGAATGCGTGATGGCTTTACCATCTAAGGCTTTGACCTTTCATACTTTGGGCAAAGCGTTTGTACGGTTTTTGGCTAATTCCTGGCCGCAAGGTAAATTTAACACCAGCCAAAGTGCGCTGTTTGAGGTGTATGTGGAGCTGGGCCGTTTTGAACGTGCCAAAGCCGAAGTGCTGGCTGCCAAAGGGTCAGAGCAAATGCCACCAGCTGAGTTCGCATTGAACGAGTTCGAACTGCTGGGCGGCGGTGCATCACTGAACATTATGGTGCCTGATTGTGTGCGTTTGCTGATGAGTGAATACGACATATTCCCGCTGCTGTCTCAGCTGGAAAATCGCCAAACGAAAGGCGGCGAATCGCCTGCCATGCCAGCCAGAGAAACCCGTTACATAGCTCTGACCCAGCAAAACGGCCAGCTGACCACTCAACCTTTGACTCACTGGCAGGCAGATCTGTTAAGTCACTGCAATCAGGCGACCTCGTTTGAACAGGCACTGGCAAACAGCGCTCGTCGTCAGGGTATGGAGCCTGCGGTACTCAGGGCGCGTCTGGCCATTTGGCTGCCAGCCGCCGTCGCCAGTGGCCTGTTGTTGGTTGCGGAAACGGCAAAACGCCCAACAGCAACCACCTAGAAGATCTTGTACTACTTATAAGCGCAGCGCGAGGGGCGAATATCCAGTTTTGCAGAAAATCTGCTGGCTAATTGGTGGCGCCAGTACGGTGCCATCATCTCTTTGTTAGGCGCTTTAGGACCAAGCGTGACATACTCAATAGGGGCCAGATGATCGTCTCTGTGTAGCTCCAGATATAAACGCGGGGCAGTGCCCTGAGCAAAATCAGGAGCTGCACTTTGGATCTCTTTTGCGCCATAGTCTAAGTGTGTGACGATCACCCTGTGTTCTCGTTCATCTTTGTAGTTGGCGTCTTTTAATAAATAAGGCAATGGGCCGAGCAGCCAGGCAAGCGTTTGTAGCTTTTCGGGTGTTGGGTTCTTGCCGACAAACTTATCGACTTCTTTTTTGAGATCTTTGAAGTAAGATTGCAACTTGGTTGCACCCTGACCCAGTAGTTTAAAATTATCTTTTAGATACATAACCCGATAGAATGCAGCGCTTTCCTGAGGCGACCGGCCAGTATTGGCAAATGAAGGTTTTCGTCGCTCTTGCTCTGTGTGGTTGTTCTGCTCAGCCATTAAACGATAGTCAAAAAAGCCTTCTGTATTAAAAGTAATGGCGCAGCCACAGGCATCGTCATTAAAATGGTTTTTACTGTAGAAGCGCCACATATTCAGGCTGTCGCTGTCCGGTAAAAAGCAGCCAATAAACACCGGGTTGCCCTCTTCCGGCTCGTAGCCTAATTCTTGCTATAGCAACTTCCCCTCATTGGGGTCGTTGACTGCGTTAATATGTCCCAGTCTGAAGGGGCTTTTCTCCAGTAAAATGGCCTGACCCACGTCGAATGAAGTGTAGTGAGTCATCGAGAGGTTTTTACTGACTTTTAGATGAGTGAGTATCATCTCTCTTAACTTACTTATTGATTCTGATAATTTATAACGTTTTATTTGGTCATAGAGCTCGTAGGCTTGAAAATAGTGTTCTGGATGGTTAAAGGCTTGCTGACGTGATCTTAGTGGTCGTCAGCTTCACAACTCCCTACGCAAAAATCAATCTAAGTTCCGGGTATCTACCCTGACTATGTCCTACATCAAAATAGCAACAGAAATGCGCCATGGGATGGGTTTTATAGTATGAATTTACCGTATTTATAAGCAGTTATACTCGAAGTGTTATGGATCCGAATGGCCCCAAAAAAGCGGGTGAATATTGGCGTTTATTCGGTGATGGCCAGGGCTGCATTAATTTGGGTGCTACTCTGGATTGGTTTTAGAATTGAAAAAGCCGCATGTCGGGCTGACTTTTACCGATTTGGCGTTACGAGGTGTCATAAGCATAAAAAAGCCGCCCTTTCGGACGGCTGGTGGGAATTCAACAATGTAATACAAGGAAAAGGGAGTGAGTAGTTACTACTCTTAAGGCATCAGCCCTCAATCAGCTTACCGGTGCCAATTTCAATTTTTCTTGGCTTTAACGCTTCCGGTACTTCGCGTTCCAGGTCAATTAATAACAAACCGTTTTCAAGCGAAGCACCAATCACTTTTACATGGTCGCCCAGCTGGAATTTGCGCTCAAAGTTGCGCTCGGCAATGCCCTGGTGAATAAATTTTCGGTCGGTTTTGTCTTCTTTATTTTGCTTCTCGCCCTTGACGCTCAGCGTGTTGTTTTCCGACTCCAGCGACAACTCCTGCTCCGTAAAGCCGGCCACCGCCATGGTAATTTGGTACTTGTCTTCAGCTAACGCTTCGATGTTGTAAGGCGGGTAGCTGGGCTGTTTTTCGCTGCTACGCTGCGCCGCATCCATCATAGATGCAAGGTGATCGAAACCGATGAATGAACGGTAAAGGGGTGATAAATCTACTGTACGCATAATCGTATCCTCATAAAGCGATAATTAAGCCATTTACTCTTTACAATAAACCAGTAAATAGCGGGTTTCTAACTCTAACATTACTTAAATAAAGGCTTTTAAAACAAAGTCTTAGTTCGGTTTGGGACCCTATCGGCGTCCTCACAAATCTATCTATGGCCGGGGCCAATACTTTTCAAGGAAGTTTTTTGAATAAAGTTTGAGGTTTATTTTATGTTTTTGATATTTAATGGCTTTTATTTTTAGTTGTTTGCTATGGATCTTTGCTCAGGTCAGCCACCGTTTTGCTGCCAGTGGTTACCGGCTCAAGGCCAGGATGACGGAGGCAAAGCCGGGAGAGTGAAAATATAAATTTGCCAGAGGTTTAATAAAGTCTAACTAAAGACATAGTTGCCGTTTAGTAAACGAACGGAATTAAGCGAGTAACGCACAAACTAGCAAACACAACCTGTCATTCCGTACTCGATGCGGGATCTACTTGAATACACTGCAATACCAGTAGATGGGCCATTAAGCATGCGTCGCTTGTTAGGGTATGACTCAGGTGTTGAGCCGGGTAAGGCTAAAACGTGGCGCTGATGCGACCAGGTGATGCAAAAGTGCCACGTGTGTTTGTTATTAAACCAGTTTGGCTTTGCCTGCCTCAACGGTAAAACGTTTGCCAATGTGCGACTGGTCATTCTTAAAGCCGACGAATGGCACATGATGCCAGCTGGCATTCAGTTCATCCTGAGTGATTTCCAGGGTCACAAAACCGCGATTGGCCAGATCGACATAACGGATGTGAGGATTCTCCGGGATCAGTATTTTACCAACATCACCTACCAACTGCTGCAAACCTGGTACCGGGATCGAGGGTGATGTCACCGAAGAAGTCACGATTTCTACCGCGATGGCCCCTTCGTGGGTGAAGCGATTGTATTCGTGCCAGTCATAGGGGTTTTTACAGATGTTTGCGGCCCAGGAAGAGTGTACGTCACCAGTTAAGAACACTACGTTATCTATCTGGTTTTGTTCGATAAAGTCTAACAGGCGATGACGTGCGGCCGGGTAACCGTCCCAGGCATCACCATTAATTGGTTTACCCAGCATCTGAATTTGCATCATCTGCACTTGCTGACCCAATAATTTCCACTGCACGCCATTTTGCTTAGCCTCAAACAGGTTGTCGTATAACCATTGCTCCTGCGCATAACCCAGTAAAGTTCGCGATTCATCAAGTCGGGCAGGATTTTTGATCTCAACTTGCTGATCACGGCCGATCAGGCGGGTGTCGAGCATATTCAGATCCAGCAAAGATCCAAACTGGAAGCGGCGGTAAGATCGTTCCCGGTTGTTATCGCTGGGTTCACGGATCGGCATCCATTCATAATAGGCTTTAATAGCAGCCGCTTTACGGGTATGCCAGTCGCCCTCACCGTCATTGTGGTTCTCTGCCCCGCCCGACCAGGTATCGTTGGTGAATTCGTGGTCATCCCAGATACAGATCATCGGGTGGGTCTGATGCAGGGTTTGCAAGTCTTCGTCAGTTTTATAACAGGCATGACGAACCCGATAGTCATCCAGGGTCACCATTTCGTGGGCGGGCTGAACTTTACGATTCCATAAGAACGGGTTGCGATACACATCTTTGTTGCCGTATTCGTACAGGTAATCACCAAGGTGCAGCACCGCATCCAGATCATCAATTTCGGCGATACGTGCATACACATTAAAGTAGCCATAGCTAAAGTGCGAGCAGGACGTCATGGCGAGTTTTACCTGGCTGACCTCGTAGGCTGGCAGCGTTTTTGTACGGCCTGTTGGCGAGATAATTGGCTCATCCAGCTCATCAATGATAAAGCGATAAAAATACCGGGTATTAGGTGCAAGCCCGGTTGCATCGACCTTAACGGTAAAGTCGCGTTGTCCGTCGGTGATCTCATAGCCCTCAGCAACCAGCGCTGAAAATTGTGGATCTGTAGAAACCTGCCAGAGTACTTTGGCACTGAGTGTATTTATATCGACCCGCTGTTGCACTTCAGGTGGAATGGTAATTCGGGTCCATAAGATCACCCGATCATCCAGTGGATCGCCACTGGCAACGCCATGGCTGAACGGGCTCTGAGAAAAAGTACAGCCGCTCAGCCCTAAAGTAAGCGGAACGGTTGACAGCATTAGGCTGGTTTTAAAGAAATCGCGACGGGATAGACTCATAAGTAAATACTCTAATTATCATTTTTGGGCCGTATTTAAACGTGTCCATGTTAATTTTATATAACAATAATATTACATTTGACCAATAAGGTGGCCAATCTGACATCTTTGATTTAAAACTGACGCGATAATGGCTATAACTAAAAGATACAGGTCAGAGAATAAGCAGGTGAGAGTGGTTGGTATCAGGTTGTATCTCAGAATGTGGTGTTTTTTTATTGCCGGTGCTTTTTTTTATGGTTCACAAGTCAGTGCACAGCAATCGTGTACCGGCGAAGTTAAAATTGGCGTTGTTGCTGACTGGCCGCCGCTGACAGCCGTTGATGAGCGCGGGGCGTATGGGTTGGATGTGGAGATAGCCCGTAAGGTGTTCGCACAGCTGAATATGTGTCCACGATTTTTGCGCCTGCCTACCTCTGCCCGCAGTTTAGATCAGCTGGGTAAAGGAACGGTCGATGCGTTATTGATGGTCAGTTACGTACGGGAACGCGCAGAGTTGGGGGTGTTTTCAGCGCCCTATCGCTGGGAGAAAATGCGACTTTTTTCATTGCGCCAGCCGCGCATGGCCATAGACTTAAAAGCCTTGTTGCGGCTGGGCTATCGTATAGGCCTGAGCATAGGTTCTTATTATGGTGAGGAACTCAAAAACCTTGCCGAAAACCCCAGTTTTGGCCATCTATTGGTGGGCATTTCCGGCAGCCCTCAGCGCATTGAGATGTTGGCAAAAAAACGGGTCGATTTTATCATTGAAGACGAGATCCTCGGGCGTTTCATGGCGCGCAAGCTGGGCATTAAAAACTTTTATATTTGGGACTATCCGGTCCACAACAACCAGGTGCACTTTTTATTGCGTAAAGGGCTGTTCGATGCTGCTCAACTGGCGCGTTTTAATGACATAATAGAGCGCCTTCGTCCAGATATTGATGAGTTGGTTGAGCGCTATACCCATCACAGCGTGCCACGCTGAGCTTTGTGAAATGTGGGGTAATATCAACACCGCTTTATTGTGGTCTACACTAAGGAAGCTAATGGAGCTGCAAACAAGGAATAACCATGCGCAAACATTTGCTTCCTCTCGTTGTTTTACTCTCAGGTTGCACGGGCACTGCCGATAGTGCAGCGAATGATCCACTCGTCCATGCCGCTTATACCATGCTGGCCCCCACACAGGACGGGGGTGTGCAAGTCTATGCCAGAGCCATTGTCGACGGCGCACATATCAATGATCAGCAATGTCCTCAGCTAATAAACGCGGGTGAACAGGCGATAAAAACCCAGGCCAGACGATTAAATCCGGATCCTGATAATTTTCCGGTCACAGTGTGTGAAGCCGTGATCCGTCCAGATACTCTGTATCGTCTTTCTTATGGTGGGATTGAACTGGCACCTGTCACCCTGGCACCTGAGCAAATTCAGGTCTTTGGAGACTCCGGATGTAAGAGTTCAGTATGTGAAGGGGCAAGTGCAGCGCAACCGTTTGCTCAACTGGCGGACCTGGGTGCCAAACAAAGCAAGCAGCTGATCCTGCATATGGGAGATTTCAATTATCGCGGTACGTCGGGCAGCATCAGTAAAGATATTTACGCTTATGATGCGGGAGATGGCGGCTACGGTGGTCCGTCATGTGGTCTAACAGAGACCTATTACTCGCAAAATGCCAGCGGGAGTCCAAAACCCGATACCTGGCAGAGCTGGCAGGCTGATTTGTTTGCACCAGCTAAATCTTTGCTGGCTAGTGCGCCTTGGGTATTTGCCCGCGGTAATCATGAGTTGTGTAGCCGTGCGGGTCCGGGCTGGTTTTATTTTCTGGGACCCGGCTCTGACTTACCTGGGGGCGTTGCACAGCAGTCATGCCCTTATCAGGGCGAATTCAGTCAGCCACCCAGCGAAGCAAGCGACTACATTGTAATGCTAGACCCCTATTTGCTTGAACTAGAGTCTCTGGCATTGTGGGTGATGGATTCGGCCAATGCCTGCGACTCACGCTCACCACAAACACTCACGCGCCAGTATCGTGACCAGTATACTCAGTTGCAGCGGCTGGCTTCTCGGGTAAAAACCCCGTTATGGATGATGACCCACAGACCTATTTGGGGACAAAGCGGGCCGGTTGGCACACCTTCAATCACAGATATGCTGCAAACGGCGCTGAAGACGACTCTGTCGCAGCAGTTACCGTCTGAGGTCAGTTTGTCCTTATCTGGCCATATGCATATTTACCAGTCGCTGGCTTTTGGTAAGGGCAGTGATCGTCCGCCTCAACTGGTGGTTGGTAACAGTGGTGTCAGCCTGAGTTCAACCGGTGCAAACAGCGGGTTCAGTACTCAAATTGATGGCAAACGCGCGCAGGGTAATGCTCAGGGGGAATTTGGTTATATCTCCATTAAGCTGGAGAAGGACCACCAATGGCAGGGGCAATTTTACAACACCCAGGGCCAGGTGTTCCTCGATTGTGGTAGCAAGCAGGCTGAGCAAGGAAAAGCTCTGTGCCAGATAGCGCGATGAGCGGACAAGTCGCCACCTGAGTATAGGTGGCGACAATGGCCCTGATTACCAGGCCAGCTGCCAGCTGAAGTTCAGCCTGAGTGTCAGCGCCTTGTTGGGGTTGATGTGATCCAGTGCGGTGGTAACTGACCAGGTTTCACCCTGATAAGCCAGTTCGGGTGCCAGGTTGAGCGGATCCAGCATCATACGCCAGTCTCCAAGTTGCATGCCCAGCTGTGCAAAGTGCTGGTCGCCCTGACGACGCACACTGGCCAGGTAGCGGAAATCCTGGTATTGATATTGTCCTTGCAGGTAAACCTGTCTGGGTAAATAAAAGTCATGATTTTGAGCTGTTTCTCGGCCTTTTAACAGGGGCCGAAAACTACTAAATCCCGCGTTGTCGACAAAACTGCCTTTGGTGTTGATGTCCGCTTCGGTGAAGCCTGCCTGGTCAAATTCAAATTGGTTGTACAGATCGATCACTTTGCCTGAAAGCGCAAAGTGTTCTGTCACTTGCCAGTCGAAGTGCACATCCAGTGATAAACCCTCTCCGCGAGTGCGCCAGGCGTTATCCGTGTTAGGACGCTTTAAAAAGTTGTTATCGCTGTAAAACTCGCTAAATTGCAGCGCGCCGCGTAATTGCGCATTGTCGCTGCCTGAGAGTGCGCCGCTTAGCTGCGAGTCTCTGAGGTAGTTGAGTTGCCAGTAATTGGCCTGCACGGTGACTGTTAATGCATCAAAATGGTGCTGATAAGCCAGCCCAAGGCCTTTGCTGCGTGCCCCGGTCAGCGTTAGCCTGGTGTCGTAGCTGTCATAGCTGGTCAGAGGCTGATCATTTTGCTCCTGATAGTAACCCAGCGCCGTATGAGCATTGGTCTCAATCAGATAATCAACGCGTTGCATTGTATGTAGTTGCCAGTTTGCCAGTGCAGTATGACGATAGGCCACGCCAAAACGGGACTGAGAAAAGCCAAATGAGGCATCCGACTCAGGGCGCTGGTCCCATTTGTCACGGGCTATTTTTAATACTGGGGCAATATTCGTCTGACTGTTGCTGTCGAGATACACTGTTACTTCATGGGTGTTTGCCATCGTGCCTGTTGACACCAACAGGCTGGCAGACAAACCTAAAAACCATTGTTTGTTCATAGCTTTCCAGAAAAAGGGCCAGCGTTAGCTGACCCCGAATGAGGTGTTACCCGCCAGACCAGGTGACAGCCTGGCCTGTTTTACACGGATATTAGAGAGTTTCGATTTGCTCGTTGGCATAAATGATGAATACACCCGCATCTCGTTTCACGATTTTTGCGGCCTGCTCGTCACCCACCATAATGGTGCCCAGCGTTTGCTCACCTTCATTGTCATCGGAGTTTGTCTCGGCCAACTCCAAAGTGACATCTTCGGCATTATTGGCTGAAAGTTGCGCTGTTTCTGTGTTGTAGAAGACAGTGAAACTACGCTTTAACTCTGAACCGGGCACCTGGTAGTCAACTTCCAGCTCCAGTTCGCCCGCTTTAAAGTCGGTACGCTGGCCTACCAGAGACAGGTCAACATGGTACTCACCCAGCTTAACATTGACATTCATAGCTGCGCTGATGTCCAGGTAGTTAGTTTCGGTCTCAATTTGGTAGGTGTTTTTGGGCTTACCAAAAGTGCTATGGCCTTCATAACCTTGCTCGTTGACGGACATGTAATAGACAACTTCGACCTGACCATAGCCCGGATAATTGAGTGTGTATCCCTGGTATAGCTTATTTTCAAATGCTTGTCGTGCGTAGCCCTGGCTGCCTATCATCAGCTCGGTACCGCTAATATCCTGTACCGCCGACAGATAGCTGTCATAGTTCATAGTCCATTCTGCATGCTTGACTGGGTCGAGGTAATTCCCACTTTCGTCTACTGGCATACCTTTTTCATCCAGATCATGTGGCTGAATAAAGTAGGCGGTATATCCCTCTTTTGAAGTGTCAGGCTGAAGGTACGCAGCAACGCTGTTGTCAATGGCATGGAACTGATCAAAAGAGCTCGTGCTGATCATCAGCGCATTCTGATCGTTTTGTTGTGTCAGCGCATTGATGAATACTGAACTATATTCAAGGGCCACCCCGTTATTTGACACTATATATTGGTAGCTTGCCGTGGTGCTATCGTCACCAGACGAACTCCAGGATTGCTGAAGTTCTCCGAGTGTTGAAACGATGATATCTCCGTCTGCGGATGTTTTGACCTCAGGGGTATTGTCAATGTTTGGAAACATATACCGTGCCGATAGGTCATAGCTTTGACCGACCTGATAGTCCTGTTCTAAAAACTGAAAGTTGACGTAAATACCATCTACAACCGCAACGTAAAAGGTGCCCGAATGAGCTGGAGTCAATAAGGTTTGGACATCTTTGATGCTGGCATAGTCAACCGGGAAGCGGCGTAATTTTTGCGCGTCTACTTTGTTGTCTGCATAGAGCCATGTTCCCCAGTTCAGTTGGTCAACAGGCACCTGTTCACCAGACTCAAATGTCACCAGTCCATTAGCATAATGAGTGGTGCTGTCTTGCGGATAACGAAAATACTGTAATTTAAATTCATCAGTACCTTCTGGCACGATCCGTTCGAGTCGTTTAGTGACAAAGTTGTCTCCATAGTCACTGGTCACTTCAACATAGTCTACGCCCTGATAGGTGCTGATCTTTCTTGTATGAATAGGAGTTGTGTTTTCATCGTCTATATATTGAGTGATAACAGTCGCAATGCCCTGCTGATTAATCGGTTGGAATTCAATCAGCAATGACTCGCCGTTTTTGCTGGTGATTTTGGCCTTTGAGTCAGACTCAATGGTCAGCGTGCCTGCATCAGGAATAAGGCGGCCAAAATGTTCAAATCCGGCAGGGTTAAACTCACTGAGGTTATCCAGTTTTACTGTCAAGCTTGCACCGAACTGACTACCCAGGGGGGCACTGAACGCGCCGCTAAGCGATAGCATACCTGGTACAAATATCGTATCGGGGCGTATTGAGTATTCGTGCCAACCTGCAGCGCCCTCAAACCTTGAAACATGTTCTAATTTTTCAATATGTTTTGCAGTTAGTTCAGCACTGAGCATGCCTTTAAAGCTGACCGGGTTTTGAACCGTGTCTGTCGCTTTCTGTGCTATAGTCACATCCAGTGTCAGGCTACCGTGGCGGCCATCAAAAGCGGGAGCCGTCCCTTCTTTAAGTTGCTCTGTGGTGACAGGCTGATTCAGCACTACCTGAACCTGGCTATTCGGGAGAAGCATCAATGCGGCGGCATTATTCTCCACTTTACCAGACACACTCAGTGTATAGGTTTGATTGTCTTCAGCGACGGTGAGCTTAGCGTTAGCCTCCAGTTGCTCCTCGCCCGCAGATGCGGTCACAGAGAACACTAAACCCGTTTCGTCAATCACGGCTACACCGGTTGCGCCAGCTAGTTCCAGATAGTCGTCGAGTTTAATCGGTTGATTGTTATTAGGCAGCTGACCGGCACGACGCGCGCTGTCGATTAAAGCCAGTGCTTCAGAGACATCTGCGAGCAGCTTATAAGAGTTGGCCTGATCACGCACCATGTCTGTGGCATCGTCGATCAGGGCAACAAACTCATCACCTTGTGTGCGGACTTCTTTACCGTGTGTGTCTGCAACATCAAACAGGTTCGCAAATACCCGAATATCCTGCACCATTGCTGCGGCTTTAGCGACGGCATCGTCACTGCTTTGCTGCTGTGCCTGCCCTTTTACGCGATCTGTGTTCTGTGTATCAGCACTGAGCATTTCATTGTGCAGGCTAGTCGATAGCTTTTCCAATTCACTGAGATTATCGAGTTTGTCAGCCAGTGCAGGATCGGCCTTGATAAGTGTGATGAGCTGTTGGCTGGCAAGTTCTGCACCCGCAAGAATGTCGCTGAGGTTAAACTCAAAGCTGGCATCATCATCATGTGCAGAGTTAGCCAAAAACGCGCCATCTGTGGCTTGAATATCGGTTATGGCTTCGGCCAGGCGTGTGCTCAATGCGTTGTTCTCATCACTCAGATCCGAGAACAAGGCATGTGCAATCCCTGCGTTGATCAGGGCATAACGGAGGTCTTCACTGTTGTTGCCATCAACCAGCGACGCACTGTCTTCGATCATTGCTGGTTTCATCTGGTGCAATGCACCTACCAGGCCAAATAGGTCGGCAATCTCAGAGTGTGCAGTGGCAATTGAATCAGAGGTTACTTCGCCACGCTGCTGCGCAATTGCTGCGGCAAAGTGTGTCAACGGGGTGATATTCGCGGTGCTTGGCTGCTCAGTGACGTTAACAAATGTGCTCAGTACCAGATCGGGCGCGACCTCGGTCAGATTAACGCGTTCACCGAATGCAACTTTATTATTGGTATCATTTTGGCCGCATCCAGCTGGCGCATCACAAATCATATAGGTAGGATTTTTTGCATCCTGGCTGACGCTGATCTGTGCTTTGACTATGCCCTGTGCATTGCTAACTGTGGCGTTAAACTGGCCTTTTTCATCCGTTACAACGCTGGTCTGGCTATCGAGCTGGACAGGTTCACCGTTTTCATATTTAAAGAAAGTAACCGGTGCATTGATCAATGTACCTTTTGCCGCTACACCCTTAATTTCATTGGTCGTAACCTGTGTTCCGGGTGCGGGGTCTTGCGTTGTATTGGTCTGATTGTCATTGCTATCAGAGCCACAGCCACTGAGAACGGATAGAACGCCTAACGCGAGTAGAGTTTTTTTAAATTCCATATTGATTCGCCATTTTTAGCTCGTAGCTTACTGCACGGGTCTGGCCCGTGGTTGTATTGGGAGAAGGGATAAAGATGTTATGGGTTAGCTTGGAACGCCATATCCTTGATATGTACATACTTCATCCTGATGCAGTATTTGCTATGTTGTTTTGATTATTGCGGATGGTATTGTAATCGGATGAGCTGATTTATCAACAATCATTATGGTAATTTAGTTACTATGTTGATTTTTATGACTTTAATTTTTTGTTTGTTTCGTGAATGAAGTTTTAAACCCAACTTTTGTTGTCTTTTACTGGATTTTAATCTGCAAACTTCACCCACAGCCAGCTATCGTTGCCGTTAAAATGCAGCGTCTGAACGGTTTGCTGAGTTTTAAAGTTGACCATATTGACCTGAGTTGGCCAGATATCTCTGAGTGCATCATGGCGCATCTGTAAGCGGCTCAATTTAGCTGGCATAGGGGCGCGCTGGATAACCCAGAAAAATTGCCCGTCAATACTGCCACTATATAGCGTCAATGGGATGGCTTGACCGGTTTCATCCTTTAGCTCCACTGTGTTATGCACATATTTTGCAAAACGGTTTCTGTCTGACTCGTTTTGAAACAGGTCGCTGTCTTCGCCAAACAGATCTTCTACTGCATGCTCGGTGTCGTGTAGATAAAATCGGTGCATTAATTCGATCTGCTCGTTACTTGAGTCAACCAGTACCGTTGTCATTGCTGCCTTGACTTGGTGTGCCGTTGCAGTGTTTATCCACATTAGTGCCAGTGCGGCAATCAGCCGATCCCTCATGTCGTACCCCTTGGTTGTGTTCGGGTCTTATCATACCGTGAATTGAGCGGAATTATTGTTATTTTACTGCTGAACATGTTATCTGGATTAAAATAATCGGTGCGCAGTGAGTACGTTTTGTTTTTGAGGGATTTGCATATATGGGCATTTTGCCTCATTTGTCTATATTGTCACGAAACGTAACTAACCCCGTGTTTTGGACGTAACAAAGTGAGTATAGTGATGATGTCAAAATGACAATAAATTTCCGTGCCAAGTTCCCATTTTGCAAATTTATTGTCTCTATTTTACAAATAAATTAAAAAAGCCAAATTCAATGGTTGAAATCGGAACTAAATTCCCAGTAAAATCGCGGACTTTTCAATCGGCGAGTAAAACTGGCGTTGGTTTTGCTCTGTACAAAGTGCCCGTTTAGCAAAAAATGTGGTGAGCAGTATGGATTTCTACATACTAAAAAAACAAGAGAAACTCGTTGCCATACCGGCGGACGAACAGAACTGTAAAGAGTATCTGGATAACGGCTACTTTTATGTTGATAAAGTAGCTGCGTGTAACGAGAAATCGGCACTGAAACGCCTTAATGGCAGACAGAACCGTTATCTTCGTGCGTTGTGGTTGCTTGTGATCCCGGTGATGATTTTCGCCTGGCGTAAACTCAGCCATTAACCTATTCAGCTAAGCAGTGTATATTAACCGGCATTAAGGTTAAGGAACGCTGCATGAAGGTTTTACACACATCCGACTGGCATCTGGGTCAACAGTTTTACGAGCACAGCCGTCATGCTGAACATCAGCATTTTCTCGACTGGCTGTGCGTCACACTCACTTCTCATCAAATTAATGTACTGATAGTCAGTGGCGACATTTATCACAGTGCCACCCCTTCGGCGATGGCTGAGCAGCAGCTGTATGCCTTTATCAGGCGTGCAAAAGCCGATAATCCAGACTTACACATTGTTATCACTGCAGGCAATCATGATTCAGCCAATCGAATAGAAACGGCTAAACCACTGTTGAGTCAATTCGACACCCATGTTGTCGGCCGGTTTGATAAGCATAATCCCCAGGATGTGGTAAAAACCCTCAATACTGGCCTTGGCACTTTGCAGGTTGTGGCCATGCCGTTTTTACGCAGCGCCGATCTGGATACTCAAGCCGATGATCCTTTGGCCTATCAACGTGGCGTTGAACGTGCGTACCAGGCTGCTTACCAGGGGTTAGATGCACAACTTCCGGTGCTGGCTATGGGTCATTTACATGCCAAAGGTGGCAGTATTTCCGGCGATTCAGAGCGCAATATTACCATTGGCGGATTTGATGCCATTACTGCGGATGTGTTTGGGGAACGTCCCGATTACGTTGCGCTTGGACACTTACATAAAGCGCAAAAAGTCGCTGGCAGCGAGGCTATTCGCTATTGCGGTACACCTCTGCCGATGTCGTTTTCTGAGCGTAATTATCGTCATCAGGTACTGCTGGTGGAATTTTCCGACAACGAGCTTTGCAGTGTAAAGCCCCTTGACGTGCCGCGCCTTAAACCGGTGATTTTACTGCCCGAACGCGGTGGGGCGACGTTGGATGAGCTCATTGCTTTGCTCAACGAACTCGACTTATCGCAATACCAGAATCAGGGTACAGCAACACCTTACTTGAGGCTGCGGCTCAACGCCAGTGATACCGACAGTCAGTTTCGCACTAAGATTGAACAGGCACTGGCGAATAAACAAGTGCACTTCTGTGGCATTGAGCGTGTGCGTAATACGCAACAGAGTACAGACATGCCGCATTTTGAAGACCTGGGACAGGTTGAGAAACTGGAACCTATGAGTTTATTGGAACTGGCGTATCGGGCACAGATAGATAGTGAACAAGCCGTGCCACAAGCTTTGCAGGATTGCCTGATGCAAGTGCTGGCCAGTGTACAGGAACAGGAAGCATGAAACTACTAGGGATCCAGGTGCAGAATCTGGCGTCACTGGCGGATGCCGACATTGATTTTACCCAGCCACCGTTAAAAGACACCGGCCTGTTTGCCATCACTGGCGATACTGGCGCGGGCAAAAGCACCTTGCTTGATGCAATATGTCTGGCACTGTACGGTAAAACCGCACGACTCAAGGCCGACGCAAAAAACAAAGTGATGCTCAACGGCGATGAGCTGAAACTCAATGATCCCCGAAACTTGCTGCGTCGTGGCTGTGTCAGCGCCCGTGCCGAGGTAACATTTTGTGGTCAGGATGGCAGTCAATACCGTGCCAGCTGGCGCGTCGGTCGCGCCCGTAACAAGCTGGATGGCCGTATTAAAGAAGCTGAGCATCAGGTCGTACGCCTTGCTGATGATACGGTACTGACAACTAAAACCACCGAGGCCAAGCAGCTGCTGGAACAGTTACTGGGTCTGAACTTTGAACAGTTTTCTCGTGCGGTGCTTCTCGCACAGCATGAATTTGCTGCATTTTTGAAAGCCAATAGTGATGAGCGGGCACAATTACTCGAAACCCTTACCGGCACGGCTAAGTTTAGCGTGATAGGTAAAGCCATATTTGAGCATCACAAAGCAAAGCAAGATGCGCTGGAACAGCGTAAGCAATCACTGAACCATGTGAATCTACTGAGTGATGAAGCACTGGCCGAAAATCAACACACCGCAGCGGGTTTGACGGCAGCCATTGCCACGGCTCGTGATGAAGAAAAGCATCTGGAGCAAGGCATTTTCTGGCATCAGGCTTGTAACAAGCTGGCTGAGCAATGTCATCAGGCTGAGCTGGAACAGGCCGATTGCCAGCAGCGACTGACTACGCAAGCGCATGACTTTGACAAAGCGAGACGCGCCAAAGCTGTAGAGGTGATCGCAGATAACCGGGCCCAGGCTCGGGATATGACTGCCCAGCTTAAACAATTAGAGCTTGATATCAGCCAGTTGCAACAGCAGGACTTCGCGCCGCAGATCCGGATCGCGCAAGATGAACTCCAAGCCGCTCAGACACGACTCAGTGAGGCAAAAAACCAGTTGCAGATCAGTACCCCTGCCCTTCAATCATTACGCGAGCTGGACCAGCAGCGCGAAGCCAACAAACAGCTGCTGGCACAAAACAGTGCAGAACATAACGAGCAACGTGAGCAGCATGAAGCATTGCAACAGCGCAGTGAAACACTGGGGGCTCAGCTACAAAAGGATGGTCAGCAGGTTGCCCGGTTGCAGCAAAAGTGCCAGGCAGATCCGGACCTGACGCGTGTGAGTGAGCAGTGGTCACAGGTAAGCGGTGCATTAAAGCACTGGCAGGCATGTCAGGCACAGCTCGGTAAACTGGCCCAAGAGCAACAGCACACAAAAGCCAGTGCAGACAAAGACACGCAAACACAACAGGCGCTGCAACCCAGGCTGACAGAATTACATCAACAGTTGGCCGGTATTGAGCAAAACCTGAGCGTGACTCAGTCGCAGCTGAGCGAATTGGATTATGAGACCTTACAATTTCAGCGTACCCAGTTAATTCAGGCGCAGCAAAATCAGTCACAGCATGCCCAGCTGCAACAGGAGCAGGGCGAGCACCGACTTCACATTGATCGTTTGCGGCATCAACATCACAGCCTGCAACAGCAACTTAAAGACACTGAGCAGCAAGATGAACTGACCAGACAGCGAGTTTTGCTGACTCAGGAAAATTTGCAGCAAGTCCGCTTTCGGGCCAGTGACAGTGTTAGTAAACTGAGAACGCAGCTGGTTGCGGGCCAGGAGTGCATGGTGTGTGGCTCGACGGAGCACCCTTATGGTGTAGATCACATCGACAGTCACTGGCAAACCCTGATTGCTGATTTTGAATCGCAATATCAGGCTGCTGAACAAGCCCGCGCGCAGACGCAGCAACGTTACCATGACCTGGTTGGTCAGGCTGAGCAATGCAATGGTCAGTTACAGGCGGCACTGCAACATGAAGCACAACTCAATAGCAAGCTTGCGCAAATTGCCGAATTACTGGCGCAGTTGCCTGTTGAGTTTCGCAATATCGCGGACCCTCAGGCGTTGCTGGCTCAGTTGGATCACAAGCTACAAACCTACAGCCAGCTGAGTAAAACACAGCAACAGCTTTGGCAGCAACAGCAGACAGCTCAGCGCGACATACAGCAACTGGAACAACAAAACCAACAGTTACAAAGTCAGCTCGAACGTGCCGCCCAGGCAATGGCTTATGCCCAAACCAGGCAAACAGAGCTTGCGACGGAGCAGCAAGAAACCCTGTCGCAGATCCGGCAGGTATATTCAACCTCTGCGTGGTGGCACGCGTTTGAGCAATCACCCGAGCAGGCGATCACTCAACTGGGCGAGCAAGTGCATGTCAGACAGCAGCAACTGCAACAGCTCAGTGAATTACAGCAAAAGATTGACGAAGGTGAACAGCAGGCTAAATTGCTACGCCAGCAAAGTCAGGATAAGCAGGCACAGCTTGATAAAACGGCCCATGCCCGTCAGACACTGACTGATAAAGGGGACGTACTGACCCGTGAACGAACGGCGATTCAGCCACTTGAGATTAGCGCAGACAACTGGCATCAGTCTTTACTGGATGAACAACAGCACGCTGAAAGCACCCAGGCTCAGGCAACGCAGCGTGTTGCAGATCTGCGTCAGGCGCAGGAATCACAGGCACTGACGCTGGCACATAAGCAGCAATCACAACAGCAACTGCAAGAATCGCTGGCAAAAGTTCAGAGCCGTTACCAGAGCTGGCTGGTGGAGCTGCAAACTCAGTTCGACACGCTTAGCGAAGCGGATGTTGAGGCGCTGTTACAGTGGGATAAGTCGCAGTGGCAAGCCTTGCTGGCCGAATATGAGGCTGTGAGCAAAGCTCTACACACTGCGCAGAATAAACACATTCATCTGCATGAAGAACTGGCATCTTTACGGGCTAAGCCTGTGACTGAGCAAGGCCAGGCGCAGCTTACTGAGCGACTGGCTCAGTTGCAACAAGCGCGCGATGCCAATCAGGCACAACTGATCAGTGTAAATACAGTACTGAAACAGCATGAAGACAACCAGGCTTATCTGGCCGAGCAATATGAGGCACTTCAGGCGCAGCAGGCTGAATACGAGCACTGGCACCTGTTAAATCGCTTGTTGGGTGATGCCACGGGTAAAACCATGCGTAACTTGGCTCAAACACAGACACTCAGGATCTTGTTGCAATATGCCAATCACCACCTCAGCAGTCTGAGTCATCGTTACCGCCTGACCGTCATCGGCCAGTCGCTGGAGATCGCCATTATTGACCGTGATATGGCCGATGAGCAGCGCAGTGTAAACACTTTGTCCGGTGGTGAGTCCTTCCTGGTTTCCTTGGCGCTGGCATTGGGCCTCGCGTCTCTGTCTTCTAACCAGGTGCAGATCAATTCGTTGTTTATCGACGAAGGGTTCGGCACTTTGGATCCACAAACGCTCAGCGTGGCACTGGACGCACTCGATGCATTGCAGTCACAAGGGCGCAAAGTGGGCGTGATCTCTCATGTGGCCGAAATGACCGAGCGGGTAGCCACGCAAATTAAAGTACAGAAACAGGCTGGCGGCTTTTCGTCGGTTACCATCAGTGAACGATAAGGAGACATCATGCCCAGTTTTACACAGGATGAAGCAGCCCATTACGACAGCCGTATTGAGCGCCTGGTGCCTGGTTATCAGCTGCTCCATGAATTGATGCAGGCACAAGTACAGACTGTGCTCCCTGAGGAGGCGCAAATTTTGATCGTGGGAGCTGGCACGGGCAAAGAAGTATTACAGCTGGCCCACAGCAATCCGCACTGGACCTTCATCGTACAAGATGTGTCTGACGACATGTTGGCCATCGCAGATCAAAATTTTACTAACTCTGGGCTCTCGGAGCGTGTAACCATACATTACGGGCCACTGGAGTCCGGGCAATATCAGGCTGATGTCGCATTGTGCCTGCTGGTGATGCATTTTGTGCCGGATAATGGCGCTAAGCTGGCACTACTAGCGTCAATTCACAGTAACCTCAAGCCTGGTAAACAGCTGCTACTGGCAGACTTGATGAAGCCCGAAACCCAGTTTGAGCGCGAGTCTCAGCTTAAGCACTGTCGCGCTATGGGGCTGACTGCGGTTGGTGAAGAACGTATGCGATACAATCTGGAGCACGAATTTTACCCACTCGACAGGATCCGGCTGGCAGAGCTGTTAGATGAAAGTGGCTTTTCGTCCGCGCATATGTTCTTTAAAGCCCTTGGATTCAGTGGCTTAACTTGCGTCAGGCAATAAGTCAGGCATGGCCTGTATTGAGCAACTCAACTAATTTTGAGATCTTAATATTACTAAGCTGGCGATAATCCAAATACGGGCAGATCAGTAAGTTATTGATGGGATCAATGGCAAACTCCTCATCCAGCCAATGCAGAGAGTTAGTAAAAATATGATCCCGGAGCAATGTCTTTGCATAGGTGCGACCCGCTATGATGTGCCAGTCATAGCGATTTGCTGCCAAGTCTGGCGCAGAAAACAGCAATGCCTCCTGACATCCCCTCTGTAACAGTCGCTTATCCCGGTATTTTTGCCAGCTTGGATAATGTTCTGGTTGGTTAGTAAAATCGTGATCTGGGTGACTGAGCTCAGCTATAAACTTGGCATACACATTAAACACTTTGCGCCAGCCATTGCCGCATTGCTGGTTGATATAATCAATTTCTCCATCCTGTAAGGCTATGACTTTATTTAACTTTTGATATTCTGAAAGTTTTGGTGGGTGCTCGACATAAATGGCCAATAACCCCTGCTCTGCGCCAAATCCGTAAGTTGGTAAATTCATGATCTCTGAAAAGGTGTATTCAATTGCTGAGCACATTATACCTGTTTTTGTTATTCAATCCTGTGTAAACCCCCTTTACATCTAAAGGTAGCAATAAATTATTCCCCTTGTCTTTTCTTTGACTTATAACTGACTGAAAACCTTAATATTTAAGCAATGTATCTGTAACCGGTTCACCCCAACCTATTGTGCGCTTTATAACAATAACTGTAGCAATCGTAGCAACTAACTCGGAGTAACTAATGAAGCGCATAGCATATTCGTTGATCGCCGCTGCCGTCACAGTGGCATTGACCGCCTGTGATGGTGATGATGGTAAACAAGGCCCTCAGGGCGAGCAAGGTGTTCAGGGTGAGCAAGGTACTAACGGTACTAACGGTACTAACGGTACTAACGGTACTAACGGTACTAACGGTACTAACGGTACTAACGGTACTAACGGTACTAACGGCACTGATGGTGTTGCAGGCAAAGATGGTCAAAATGGTGGTTCAGGCTTGATCCGTATCGCCACTGTGCCAGCAGGTGCTGAGGTCACAGGTTTGTTCCTGAGCGAGCAAGGCGATCTGTTCTTCAATGTACAGCACCCCAGCGATGCGAATACATTGGTAGATGGTAATCAGCGCCCGTATAACGGCGGTACTGTGGGTGTACTAACCGGTGTTAACTTCAATGAGTTGCCACGTAATATTGTGAGCTCACCCGTTCCAGCGACAGAGTTTGAGATGCAAACGGTTGTGACTGCGATTGGTCAATATCAGATCCTGGGTCAGACTGGTGATGTGTATGCCGAGCTGGGCGAAAAAGGCCTGGCCGGTGGCTTAGGTGTACACTACGGTATCACTTCTGGTGATAAGATCATTGAAAATGATAACCCGGACTTCAATGGCTTTATCCCAAGTGCTGACGAAGAAAATACAGGTTACCTGTTTACTAACTGGGAATCATACCCAGGTGGCATGAGCCGTCTTAAAATGAGCAAGAGCGACGCAGGTACATGGAGCATCGAAGAAGCCATGATGCTCGATTTTGATGCTGTGCAAGGCACCGCGGCAAACTGTTTTGGTTCTGTTTCTCCGTGGGGTACGCCGTTGACGTCTGAAGAGTGGATCGTAAGATCTAAAGTTGATACTACTCAAAATCCAGAATGGAATGACCCGGCCTTTACAAAAATCAACAGAATGAAAGAGCTGGTTGCACCTGAATTCCCTAACCCTTACCGCTACGGTTATATTGCTGAAGTGCAAAATCCACTTTCTGATACACCAGATGTTGTGAAACATTTCACCATTGGTCGTTACGAGCATGAAAACTCCTTAGTTATGCCTGATGAACGCACAGTGTACTCCTCTCAGGATGATACCGGCGGTGTACTGTTTAAGTTTATTGCGGATCAACCTAAAGATCTTAGTTCAGGTACGCTTTATGGTGCGAAATTGACGCAGGACAAAGGCCTGAATGATCCGGCTGTGACTGGCTTTGATGTGACCTGGGTTGAAATTGCATCGGGCACCAATGCCGAAATTGAAGCCTGGATTGCTGAGTACGATGAGATCGACACTGAAGACTTCGTTGAAGGCCAGACAAGCTATCTTTCTGTGGCTGACGTAAAAGCATGGGCAGACGGTGCAGAAACTTACCCAACACTGGCGCAAGGTGGTGGCTTGGTTACGGCGGGCAAGCCAATGGATAACCGTTCAGCATTCCTGGAGTCTCGTCAGGCGGCAAGGCAATTGGGCGCAACGGCAGAATGGCGCAAACTGGAAGGGATCAGCATCAACTACGATCGCGTAGTAGAAGCCGTAACTGGTCAGGACATGGTTCCAGGCGAAGTGGTTGAACAGGCATACATGTATATCGGTGTTGCCGACATTGACGACACGATGACTGGTGATGAGGGCGATATCCGATTGTCTGCGCGTGTTAAAGATTGTGGTGGTGTTTACCGTGCCCACATCGATAACAACTACAACCTGACTCGTATTGAGCCTGTGGTTATGGGTGGTACGCACCGCTCTAGCCTGACTGGCGCACAAGAGTGTGATGTCAATCAGCTATCTCAGCCTGATAACGTGATTGTTATGCAGGACGGCCGCATCATCATTGGTGAAGACGGTATCCAGGAAAACAACACCTTGTGGTTGTACGATCCTAACTCTAAGTAATTGTAAGACTCGCGGTGCCCGTTCGTGGCACCGCATTTTTTTATCCAAAAATGGGCGTCATAAAAATGAAATACCAAGTAATCGGCCTGGCGGTACTCACTGGCCTGGCATTGACTGGCTGCGAAGAATCACAACATCATACTCAAGCTGCTGAACTAATCGCCTCGCAGTCAGTGCATAAAGCTGCACCGTACAAACCGGGTGATGATATTCCGGCAACCGCTTACATGGAACACGATGAGGTCTATAACCCCGAGTCGGTGATCCCACCTCAGTGTTACACTAAAACTGATGGTGTAAATAACCCGTGTTATGCCTGCCATCAGTCTTATCAGAAAGAGCCAGAAAGGCCCAACGCCATGCGCGATGGGCATTTGCAGGGCGTCTATGAATTCTCTGACTTGGGCCTGAAAAACCACTGGAAAAACCTCTTTGTTGACAGGACAGATTTGATTGCAGGTGTGCCAGACAAAGAGATCATGGCGTGGATCAATCAGGATAATTACACCCCGTTTATCGAAAAGCTGAAACAAGACAAGCAATGGCGCGGTGAAATAACTCCGCTGGAAAATCTGGCCTATCCGGAAAAAGCCTTTGATGAGATGGGGTTTGCCAGAGATGGCAGCGGCTGGGTGGCGTTTAACTACAAGCCTTTCCCGTCGACGTTTTGGCCCACCAACGGATCCACGGGTGATGTGATGATCCGTTTGCCCGAAGCGTTTCGCTCAAAAGGCGGCGTGTACAATAAGGACGTGTACCTGGCAAACCTGAGTCTGGTTGAACTGGCATTAAAAGGCTTAGATAAGATTTCAACACCCACAATCTCGGAGCAACGTATTGGCCAGGATTTAAATGGCGATAATCAGCTTACCAAAATCAGCGAGATAACGAGGCAATCACATTATGTGGGTGATGCCACAGATGCACTGGCGCATATGCTGTACCCCCAGGAAACGGAGTTCCTGCACACCGTACGTTACATTGGTGTAGACGAAAATGGTGGTATTTACAACGCGCCGCGTATGAAAGAAGTACGCTACATGAAAAAGCACAGGTTTAAGACTCGCCAGTCACTGAATTCTTCATATCACCGTGAAGAAAAAGAAAAAGAATTCGAAAATCTGCCGCAAACCCTGTATCTGGGCGATCAGGGTATCAACAACACCTTTGGTTGGACCATCAATGGTTATATTGAGGACAAACAAGGTAACCTGAGACCACAGCATAAGCAGGAGCTGGCATTTTGTAATGGCTGTCACAAAACCATCGGCTCAACTTACGACCAGACGTTCTCATTCGCCCGCAAAGTAGAAGGCGCACGCGGCTGGGGCTATATCAACCTCAAAGAAATGAAAGATGTGCCCAACAAAGGTGAAACACTCGGCGAGTTCCTGACTTACATGAACCGGGTCGGTGGTGGCGACGAATTCCGCCAGAACCGCGAGATGCTGCAAAAGTGGTTCAAAGCAGATGGCACGGTCGACAAAGAAAAAGTGGAGTCCGCAGATAACCTGTACGAGTTGATCACCCCGTCAAAAGAGCGCGCACTGGCACTCAACAAAGCGTACAGAACCATAGTGGAAGAGCAAAGCTACCTGTTCGGCCGCGACGCAACACTGGTGGAGGCAAGCAACGTACTGCAACAAGTAGACGACTCCCAAGCCCCGTTGAAAAAGGAAAACCAACACCAATGGGACATGCAACTTGATTGGGTGAGCAGCGACCGATGATTAATTATCATCGCAGCGCTGCGAACGCTTTTCATGGATGAAAAGCCGGGAGCCCCCTACAGGGACGTATTGCCACTCGTACGTTATGAGAACGACGATTGATAATCGTCGCAGCTCACTTAGCGCTTTTCATGGATGAAAAGCCGGAAGCCCCCTACAGGGACGTATTGCCACTCGTACCTCATGCGACCGATGATTAATTATCATCGCAGACTCGGCGTCCCCGCGCTGCGAACGCTTTTCATGGATGAAAAGCCGGAAGCCCCCTACAGGGACGTATTGCCACTCGTACCTTACGCGACCGATGATTAAGAATCATCGCAGACTCGGCGTCCCCGCGCTGCGAACGCTTTTCATGGATGAAAAGCCGGAAGCCCTTCACATGGACGTGTGCCCACTCGTGCTTTAAGCGACCGATGATTAATTATCATCGCAGACTTGGCGTCACCGCGCTGCGAACGCTTTTCATTGATGTGTCTTGCAAAGTCGTGCTTTAGCGTGGTCCTTGCGCAAGGTGAAATGAGCCGTTTTAGCTGGACTTACAGTGTACTCTTTCCTGTAATTCACCTGTCTGAATGTCGACATTCTGTACACGACATGGGATCTATTATCATGCAACTCGAATTTAGCAATAACTTCGAAATTGAATACGCCAGATCCGCTGCTCAGCACAAATGAGTGATTGTTGCACAGATAAGTTGTCAATCAGGTTGTTCTCCATAGTTAGCAGGCTGAGTATAAAGTTTAATGACTGAATTATTCACCCTGTTCAGTGTAACCCTAAATACACTGCGGCCAGGATAAATAGAGCAACCCCCAGTAATGGCCATAACCCGATATCATCGCTGCTTTTAAGTCTCGCTTGAGAGGGGTTAATGCCGCCAATGTCTTCAACTTTGTCAAAGTCAAACTGGGTAATTGATAAAGGGCATCCGACATGAATTTTGCTATCGGCAGAGCCAGCCCCAAGTGCTACTTCTCTGAATGCCCTGACTTCAATCATAGTAAGCCCCCCTTCTGTTTTTTCCATTGGGTGCATAACTGTTTTCGGCGTCAGTTTCAGAAATTTACCTTTGTAGAATGTGGAAAACGCATGCTGCAATATTTTTTCTCCAACATGGAAGTCGGAAAATAACAGCCTGGGATGAGAAAATGGGTTAATGACCTGAATGTCAGGTGACGTGAGCTCATTTGCCTCTTTACCAATGGCTGCAATCACTTTTTTGCCTGATTTTGTCGATTGTAATGCCAGTAAGGGGACATCCTCGTAGATTTGCTTCGTTTTGATATCGGTGATTTTTAACTTGCCTTCCCAAATTTGCACGTATAAAACCGGTGCAAACTTTTTTTGAATCCATTTCAGCATATTGAAACCTTCGTAGAGCAAAGTCTCAATATTATCACCAAAATAGATTTTAGGGGGGTCGTACCAAGCTAAAGCAAACCTGTGCCAGGTAAGAGCGCCGCTGTGTATCTGGTGCTATACAAAGCGTTGAATTGCCTGGTAGGCATTGTCCTGATACTGCTGATTGTTCAGGTCTTCAAATAGCTCTGCCTGATCCCCGATAGGGCCGTTAACCCTTTCTGACTGGCGTAAAATGTACCACTTTTTAACTCTTCATCAAACAACCCGATCAGATAGCGTTTCGCCCCCTCTTCAACTTTATGGACTTTGCCAAGCCACAGCATAACCTGCATCATGCTCTTCATAACATATTGTTTTACAAAGGAGAGAGAGTTAAAGCCATCAGTGCCCGTTGTCGCACCTGGGCTCATGGTGATGAATTTCAGCTGTGGATGGCGTCTGGCCATTGCCGACATCCATAATGCCCCCATATATTTGATTGGCCCGTAAGGTATGGTCGCATCTGTGGTGGAGCCATAGAACGACCCGTCACAAACAGAAGCAAACTCCTCGACCGATGAGGTGCTTAGCTCCGGACGCTTCATGCCCATTTCCTTCACGCCCCGGGCGGCTTCTGAGCCTGCATAGAGGGCAACCTGAGTAAGTTTCTGCGCCTTAATTAGCTCTTCTGTCAGTACACTGTGCCCCAGCAGATTAACTACAAATATCTCGGTGACGCCCTGTTCATTCAGTTTGTTAAACTGTTTACCGCCCGTGCCTCCGGCATTCATGATCAGGGCATCAATACTTTCTGGTAGATGTTGTACGGCAGAACGCACCGAACTTAAATCGCTGACATCGAGCTGGATAATCTCAAAAATACGCTTGCCTGTCTGTTGTTCCAGTGCCATCTTCGCAGCTTCAGCTTTGTCACGGTTGCGACATCCCAGGTAGATCTTTCCAATGTCCGGATACGCAGCAATCTGCTTTGCTGCCTCTTTACCTAAGCCTGCATTTGCGCCAGTGATTAATACGCGGGTGATCATAATGTGCCTCTTTCTAAATTCGGGTGTTGAGTTTATGAGGCCAGAATAGCGAAAAGCGGCTGGCTGCTTTTGATATTTCTTGCGGTATTGAATGTGTATTGTCGGGTTATAAAAAAGCCCGATAGTTCAGGCTTTTAGTGTTACAGGAATATTTAGGTACACTTTATTGTTGGGGTCCGCGTCATTAAAGCCGCCTGGCAATAACTCGAAATCGGGCTTGTCAGCGTACTCATAACTGCTTTTTGGCAGCCAGCTGCCCCAAATATACCTTAGGGTTTCTTCCAGGTTTGCGATGGGCCCTGTATGTGTAAACCTGGCATAAGTTTGTGCAGCCAGTTCTCGTGTGATCAGGCCATCCGGCACGTCATCAAAATTTTCAACCTGGGCTGAGCAAATATAAACAAATCGAGTGGTATCTCCGTCTTCCTGATAGTTTTCATAGATACCAAAGAAGTGATCGCCTACCCGATTGGGGATTTTGTCACGATAGGGGCGAAAGCCTGACCAAAGCTTAGGCAGGCTGAGATCTCCATCTTCGTATACATTGGCAATCCCCACAATTTTCATCGCCGGTTGTTCAATGATCTCGGGTTCCATACTGATGTTGTTTTGCAAAAATGCCAGATCGTCAGGACTAAATGGCTTTTTGTACAATAAACGAAATGGTTCGTTTATTTTTCGATATTGTGCGGGTGTCATATCGAATAGTGCCTTAAACGCCCGAGTGAATGCTTCTTGAGAATCAAACTGACAGTCCATGGCCAGGGTTAATATGCTCACATCCTCTGTTAACAGTCGTTTTGCAGCTAAGGTTAACCTGCGTTTGCGAAGATACTCTTTTGGGGTGTCGCCTACCAATGCTTTGAAAATCCTACTGTAGTGATATGTCGAATAGTGGGATGCCGCAGCGATTTCATGCACGCTGATTTTGTCATGCAAATGCGCTTCAATGTAGTCGATACTTTTAAAAAAACGATCCATCCCTTAGTCCTCTTTCATCTTAACGGGTATAGTCACACGCTGACCGGTGCCGATTGAACAAGGTTAGCTTCCGCGTACCGCTTTAACCCTGTTAACAGTTTGCCAAAGGCGATGGGAAACACCAGCCGAAGCAGTGGGTAAAACAGATAGGCAAACCATTTCAGTTGCGGTGAGGCAGTCCAGATCACCTTACTTTGGTTTTTGCCAACCGGTTGCACTGACATCATAACGTGGTTCTGTCGGATAGGCACAATGGCCGGGTTATTAACTGGCAGCACATTAAAAGCGATGGTCTTGTCTGTTTCACTGAATTCGGTAATGATCTCTTTGACTTTCGCACCACCTGGATTGTCACTTAAATTGCAAACGCGCCCTTCCATTGGTGCGCCTAAGCGGCTGCTACCTTTACCGAGTGCCTCAGAGTAGGGTATTGGGCCCATCCATAAATGTGCTTTATCAAATTGATGGGCGACTAATTCCCAAACTTGCTCAGCCGATTTATTAATGATGATTGATTTGGTGATCTTCATGATTAGCTCCAGGGGTTGATATTGAAGCCAGTGTAAAAGATTGCATGTGTGAGTTTTTGATATTTCTTGCTACGTTTGATGAAAGCAGAGCGATCGTTACCTCTTATTTAGTTGCTTTGTAGCCATACGTCTTATTATGCACGGTGAAATGAGTTGCTTTAGTTACCCTCTAAAGTTGAAAAAATAGCCCGGGAAGCCACTTTTCAAATTGCTTCCCAGACTATTCATCGCTGGATGTACATGACACTAAGCACCATTGTGATTAAATTTAGCGCTCTTTGTTACGCTATTTAAAGCTTAAAAGTCATGCCAGACTTCAACCATTCTTGTAGACGTAGGGCCGCATCCGTTGACATTGCATGCGGTAATGGATACTTGATACATTCCCTCAGGCGCCTTTTTGCCTGGAAGACCCTGGTAGCCGCCGTCTGTGTCTTGATAAGGAGTTTCGATACTCCCTGTGTATACTAAACCTTGCCCAGATATACGGAAGCGATACTCAGTTGCGCGAGCAACTCTGTAAAATCCAAACTCAGCAACATGGTCCCAATTAGAGTCAATAAGGTCATCAATACGTGGGGATGAAGTTGGCACGCCTTCGATCGTAACTGTATGTTTATGTGTTAGCGTTGCTTCGTCACTGCACCCTCGAGCGTTACATGCCTGAATTTCATACTTGTAGGTGCCGGAAGGCAGCGATTGTTTGAGTGAATTGCCTGTGATCTGTCCCAAGTATGAACCATTGCGGTAGACTTTGAAGTATTGTGCTTGTGGCTGGCTGTTCCAGCGAACATAGAACTCTTTGTCAGTCGAAGTATTATCCTCAATGTATGGTTCTGGTTCACGAGTATGTTGTAAAACGGAGAACGTTTGGGCCGCAGATTCGTTTGAACATGCACCGTTATCCCAGCATGCCTCTACTGTGAAACGGTAGCGGTACCCATTCCTTTTTTCGGGAAGGCGATCTCCAAAGTAAACCTCAAACACATCTCTCCAATAGTTCGAAGCGTCGATACGGTACGTCTTAGGCGTACCCACATCCAATCTACCATTTCGGTTGATGTCAATGAACTCTTCAGATGTTTCATTCACTCTGAAGTAGTCAGGGAAATCGTGAACTTGATACCAGATCACTGAAATACGTAAGCTTGTTTTCTCTTTGTGGCTCGACCCCATAAATACAGGCGCTTGCGATCGGTCACGACCATACCCATCGCGTAACGACTGTAGATCACCATTTGACATGCGAAAATTTCCTAGGGTGTTTATTGCTGCCCCTGTGTCGAGATTTTGATAGCTGAAGGCCTTTCCTGTGTCGCCTGAGGTGCACCCTGTTCTGTCGCTATTACTGTAATGCATGATGGATTCAAAATCATATGGCCGCGAGCGTGATACCAGGGATGATGTTCTGAATGCACTTTGCAAAGTACAAGGTACGTAGCGGTCATTCACTGTAAGGGAGTAGCGCTGACCCTCTCGTGTGTGATAATCGCGGTCGGTACGCTGGTGCTCATGGCGATAACCCAGAATATGCAATAACTCGTGAATGGCAGTGCCTACGCTACAGTAGCTGGGGATCCATGCCTGGCGGCGACCGCCATTTGCATAACCGATATTCGCAGAGCAGATCTTGTTTTTTTCCCTCTCATCATCAAGCGCATGGCCATAAATAGTGAGATAGTTAGAATGGCTTGACGTTTTATGAACGAAATTCACCCGAGAAGCGCGTTCTATCGTCTCCATTGCCTCAAGAATGTTTTTTTCATTTTGACTGCCGCTGGCGATACCCACTAGCTGGAATGGGACTACGCCGTTTGGCCAGCCAACAGCGCTGTCTAACCCGGATGTGTTGGTCGCGCGATTGGCAGAAAAGGTGTGAAATTTACTTACACTATCCAATACCATATCGCCATCTATCAGGTACTCTGGGGTACCGGCATTTTCAGGCTGAAATTTGTTGAGAGAGGCTGTAGAGGCTACCGACAATGTGGGTATGAATATGGCACCGAGTAAGAAAAGTTTTGTATTTATAATCATTTTTTTAGTGAACCTTGATTGTTAACGAAAGCTAAGTTTTTGGTCGGAAATATGACAGATTAACGCAACTTTATAGACCAAATTGATGGTTGCATTTCAGAACAATTTCCTTTTTCTAATTTTTTAAGTTTGTTTTAACCCTTTTTTCTTCTTGTTTTCGTAAATAGTTATGTAACTATCACCGAACAAGATTTGCTTAGTCTTTTATTATTACTGCTCCTTTTTTATACTGTTTTTAAGCGCCATTACCTTACTTGGGTAATATGAAATATTGACTACGGGATAGGGTTTTTCTTGATGGAGGCGTCTCCAGAAATTGTTTGGCATTGCACGTTCAACTGTTTGTCTTAGAAGGCATAGTTCACCTGCTATGGCGCGGACAGTCACAATTTTACTGTTTCCATTTGACCCCGGTTTAAAGTAAATAATAATTACTTTCATCACAGGGAAATATAATAAATGTGTTGATGTGGGGAGGTTTATTCTCATTGTCATCTTCAGTATTTTCAGAGACTCAAGTTGGCTCACACTGCCAGCGGAGCAAAGTGAACCAGTATTTCGATGCGTTGGATACGGTTTCCTATAAAGGCTCTACGGTTTCGGATATTGATGACCTGACTGACCTGATGTACGACGAGGTTAAATATAAGCATGTGGAATATCTGGCTAATTTTGATAAACCCGCCTGGTGGCGCGCATTCTTACGTAACCATGAAAGTGGCCGGTACGATAGTGCAACCAACCGTGAGATCCGGGGACTACGAACTATTCCGGGTAAAAATTACGTTGCTGTAGAGTATGCTTATGGTTTCAACCAAGCTGATGGCAGCTGGCAACAGCAAGAACCTATGCTGGCCATATTTGGTTTTAAAGAAGGTAAAATCAGCCTGTTCATGGAGCTGTGGTAGCAAGGCTGCGGGTTTACTGGATTGCCGGGCAACTATTGACGATGAGCACTTGATTAAAATACCGGGTGATTTTGTCATACCCGGCTGGTGCAAGGTGACTATGACCCGCACTTTGGACACTGATGTTGGCGATCTGAATATCAAGGGTGAAGGTACTGCCATCCATGCGCCCCTCGCTAAAGTAACGGGGCTGCCAGCTCTGAATATCCAGCGTTTTGAAAAAGGCCAATGTGTGGCTGAGTGTTTCCGCGGAAATGCGTTTATTACACACAGAGATGGTTTTGCCTGAGTCGACTTTACTCAGGCTCAACGTTTGGCGTTCGTAATACAATACCGATTTGTTTCTGTATGAACCAGTTTCAAATTTGACGTGCTCTGCCGCGAGCGGCCCTGATGTGAGTAACATCAGGGTGCAGGTGGGTGCCGTGTATCTGAGGCTAGAAGTCATAGCTGATCCCGACATATGCCGTACGTGGCATGCCGGGTTGAATTCGGGTTCTGCCAAAGCGCTCCTCGTTTTGCAGCGCATAGGTTTTGTCGGTGAGGTTTGCTATCCGGGCGTGGAGCTTCACATGTTTGTTGAGCCGGTAGTTGGCCTTAAGGTTAAACACGGTATAGCCCGAGTAAGTATCGGTGTTTTCTACGCTTAGGTAATAGTCGCCGATACTCTTGGCTTCAGCGGTGAGCCTGAGTCCTTTGATGGCCTAGCTAGTGTAGTTGAGCCTGAAATTGGCAACATATTCCGGCGCCATGTGCAGGTTGTTACCCGACAAATCTTGCTCCATCGATTCGCCTGTCTCACGGTGAACTCGTCCCTCATCGCGAATGTAGTGACGGAACTCATGGTCGGACTGGCTGTAGGCCAACGCGGCAGAAAATGCGCGGTTAAACTGGTAGTTCAGCCCAAGCTCAAAGCCTTGATGTCTGACACTGGAAGCGTTTACCCGGTACGAGGCACCCAGATCGCTGAATGCCGTGACAATGGCGTCGTCTACATCCATCAGGTAATACGCCAGTTCAATCGACAGTGTATCCAGATTTGCTTTGTAGCCCAGCTCATAGGTATCGGACGTTTCTTCTTTCAAACTGCCCAGTTGCGCACTGCTTTGGCGACTTTTGAGGTGGTACATTTCAGGTGCGGTAGGTAATCGCATTGCATTGGCGAAGCGTGCGTAGACACTCGACTGATCGTTAAGCAAGTAGTTCAGGCTCAGCTTAGGGCTGAGGTGGCTAAAGGTATCTTTACGTGAGGCAATGGAGCGATTGCCAAAGCCATCGTCTTTGTATTTGGGCAGTGCATTGTCAAACTCGTATTCACTGTGGTCAAAACGTGCGCCCAGGGTATAGTTAAGTGCATCAGTAATATAGCCCCGGTGCTGGATGTAAGGTGATACGCTTTTGAAAGTGGTGGTGTCGTCGTAGAACACATGCCCTTGTGGGTAAGTTGCGGCACCATGCCCGGTAGTGATCCGGGTGGTGGGCTGAAATGAATAGGTGTCTCCGGAAGTATGCTCCAAATCAATGCCCAGGGTTGTCTGAGCACCGTTTTGGTGAGACCAGCTGGTCAGAGCCAGCAAGCCGAATGTGGTGACTTCCGTTTCTTCTACCGGCATATTGGGTTGCCAGGTGGCAAGGTGTTCCAACGTGCGGTGACGCGCGTATGGGATAAGGGATACGCTCAGGTTTTTGTCTTCATACAGATATTCAGTGCTGAGGCGCAGATAATCTGTGGTTCTGCGGGGATCTAAAGCGATCACCTCGTCAGGCAGACCAGACTGAGATGAGTTCTGTTCAAATTGCTCAATGCTCAGTGTGTTCAGGATCTGCTGATCAAGTGATGAGGCAATCAATGAGGTGGTCAGGCTTTGCTTGTCGTCCAGCTGATATTCATGGCGCACGTCCAGCTCGACTTTTTCAACAGCGTTATGGTCTCGCCATCCGTCATTATCCATATAGGCCGCCGATACGCGCAATCCACCCTGATTGTCGTCCAGCCAGGTGGTGCTGCCGTTAATGCGTGAATAGCCATGCTCACCCAGTGTGAGACCGAGTGAATTTTTGTTGGCTGTCACTGGCTTTGATAATACGTTGACGGTTGCTGCAACGGCACCTGCGCCATGTAAACTGGTACCTGCACCTCGCAGTACTTCGAGGCGTGACAGACCAATGTTACTAGTTGTCCACCATAATGCGTTATGGGTGTAAAAGGCAGCAGATTGCAGCGGAATATTATCCTGCAAATACAAGGTATAGCCGTCAAAGTTTATCGGCATACGCACAGCTGCGTTGTGTCCTTGTCCGCCTGATAACTGATTGATCAAAACGCCCGGTATGGTTTGCAATGACTCTGAGATATGTTGTGCGTTGTCGTCAGCAATGGTTTGTTCGGATACCTGACCCACACTCAGCGCCAGATCGGTATTTGCTCTGGCTGTACGGGTTGATGTGACCGTGATTTTTTCAATCTGGTCGGCACCTGCTGTGTCAGCAGCAACCTGTACTGAATAGGCCTGTAGCAAGGCTAACGTTAATGCAGAAACAGTCAAACCGGGTTTCATGAACACCTCTTTATTCGTTGAAGGAGCTGGATAATAATCCTGCCATGCAAAAATGTACAAATTATGCGGTCAGTATACGGTGGTGTCTTTATTGTCGCTCTTTGCCTGACGGAGTAAACCAAGCTGGGTACATTGGTAAAAAATGTGTTAACTTTTGTCTGTAAATGATGACTTGTTGACTATGAGCTATGCCCCATACGCCGAATTTTGAGGATATACGCTACTTTATTGAAGTTGCCAGTACGAGAAACTTGTCTCGTGCGTCTGAGCGCCTGGGGATCACCCAGCCCAGCGTGAGTGCAGCGATGAAACGCCTTGAGCAGAGCTTTGGCACCGATTTGCTGGTTCGGCATAAAAGTGGTGTGGTACTGACCAAAGCAGGTGAAGTGTTGCAAGCACAGGGGCTGCGCTTTATGGCGGATTGGGCAAAGTTGAAGTCGAATGTCTGCCAGGCAAACAGTGAAATGGCTGGCACATTCACATTGGGGTGCCACCCTTCGGTCGCATTATATACTTTGCCCCATATACTGGGACCTTTGAAAACTAAGTTCCCCTGTATGGTATTCAATCTGGTTCATGACTTGTCGAGAAAAGTCACAGAACAAGTGATCAGTAATGAAATTGACTTTGCACTGGTGATTAACCCGGTCAGACACCCAGAGCTGGTGATTCAAAGCTTGTTGTTTGACAATGTCACCATTTGGTGCGCTGAATCCGTTGATTGCACTGAGCAGGAAACGTTACCTTTGTATTGCGATCCTAACCTGAAGCAAACACAGCAATTGTTGTCGTCTACTAGTGACTTCTCCCAGCAAATGATTGCATCTAATAATCTTGAAGTGATCTCTACTTTAGTGGCTAACGGGCTGGGTTTAGGTCTCTTACCTGAGCGAGTTGCCAGACGCGCACCTGCGCCTCTGGCAATTTACAATTCAGAGATCAAGCCTGTTCAGGATGAACTGTGTTTTATCTATCGGGCAGATAAGCAAAACCATGTTGTTAGCGTGCAGTTGCATCGTGAAATAAAACGGCTGTTAGATAGCTGATCGTTGCCGTGCGGGTTTTTTATACCAATTTGCTTAATTAAGTGGTCTATTTTGAGGCGAGAAAATAGGGTCGATAACAAGGCAAAAATTTTGCTATTTAGTTGTTCTAAATAAGAAATTTTTAACGCCGTTAGCGTCCTATTTGCTCCTTCAAATAGACCAGGTATTAAGTGAAATTGGTGTTATAATTGATCGCAATCAATGGCGCTCACGATGGCGTGTACGTCCGGGTTATTTGACAGCTTTTCAAACAGTTCGCCAAAGGTCTCACCCCCTTTCGTACGTATTGTGACAACGGTGCCGTAATAGTATGTTGTCAGATCAAATGTGTAAGTCATCCCGGCGCGTGTTTGCGTGCCCAAAGCAAGTTCTGTGGAGCCATTACTGTCAGGAAAGTAATTATCTATTATCAGGTTATCGGCCAAAATCTGATAATTGCTGGTGTAGCTGTTACGACTGTTTAGTGCTATACCAATCCCGCAGTTGCGATCATGTAGTTGTGGGTAGACAACAAATAGTTCGGCTGTATTGGTGTCTTTTTGTAAAGTTGCAAAATCGCCACTGCGTTTTATCCAGTCGCCCGCATCTGCATGGGCATAAGATACTAAGGTCAAGGCGGTTAATGTCAGCGTGCGCAAGATGTATTTGATTGTCTGCTTCATTGTGTGAACTCCTGTTTTGTTAGTTTTCCCAACTTTAAAAAAGCCAGCTAAATTAATAAAATAGAAGTCATCAATGTGTGTGATAGACAAACCTAATGGTTCAATGATCTCATTCGTGATGCTGTAACTCATTGGCCAATTGTTGTGCCCGAGTAATTTCATCGAGTGTCATACGCTGTTCCAGGTGCTGCCTTGTCCACTCAACGCGACTATACACCTCACTGTCCTGGCGGGTTTGCAAAAAGTAATGGCTGTAGGCCAGCGCCTGAATATAGTCTTGTCCGCCTGTATCAGGGTCCAGATATTGATAGCCACGGATCAGCTGTAGGATCGCTTTTTCTCCACCTAGCAATGCGACTTGCTCAGTCACTTGATACTTTTGCGCGGTGAATGCTTTCATGCGGGCAACCTGCTCATCTCTGGTAAGTGTGCTGAATTTCAGTGCCTGATGCACTTCTTTTGGGGCAAGTCGCCAAAGTACATCGGCCGCTTCATCAGAGCCCATTTGGGCTGCTTGCATCAGTTTCTCTACATAGTTTTCATCACGGCTGGTGTTGCCCAGACAGCGTTGATATCGAGCTTTCATAGTTTCGACTATCTCGTGTACTTCATCGCGCGATAATGCCTCATCGAGCCATTGATTGAACGCTTTGTCGGTACGCGGTACGCTGCGACATTGGCGTACTTGTACGGCCTCCATAAACAGTGCTTCAGGTGACACGGCCTGCACTTGTTTCTGCTCGGATAGCTGAGGTGTCGTGTTGAGGGGTTGATTTGCTCGGTCCGGGTGGAGATCCTGTTCGACAATGGGCTCTGAAACTTTGATATTTTCGGCGCTATTGTGTTCTTTTGGGTAAAACACCACAGTACAAATAGAAAGGCAAAGGCCTGCAAGCAGGCCAATATGTGTACGACGCATTAAAAGATTACCTGTTGATGAAAGGCGCCGCATCATTGAAGCGGCACCTGGGATTAAAATCCGTTTTTAAGTGCCTGAACTCGGTCTACGACTTTGCCCTGATGGATCACCGCATGTATTTTTTGGGTGTTCTGAATATTTTCAATCGGTGAGGCATCCAGTATCACAAAGCTTGCCTGAGCCCCTGGTTTTAGGCTGTTGTCTATTCCCAAAAAGGTACCTGCCCGTGTGGTTGTCGCTGCCAGCGTTTGCCAGTTCGACATGCCCGCCTGGGTCAGTTTAAGCATTTCTCTGTGCACTGAATAACCCTGAATGGTGCCGTAATTACCAGCATCTGTTCCGTTTAAAATAGTGACGCCAGCTTTAATTAGCTCGGCCAGGTTGGCGGTTCTTTGCGCATCCTGCTTACGCCACTTTGCTTCTCTGTCTCCCCACCTCTTCATTGTTTCTTCGCTCTGGTAGCCTGCAATGATGGCTGGGGTGGTCATAGCCTGAAGCAGCTCAGAGGCGATCACTGTCTTGTCGAACAGAAAGTCTGTTAGATCGGTATGCACTGTCATGGTTGGGATCACCACCATTTTTGCCGCGGCAATTTTATCTGCCAGTCCTGGCGGGATCGGCGTGCCGGGCATGTGTGTGAACGCTGTAGCTCCTACGTCGATGGCATCGATGACGTCCTGCCAGGTTTTAAGGTGGACGATGGTTTTGATCCCGAGTTTGTTGCTCTGTTGGACGATGGCAGCAAAGGTGGCCTTATCAATCGAAGGCTGGTCGTCACTGGGCTGATATACCACTTTAATCACATCGGGTTTGGCTTTGGCCAGGCTCTGCACCTGAGCGATAGCTTCTTCTGGGGTCGACATAGTGCGCGTTTCCAGACCGTATTCTGTGCAATGACCTTTTGGTGCAGTCAGACAAGATAAACTGCTGTAGATGTCAGCACCAAAAAAGGTGCCTGCTCTTTGCTTTTCTCGTACGGCTATCAGATCTTGCTCATCGCCAAATAAGTCTACAAATCCGGTTACACCTGCATACAGCGCGCGTTGGGAGATTTTTTCAGTTCCTGCAAAGTCTGATTTGGCGTGAGGAGCTCGATTGCCAAACGCATGAACATGCATATCGATCAGCCCCGGGATAAGCCAGCGGTTATTCAGGTTGAGTGTCCGTCCTTTAAAATTGGCCGGAGGCGCTGGGTATTCAGCGGCTATTTTACCTTGTTCAATCAGCAAAGCACTGCGACGGATCTCTTGTTGTTCGACATCGACAATCTGAACCTGAGTAAGTAGTAATGCATCGGATGACATGGCCTGTGTTTCAGCTGCGTAGCTGAATTGTGCACTTAAACACATGCTGATGGCGCCACCGAGTAAGCCTGTGAGTTTTGGAATTATTGTTTTCATTATCAGGCTCCTTGAGCAGAAAATTGTTTTTTATTAGTGTTATATCCAACACCATAGTGTGCCGATGTAACAGATAGTGTGCAACGTTAAATATTCTGAATTACCTAATGTAAAGGGGGTTGACGCAAACTAAGCAGGTGCCGGCGCACACTCAGTATGACCGACTTTGTTTTTTTAACTGTTTTTATATACAGTATTTTGTGGTTTACTATGCACCTTAATAGGAGACCAATACGATGCTAGAATTAATAAAACAGGTACCTTCTGCCCAGGAATATTGCGATATGCGCGTTAAGGCCGGGCTGTCGCCAAAGTCGCTGGAAGCAGCTGAAATTGGCTTACCTAATACACTGTATGGTGTGTCGATCCGCGATGGCGAAAAGTTGATTGCGATGGGCCGGGTAGTCGGTGATGGTGCCTGTAATTTTGAGGTTGTCGATGTGGCAGTCGACCCTGCTTATCAGGGACAAGGATTGGGTCGTCGTGTGATGGAATCGATTGATGCATATTTGTCGTCTGTAGCATTGCCCGGGTCTTATGTGTCAATGATTGCCGATGAGCCGGTATTTTATGAAAAACTGGGTTATAGGCTGGTTGCACCAAAGAGCCAGGGCATGACCAAGAAGTTTCAGCCCCACAAATAAGCTTAAGGGTTACTATGAAACAGAATATTGCGCACGTTGCGCTGGTGGTTAACGACTACGACGAAGCGCTCGACTTTTATGTGGGTAAACTCGGATTTGAGTTGATAGAAGATAGCTACCAGGCTGAGCAGGATAAACGCTGGGTCGTAGTGGCTCCCCCGAATTCTCATGGCATGGCTTTATTGTTGGCAAAGGCCTCTAAACCCCGACAAAAACCTTTTATCGGTGATCAGGCTGGCGGTCGTGTGTTTTTGTTTTTAAGTACCGATGACTTTTGGCGGGATTACGAATGGATGAAAGCCAAGGGGATACAGTTTGTGCGTGAGCCCGCTACGCAGGACTATGGCACTGTCGCTGTGTTTGAAGATCTCTATGGCAATTTATGGGATCTGATCCAATATGTCGATGGCCATCCCATGTCGGCCAGGTGTCGTTAGTTGCTGCGGGAATGGCGAACAATACTTGCTGCTGAACACGGGTAAATAGCGTACACTCGCGCAATCATCCAATGTTGTATCTTTTTGGGTTATATAACAATGATAAAAGTTGATTACTCTCAGTATACTCAGGCTGAACTCCACGAAGCGCTGCAACAAATCACACCTGACTCAGAGCACTATTTAGCCCTGCTCGCCGAGATAGATGCTCGTCAGGGGGAAGCCGAATTGCACGAACAACAGCAAGCAAAAAAATCACCTCACACTACTGAAAGGCGTGTGAAAGTCATAGGATATATACAGCTGCTGGCCGCATTTGTGATGACCGTCGGGCTGATATTCGGCCCCCTTAGTTCATGGCTGTCTCTTGTTAGTGTGCCTTTTATTTTGCTCAGTGCTGCTGCGGGTTATACGGCGGTTAAAGAGCAGGTAAAGTGGTATTGGTTATCGATACTGAATCAGGGGCTACAGATTGTCAGTTTCTCTTTTGGCGTACTTAATTACAAGTATACGGGGCTTGGGGGCATTCAAATCGGTTTTACCTGGTTGAAAGACTTTGAACTGTCTTTTGGTATTTTATTTTCTTCCACCGTCCGCCTGACAGGACACTCCGGCGCGTTTTCTTTGAATGCAGTTCAGATAGACATGTTCGCGCTGGTATTGATGATTGCGCTGCTTACTCTGCGGTCTCGTCAGCAATAAGTCAGCCCTAAAGTGGCTGTTCAGGCCACTAATTTGTTGTATGTTACCCCTCTTATTCTCAAATCATCTTATTTATTCCTTTAATGAATATGTGATATTATATCTTAATTGTGCAGTATGAGCTGTTGGCATAATCTAAATAGCTCGTTGAGTAAGAAAGGTAAATGTATGTTATTTGAGTTAGAAACCTATACTCGCCACGCCAAGTGGCTGGGCCTCGTTGCCATTGGAGTCTCTATCTTAGCCTGGACGGTTGAGCTAATGGGCGTGGTTTATGTCTGCCCTTATTGCCGTGTACAACGTACCGTGATTGGTCTGCTAGGTTTGATGTTGTTCACCGGTGCCGGGCGTCATTGGATGGGCAAGTATGCGGCTATGGTCATGGGCTTTTTTGGCGCTGTTGTTGCTGCGAACCAGCATTTTATGGGCTGGAAAAAGATTTCGGCTGGTAAGTTTGAGTTTCATGAAACCCTGATTGTTGATCCCTTCTTGCTGTCGGGCTTCGCAATGACGGCAATCATCGGCCTGGTTTGGTTGATAACCCGACAACAAAAGTGATTGTTTCCTCCTCCATTGTGTTTACTATGAATCACAATGAAGTGATTTAATTGAGTGTACTGGCGCGGCCATTTGAGTGTCAGTATGCTCTTTGTTAAGGAAGCATGATGAAGTATGACATATACATAGTAGATGCCTTTACCCAGGCTCAATTCAAAGGCAATTCGGCCGCCGTAGTCCCTGTTAACCTATGGCCGGAAGACACCACAATGCAGCAGATTGCTGCTGAAAACAACCTCTCTGAAACCGCTTTCATTCGCTCTATTGAGACAGGATCAGGTCATCACTTTGAGATCCGATGGTTTTCTCCGCTGACAGAAATCGCTTTTTGTGGTCATGCAACACTCGCTGCGTCGTTTGTGATTTTTAATCATTTAGGTGCCAAGGGCGAGATTACCTTCCTTACCCGCGAGGTGGGCCCTTTAACTGTTAATCAGTTGCCGGATCAGCGAATAGAAATGAGCTTTCCGAACCAGCAGCCTGAGCCTGTCGAGCAAGCGCCAGCTGCGTTACTGGAGGGCTTGTCTGAGCAGCCTGCACAGGTGCTTAAAAATCGTCAGGCTTACTTTGCTGTGTTCGATCAAGCCGCTTCGGTAGAGCAATTGACATACCATAGTGATTTACTCAAACAGCTGGCTCCACTGGACGTGGTAGCAACAGCACGAGCTGACAATTATGACTTCATTTCTCGCTATTTTTGGCCTGCCAATGGTGGCGATGAAGATCCTGTTACCGGTTCCATTCATGCAGGGCTGGCCCCATACTGGGCAGTGATATTGGGTCGCGATGAATTGGTGGCCTATCAGGCCTCGCAGCGTGGTGGTGTATTACATTGTCAGGTAGCAGGCGAGCGAGTTTTGGTATCCGGGTTTGGGGTGTTGTATTTGCAGGGTACTATTTTCGTTGCTGATTAAACAAAGCCCGAAGCATTGTGCTTCGGGCCAAGATGTTTTTAGGCTGGCTTTTCATCCTTCATCACCGCCACCAGAAGTGCCGGCAAAAAGGTCAGGCTGAGTAGCGTCGAAACCAGAATACCACTGAGTACGATAATGCCTACGCCACGATATAGCTCGGTACCCTCACCCGGTATAAGCACCAGAGGCGCAAGACCAAAGATGGTGGTGGTGGTTGACATCAGTATCGGTCTGAGGCGTTTTGCAACAGCCTGTTGAACCGCTTCTTTAACCTTCAGTCCCTGTTCCATGACGTAGCGTCGGGTCTGATCGACAATCAGGATTGGGTTGTTCACCACAGTACCCAGTAAGATCAAAAAGCCCAGCATAGTGATCATGTCAAATGGCTGGTGGAAGGCACTGAGGCCCATTGCAGACAAGGTGTTGTTGATGCCATTGACGGTCACTAACCCTAACAATCCCCCTGCCATACCCAAAGGCACAGTGGCCAGAATAAACAGTGGATAGCGCCAGTGTGTGAAAATAGCCACAAGCAGCAGGTAACTCAGCACCAGCGCAATGACAAAGTTGCCAGAGAGCGACGATTTGGTTGCTTCCAGCTGGTCCGCTGCGCCACTGATGTTAACCTTAATGCCCTGAGCAATCTTGCCCTGTTGCCAGAGATTAGGTAACAGTTGCTGACGCACTATTTGCTCGGCTGTTTCCAGCGCGATGTCTCTCGGTGGAATGATGTAAACAGTGACGGTTCGGTTGCCATCAACGCGACGCACCGAATTACTGTTTTTACTTTCTACCAGATCGGCCAGCGCGTTAAGCGGCAGTACTTGTCCGTTAGGCGTGATGATCGGTGTTGTCGATAGCTGCTCTATGGTTTGGCGATTGCCAGCGCCACTGAACAGGAACATGTCAACTTTGTCATCATTGAGGATGAACTCATCAACATACGCACCATCACTCATTGCGGCCACCGCATAACCAAAGTCGCGGTTATCGAGCTCCAGTTCAGCCAGGCGTGCCCAGCGGGGCTGGATCTCTATCAGTGGCTGGTCGAGCGTCAGTGATCTGGGGTCTGAGTTAATTTGTGGCTTGTCGAACAGCTTGTCTGCTTCTGCATATACTGCTTCTGCGGCGCTGTACAAGTCTGTGATATTTGCACCGGCAATATCCACAGCCACGGCCCGTGTACCGCCGTCATTGCTGGAAATGATAGACCCTCTGGCCGAGAAAGCGCGCATGCCTTCGTAGCTTCTGAACTTGTCTGTGATAGCACTCATCATCTGATTAATGTGTTCCGGCTGTACCGGTGCACTTAAGAACCAGATCCGTCCAACCGATACTGACATGGCGTAGTATTCAAGCGGTGGCATGTCCGTATTACCCGCCAGAAAATCACTGCTGTCTGCCTGCACATAGTCATCAAAATAGGCGCGCAGTTCAGTACCAATCTTTTCCATTTCGGTCAGGTTATAATTGGGCGGCGCTATCATCATAGAGAAGGCTTTAGGCTCCTCTCCTTCTGGCAAATATTCGGCTGCTGGCATCAAGGTAGTTGCCAGACCCATGATCACGATAATGAAAGCGGCACTGGCAATGCGTGCCTGGGTGGTGCTGCGGGTAAATAACTGCGACAACTTGAGCCAATAGCTGCCCAGTTCAACCTGGCGCTTTTCTTCCAGATCCTGTTTTTTACCAAAATTCGCCAGTGCGACGGGCACCACAAAAATGGCCACAAGCATAGAGGCTATGATGGCACCTGAAATGGCAATCGCAATGTCAGAGTAGAGCTGACCGGCTTCTTGTTGCACAAATAAAATAGGCGCGAATACCAACACAGTGGTTGCGGTTGAAGCCAATACCGCTGGCCAGACTTCTTTTACACCATTAATCGCGGCTAAACGTCGGCTGATCCCTTCACGTTTGGCCTGAACGATAGACTCTAACACTACAATGGTGTTGTCTACTGTCATCCCGATGGCAAAGGCAACCCCAGCCAGAGAGATCACATTGATGGTACGGCCAAAGCTCATCAGGGCAAAAAACGCGGCGATGGTACACAGTGGGATCCCCATTACACCAACCAGGGTTGCCCGTCCTGAGCGCAGGAAGAAGTACATGACCAGAGTAGCCAGCAGTGCACCTAACGCCAGGTTAGCCCAGACATTTTCAAGTGAGCTTTTCACATAGCGTACATCGTCGCTAAGCAAGGTCAGCTCTAGACCGTTTTGTGCCAGTAATTGTTGGTTAATCTCTGCAACGACCGGGAGCATCTGCTCTTTGATGTCGAGCACATTTGAGCCGCTTTCGCGACGTACCGACAAGCGCAAAGTACGCTCGCCATTTGAATAAGACACACCGCGGGTTTCGAAGTGATCCAGCGTTACATTGGCAACATCTTTAAGCAATACATTGGCGTTGCCATCGCGTTTTATGATGAGGTTTTCCAGTTCACTGAGCTGCTCAAAACGGCCAATTACACGCAGCAGATAGCGGCTTTCACCACTCTCTATGTCACCGCCTGAGGTATCTCTGTTACGGTCGCGGATCACGGTTCTGACATCGCTCAGGCTTATACCACGCTGTGCCAGACGTGCAGCATCAACCTTAATCTGGATCTGTCGTTGTGCACCGCCACCAATGCGCACCTCGGAGACGCCAGTGACACTTTCCATACGAGGCCGGATATAGTCCTCTGCGTAGTCCCGCAGTAGATCCATGTCTAACTGTAATGGGTTACCTGGTTGTGGCTTGAGCAGGAAAAACATAAAGGCATTGCTGGAAAAGGAGCTGGAAAATAGCCTTGGCTGATCGACGTTTTCCGGATAGGCGGGTACCTGGCTGAGCGCATTGTTTACCCGAATAAGGGCATCATTGACCTCAACACCAAAGGGGAACTCCAGCTCTATGGTGGCTTCGCCCATTTCGGCAAATGAGATCATGCGTTGCAGGTTCGGTAAACTGCGCAGATAGCGCTCCTGCTCTATCAGGATCTCTTTCTCCACATCTTGTGGCGTTGCACCAGGCCAGCCCGTTTGTACTGTAATTGTTCTGACTTCCAGGTCCGGGATCATCTGCACGGGGATGTTGAGCGCTGAAACCAGGCCTAAAATGGTGGTGATCAGCACCACCACGGCCACTAAAGTGCCGCGTTTTACCGCTGATTCTATCATTGTAAGTTACCTGCCCTGGCGCTGATTTGCAGTTGTGTGCCTTCTTTTAACAGCTCAATGCCTGTGGTGATCACCGACTCATTACCTGCCAGGCCGGTTACTGCAACATAGTCTGGTCGTGAATCCGTGATAGTGACCATTCTACGTTTTGCCGTATTGTTATCGGCAATAAACACACTGCTGCCGCCATCCGGATGTTGCTTTACGGCCTTTTTGGGGATCCAGACCGCACCGTCTTGTGCGCTCAGCAACAGATCTGCCTGGGCCGACATGCCTGGGGTAAATTGAGCATGGACCGCCATGGTATCGGTCAAATCTATATGTGCCGTAAAGGTTCTGCTGGACGGATCTGTGACAGCAACAATGCGGCTGATCTCTGCCTTGATGGACTTAGCTGCGTTGATATCGGGCGTGACCATAACCGGAAGGTTAGGCGTTGAGCGCAACAGCGGGAAGTACTCCTGTGGCACATTAACCACAATCCGTAAGTCCGATTCTGCGACCAGAGTAAAGAGCTGATTGCCTGGTGTGACCCATTCGCCCATGTCCACAGAGCGTTGCCCAATCACACCTGTAAAGGGGGCATACAGGGTGTGACGACTGAGTCTTTCCTGGGCCAGCGCCACCAGAGCCTGTTGTTTGATTTCTTCTGCCTTGGCATTGGCCAGTGCGGCGGTGCGCTCGCCAATCAGCGTTTGTGCGACACTTTGCTTTTTGGAAAGGGCTTCCACTTCATCGAGTAATCGCTGTGCTTCCTGAACCGATATTTTTGCCGCCTGTGCCCCCGCTCGTGCCTGCGCCAGGTTCAGTTCGGCCAGTGTGGCATCCAGTTTTAACAGTGGCTCGCCCTGAGTGACGTTGTGGCCAACGTCAACGAGCAAAGTTTGCACCAGCCCAGACTCTTGGCTGGCCAGTTGTGCATGGTGTCTGGCTTCTACAGAGCCACTGAGGGTCATCACCCTGGGTTGCTTTGTTGCACTGGGTGTGTAAACCTCAACTTGTGTGGTTTGCGCTGTGCCTGAGTGGCTGTAGAACAACATGGTGGTGAGCAGTATAACGCTTGCGATAACGCGTGCGGAAATATGCATATAAGCCTCTAATGATAATAGTTTTCATTTAATTCTATGGGTCTTTTAACCAACAAGCATGTGATTTGCGATTAAACATGAGATTTTTGCTATTTATGGGGTTACTTGCCTCCTTTGCGGGTTTAGCAGGTATGGCAGACTGCTCCGATGCTGATAAACGGTTTGTCCATGAGCTGGTCAGTAGCCCTACATTTGAAGAAACAAAAACAAACAGAATGTATAAAGTGAAGCACGGACAAGTGTGTGTTGTGGGTAATGCATTGGCGACTGACGGTATGCGTTATTATTTGTATAAGATTGGGCCCTCTGCTCGTTATATCGCTGTGCATAACGGGCTGAGCGGACACGTGCAGATACACGGCCCGTTTAAACCTGAGTGATCTACTACCAGGTAATCGCAGAACCATCATAACTATAAAACCCCCCGCTGTCTGATGCCTGTTTGCTCTGTATTAGATCTGTCAGGCTCTGTGCCACAAAATCGGCAGAAAAAAGCTTGCCGGGTGGCACATTTTTCTGAAAAGGCACGGATAAGGCGGTATCGGTTGTACCTGGGTGGAAAGCCAGGACGCAGCAATTAGGCAGTTTATAACGCCACTCAATACTGATGGTTTTAAGCGCCATGTTCAGTGCCGCTTTGGCGCTGCGGTAACTGATCCATCCACCCAGCTGATTATCTGAAATGCTACCGATCCGGGCTGACAGAGCAACGAAGTAAGTCGGGTGTTTTGCTTTCAGTGCTTTTGCAAAGTGCTTGGCCAATAACAGCGTTGGGAGCGTATTGGCTTTGAGGTTGTCGTTGAAAAAGTCAGGGTCAAATTCCTGAATAGATTTCTCTGGGAGCTTGTTGGGCGTGTGTAGCAGTCCGGTGGCATTTATGAGCACATCGACTTCAGGCAGCTGCGCAGCCAAAGCTCTGACGTTGTCTTCCTGGCTTACATCGAGGTGGAACCATTGGACGTTTTGCGGTGTTATTTCGGGTCTGGAGGTTCGGTAGGTCGCGTATATGTGGGCTTCGGGTTGCTCACTGGCATAGTGATTAACCAGTGCTCTCCCTATGCCGCCTGATCCGCCTACAATCAGTATGATCATTTGCTTTCCCCTGCGCTGATTACTCTAATTTATTGCTTTTATTAAACGGGCATTCCCGAGAATTGGATCTGTTCAGTGAGATCGAGTTTTTACTAACTCAGTCAGTATGGCTGTTATCCGTAACGCTTGTGAGTCTTCAGATCGTTATTTTACTAACTGGAGTGTTCTACTGGATCACGTATTAACTAACGTTATCGTCATCCAGATCAAAGTATTACTAACTTACCCCTGCTCAGATCACGAATTTACTAACAGTGAAGGCATTTTGGCAGGTTTCTGGCCACTGGGTCGTTATTGTTGGCTGTTGTGGCTATATTTAGGTGCTCAGATGGCGAGTAAACCAAGTTTATGGTAGCCATAGATCATCATTTTACTAACTACTTGATAAAGTGAACAGCCTTTAGATCAGTAATTTACTAAGTGATTTTGTCTTCAGATCGTAATTTTACTAACTGAGAAGCGCTATTTGGGGTCAGAGATCATCATTTTACTAACACTTGAAGTACACAGCGTCATACAGAGCAGGTTTTTTACTAAGAGTCGGGTGAATCTAAAGTGGGTGAGAGAGATATGAGCGGGATCTTTAATCAAGTTGGTAAATTTTTGCTCCAATAGGTTGGAAAATATACCGAGTTGTTGTATCTATGTGTTTGATTTATCGATTTAATAGGGGCTGAACTTGGCTCAGCCCCTGACTATTATAAAGTGGCAAGCACAACCGCAATAAGTGTGGTTGCGGGGAGTAGGTAAAATAATGATCTCACCCAGTTAGGCCGGAAGGACAGTACGATTGCCAGCAGTAAAACGGCGAGGGCCATCTGGCCGCAGAACATCAGACTGCCGTAACCAACGGCCTGGCTAATATCGACAGCCAGAGTTAGTAAAAGCATGATCCATGCTGCAAGCAGATATCGTTTACTCTGAATCTGATCGGGTCTTGTCCCAAATACCGCTTTATAGTGCGGTGTTTTAGCCAGCGCGAAGGCCGTAAAGCTGGACAGGCACAGTAAGGTTGCAATCAGATACATCATGCAGCACGCTCCCTGCGGGCACGTTGTGGCCGAGCCTGCCGGGCAGGCTGAAGTTTTTTACTTTGCCAGAAGAACACCGCAGCGGCTAACAGAGCCAGTATGTCGAACATGGCCAATGGCCACTGAGCGTTGCTAATGTAACGGATTAAATTCCCTTGTGTTGTAAGTGCATTACACAGAGGCAGCATGAGCCAGGCACAGGCATTGGCGAGTGCCAGGGTGCGCCACCCTTGGGCATTTCGCCATTTAGCGGCAACCAGCGTTGTAGCAGCCCAGGTCAGGAAAAATGCCAGCACTTCCTGGTCGGCACGACCGCTGTTGCTGACAGGCAGTAGTCGATTGGCGTAGAAGAATGCCGCTGTAGCCAGTGGCAGGCCCATAATGGCAGCTAGGTTGAGTGATTCGACTAGCTTAAGACCAAAACTGGCTGGCTGAGTGGGTTTTTGGCGTTCTCGGATCCGTTTGGCCCACATAACGCAGCCACTGGCAATCATAGCGCAGCCTGCCAGTCCACACAGAAAGTACAACCAACGCAAGCCGGGGGAAGCCAGGCGCCCGGTGTGCATGGCAATCATACCGCCATATAATTGCGCCGCAGTGCTGTCTTCGAGGTGCACAGTATTCAGTAGTTCACCCGTTTGGCCTGAATACAGCCAGACGGCTTGCTCGTCTTTTATTTCACTGCGGTTAGCACCGTAAATTTTCATTACTGCCGCTGCATCCTGAGGGTGATCTATGATGATGCGCGAAATGGGTTGCTCTGGCCAGTTAGTAAAAAAGTGATCTAGTGACTGTGCGAAAGCCGGATCGGTCAGTGTCTGATGGCTTAGCTGAGGACGCTGTCGTTCCGGATAAAACGCTTTTCTGAATTCTTTTACCCCATCATCATACACCGTTTGCGCAGGATACGGGAAAAGCGTAAAAATAAGCGTGATCAGTCCAGTGTAGGTGATCATCAGATGAAATGGCAAAGCCAGCACTGAGCTTAGGTTATGTCCATCCAGCCAACTGCGGCTGCCCTTGCCAGCCCTGAACTGGAACATATCCTTGAAAATACGTTTGTGGATCACAATGCCTGAAACCAGCGCAACCAGCATAAACAGGCTGGCCAGACACACTATCCAGCGTGCCGTCGTACGGTCCATATAATGTAAGTCAAAATGCAAACGATAAAAGAAGCTCCCGCCTTTTGATTCTCTCGGTGTCACCGGTGTTTTGCTATCGGCCGCCAGGTTATGGCTGACCCAACTGGCTTTTTCGCCTGGCTCCGCATAGGGCAGGTGCGAGACGCGCAGTAGCGAGTTGCGCTCAGACGGTAGACTAATCCACCACCTTGCTGCGTCAGGCGCTTCTGTGTTCAGGCGTTCAAAGCCGTAGTCCAGTAGCGCTTGTTGTGAGCTCTGAACTTCAATGCTGTGGGGGTGCAGCTCAGGCTTGCTCCACAATGTAATTTCCTGACGGAAAAAGCTTAATGTGCCTGCAAAAAACACCAGCCACAACAGCCAGCAAAAAAGTAACCCGACCCAGGTATGGAGCCAGGTCATAGAACGAAAAAAACTGTCTTTCATTATTATCCTCTTAACATCAGGATCAGCAGCCATTGCACTGTTGCAAGCAGCAGCAAACCACCACAGAGGAAGCGGAGTGATTTTGTTGCGAATACAGCGATAAAAATAAGGCAGTGAATGAGTACACTCAGGCATACGCTAAATAGCACGGCATCCACTTTTGACACTGGTAACAACAAACTCATCAGGCTGATAGAAAGCGCGGTGCATGCATACCCTCCGAAAATAGCGAGAGCAAACCGGGTGATAACGTTTATGCGATAGGCTGTAAAGTAAGCAAAGTAGGGCGATAGCGACATACTTGTTCTTTGATCAAAAATAGGGAGGCGAATTATCACTGAATCGCGCTATAAATAACAGTAATTATCATTAGCAAATGCGTTAAATGTACAATTATTAATGCCAAAAGGAATATCAAATTCCTGTTGGATTAAGCTCTGGATATTTAGTGACCGCACTCGTGCACTCTTTTATTGGGCTACAGGCTGATATACTTACCTGGGTTTATTGCGTTGTGAGGAGAAGTATAAACGTGGATATCATTGAGCGTGTCCGGCGATGCACTCTATGTCGGGGACAATTGCCTTTCGAACCCAGACCTGTGATCCAGGGATTGCCAGCTGCGAAAATTCTGATTGCCGGTCAGGCCCCCAGCTTGAGTGTGCAAAAAACCGGTAAGCCGTTTAACGATGCCAGTGGTAAACGGCTTAGAGAATGGTTAGGGGTCACAGAGGCTCAGTTTTATGATCCGACTTTATTCGCGATTATACCTATGGCTTTTTGTTACCCTGGTAAGGGTAAATCTGGCGACTTACCACCACCCAAAATCTGCGCGCAGACATGGCGGGTGTCTTTGCTTGAGGTATTCAATAACATTGAGTTAACTATCTTGATTGGCCAATATGCACAAAGCTATCATATAGCTGATTTTGTTAGTGTGTCTCAAGCGGTGACCGAATGGAGGACTGGCTTACCGGGGCAAATCGCATTGCCACATCCCAGCCCACGTAATCAATTATGGGTTCGAAAACGTCCCTGGTTTGAGGCTGAAGTGTTACCTGTATTAAGAACTCGAGTTCGGGAGGTGTTGTTGTCTTTTTAAACCGTCGAACTCCAGTGTTTATAAGCCCTAAGACAGCATTATGTAAATAATTAGAAAATGAATTAACTCATATGGGTTGCTATTTGGTACTGTATCGCTCATAATTTGGGGTGAGTTAGAATTACAAATTTTAACAAATTACATTCAAAGGATTTGAACATGTTATATCGAATTTCGGGTTGGTCAGCTATCGTTCTCTCCCTGCTGGCATTATACCCAAGCTATCAAACGGGTGCTCTGTCCGTTATCGGATTTTACCTTGGTTTATTCGCACTGATCCTCTCCTCTTTTGCCAGTCATACCGGAAACCTCTTTTATTACCGCAGTGTATTTGTATTTTCTGTGTTAAACGTTTTCTTTGTAAATGATGGCACGTGTGTGATGTTATTAGCTGAGAATAATGACTGGGTGTATATCGGTTCTATGTATGGGATCTTCATTGTCATAAGTAGTATATGTGGTTTCCTGGTTAATAAAGACAGCTTTTTGGTGAATATGGCGCCTAAAGTCAAGCGCGTACGGTAACGCATCTGGTAACACAAGCAATAATTACTTAATACAGCGTTGGTTTACAAAACGATCGAAGACTTATACACTTGTGGTGGTTTTTAAAACAGCTGCACTGATAATACAAATTCGCAAGGAGCGGTGAAGAGTGTTTGTCGTAAATATCACGTACACCGTTGAACTTGAACAAGTCGATGCGCATTTACCTGCTCATATACAGTTTTTACAGCAATATTATCAGCAAGGTGCGTTTTTAGCGTCTGGCAGAAAGGTTCCCAGAACTGGGGGAATGATTTTCGCTACCGCAAAAAACCAAACTGAGTTAGAAGCAATTCTACACAACGACCCTTTTTACCTCGCCGGACTGGCGAACTACGAGATCACAGAAATTGAAGTAAGCAAGACTGCCAGTGGTTTATCACAACTGCTAACCCTTTGAATCAGCATTATTGTAATGCTGAATATACACTATGACTGAACGTCCATTGAGGATGTGCATTCGTGGTGGTATAGCAGAGTGACCGCGCGCCAGTTTTGATGCTTTGATATCAATTCAAGCTTACGTATTCTTTCTACTCTGCATGATATCGCAGCGGCTTTTTATGTCAGCCTGACTTTGAGTGCGTTTTGGTTACTCTGTTTATAACTGCCACTTTGCTGCAATTTAACGGATTGCTATAAACGGAGAATATTATGCCCAGACTAAACAATAAAATTGCCCTGATCACAGGTGCTGCACGTGGTATTGGCGCTGCGGTTGCGACCTGCTTTATTGAGCAAGGTGCGACAGTGATCATTACAGACAAAAATGCCGAAGAGGCTCAAAAACTGTGCGACACACTCGGCGATCGCGCGTATTTCCATCTGCTCGATGTATCTGAGGAGTCGCATTGGCAAGCCGTTGAAGCCTTTGTACAAACCGAGTTCGGTCGGCTGGATATTTTGGTGAATAATGCAGGTATAACGGGATTTTTGGAAACCGTGGGACCTCATGACCCTGAACATTTAGACTTAGCAAGCTGGCATACTGTGCAACGCACCAACAGTGATGGCGTTGCGCTTGGTTGCAAATATGGGATCCGACTTATGAAAGCATCTCAGGCTGCGAGTATCGTCAATATCTCCTCTCGTTCCGGTTTGGTAGGGATCCCGGCCGCAGCAGCTTATGCAGCGAGTAAGGCTGCAGTACGTAATCACAGTAAATCGGTAGCCCTGTATTGTGCTCAACAAGGTTACCCTATTCGTTGTAACTCTGTTCATCCGGGCGCCATTTTAACACCTATGTGGGATGCCATGTTGGGTGAAGGGGAAGCTCGGGAAGCGGCAATTGCTGGTATTGCTGCCGATATTCCGGTTGGACACATGGGCAATGCTATGGATGTAGCCTATGCGGTGCTTTATCTGGCCTCAGATGAGTCCGCTTATGTGACAGGAATTGAACTGAATATTGATGGTGGGATCCTGGCCGGCAGCAGTGCCGCGCCTAAATCAAGTTAAGTTATATCAAACCTGGCCGGTATAATCCTGATACCGGCTTTTGTCCGGCGGATTAGTTTGCTAAGCTCAAATGAACAGATGTCGCAATTACAAGGAGTTTGAGCCTATGTATTGGGGTTTAATTGTTGTCTTTATTGTGCTGGCTTTTTGGCTTCACAACCGCTATAGCTCTAGTTCTGAGGATTATCCAGCACTGGAGACTGACCCAAATGATCCTTTGCTGCTCCAGGCTGTGGCAGATGCCAAAGCGTCATTAGAGGAATTCAAATCCCTGTATCGCCAGTTTCCTAAGGACGCTTTTGTTAAACTCGACTTTGAAAGCGATTGTGGTGTTTCTGAACACCTTGGTGCACACGTTGAAGGGATAAAAGGCGATGAGATCAGTGTCTTTCTGGTCACGCCACCTGTCACGCATCAGGGTAAGCTTGCGCACAATTACACCTGCCACTTCGATGACATAGAGGACTGGCAGATCACAGATAAAGAGGGCAACATTTATGGCGGATTTACGCAGCGCGCCATGTTTGCGATCGCTGAACGTGAAGGCGTGGAGTTGCCCCGTGAGCTACAGGAAATGCAGGGAAAATATGTTTAACGTTGCGCCCTGGCGCTATTACTAGCGTGTCATTCAAAAAGCACTCACTCCTTTAAGGCTGTTTCCATCACTGTCTTTTACGTGAGTGATGGCGATGGAAACAACTATTTGATGTAGTTATATAGAGCACTTTTGTACGTTGAATTAAGGTTGTTCGGCAAATGCTCTTAGCTCGTCACCTGTCAGACGATAAATGATCCACTCGTCCTGAGGTTTGGCACCAATGCTGTTGTAGAAGTCGATCGCTGGCTTGTTCCAGTCGAGCACGACCCATTCAAAACGACCACAGTCTTTTTTTATGGCCAGTTGTGCCAGAAACTTCATCAATGCTTTACCTGCACCCTGCCCGCGCTGATCCTGAGCAACATACAGATCTTCCAGGTACAGACCGTATTTACCAAGCCAGGTCGAATAATTAAAGAAATACACGGCAAAACCAATGGCCTCGCCCTCTTGCTCGCAGATCAGGGCGTGGGCACGTACATCGTCGCCAAATAGTTTTTGCTCTATATCCGCGACTGTATTGAGGACTGCGTCTGGCTCTTTCTCATAGATGGCTAATTCATTGATAAAATGTAATATTGTTGCTGCATCGCCTTTTTGTGCGTGGCGGATCGTGATACTCATCGACTGTTTATTTCCAAAGTTGACATGATGGTTGCTCAGTGTAAGCTCAATCTATAAATGAATAAAGTGCATAGATTGCACGTACTAAATGTATATTATTAATGAAACATTTGCCTAATTTGGATCTTAATCTGCTTAAACTGTTTGCTGTTTTGTATCAGAATGGCTCAGTTACGCTCTCTGCCGAGCAGCTGAATCTCAGTCAGTCTGCATGTAGTCACGCACTGACCCGGCTCCGGGAGCGCCTGGGTGATGAACTGTTTGTGCGGGTGAATAATCGTATGTTGGCAACCGCGCATGCACATCGACTGGCAAAGACCGTGTTGCCAGCGTTGCAGATGCTGGAGGGAGGCCTGCAAGAAGCCAGCCCGTTTGATGCAAATGAACCTCATACGCTGACGATTGCGGTAACGGATTATACTGCCTGGTGTCTGCGGCCTTTTGTAGCTCATTTGGTTAGCCTGTTTGAAAATCTGGATATCCGTTTTGTTCAGCTTGAAGAACGCATTGCAGAGCAAGCTCTGAAAGAGGAAAGTCTGGATCTGGTATGCGGGTTTGCACATCAGCAGGAGTTTTCTGAGAGCCTGACCCAGCTTAGCTGGTTTGAGGATGCCTACGTGACAGTGCGTTGTCAGTCTCACCCATGCAAAAAACAAATAGATCTGAGTACTTTTATTGCATATCCGCATATTTTGATTGCGCCATGGAACGAGCGTCGGGGAATAGTTGACAGAGCACTGGCAAAAATTAAGAAATCCAGAACCATTGCAGTGACAACCCCACATGTGTTGGTGGCACCAACGTTGCTACCAGAGAGTGATATGTTGCTGACTATGCCCAGGCGTTATGCCTTGCAGGTGTGTGACAGATTACACCTTCAGTTACAGCCACCGCCGCTTCCGGTGCCTGATTACCAGCTGAAGTTGTACTGGCACCGGACGCGCAAGCGCGATCCTAAGATTGGCTGGTTTATTACTCAGTTCTGCGACTTTCATGAGCTAGAACATGACGAGGCCAAGTTAGTAAAATAGTGATCTGTTAACTGACGCCGTGAATACAGATATGCTCGCTGAAATGTCTAATTTAGTTTATATAATTCAATGTTTTAATTTAGATCAGAATTTTACCATATCGACAGCATGAGCACGCATATAGTCACAAATAAAGTCGACGCTGAGTTTAATATTCGGGAGCTGATATTTGGCGTGTTGATATACCAGATTTATTTCTACTGTGTGTGTTTTACCGGGTGACAATTTAAGGTGCTGTGCAACGGGTGTTACCACGCTTTTTAGGTGTGCGGGGAGTAGCCAGTCGGGGGCTAGCAACAGGCCCTCGCCCTGAGCGAGCGCATCCAGTAAGGTAGTACTGTCATTGCTGATCAGAACGGGTTGAGTAGACACCGGCTGCCAGTTGTCTTGTTCGTGCACCCACCATGGGACGAGGGCCGTTTTACTGCGAAACATGATTGTCGGACAAAGACAGAGCTGATCAACAGACCAATTGGTGGTGCCAAATTGAGTATTTAATCGATCAGCCAGTTGGGTATGCGCCCACAGTGTAAAGCCACTGCGAATGAGCGGTTTGGCAATAAGACGGGCATCGTCGATCGGCCCGCCCCTGATTGCCAGGTCGACAGAGTCTTGCCCGAAGAGCGCATATTCATTGGTATAGTCGAGGTCGAGTAAAATGTTTGGAAATTGCTGGCGAAAACGCCGGAATAAGGGCACCAGCAGCGCCTTTGACAGGCCGGGAGGTGCACTGACTTTTAGCGTGCCGCTCGGGTTATCAAAGCTCTGTGAGATCAGTTCATCGGCGTAGGTCAGCTTAGTGAGGATCTCATCAATATGTTGGTAGTAGATCTGCCCTAATTCAGTAATACTGACGTGGCGAGTCGTTCGTTTGATCAGCTCGATCCCTAGCGACGCTTCGAGATCTTTAATACGCCTTGATACGGAAGAAGCAGGCACCGAGAATTCCTCGGCAACAGCGCTGAAACTATTCAATTCAACAACACGCTTGAAATAGCGCAGTGCTCTGAGTTTATCCATTGTGATCCAAGATGCTTTTTATCTCAGATAATCTAGTTTATTTTTGTCAAAAAGACAAAACTGATTTGTGGCTGATGTACTTTTTAGTATGCCACCTTCGCGTAATAATATCTGAAATTTTCAAAGGTATTTAGTTATTACAATGACAAAGCAAGTGCTTATTATAAAATCGAGTCCGGCGAACGAATTTTCTGTATCCAGTGAGATAGCTGATTATTTGCAATCACAATTGCAAAATAAGAATGAAAGCTTGGCTTTCACAGTGCGCGATCTGAGCCAGACGCCTGCCCCAGTGTATGATAATCAAATCCTCAATAGCTTTTATGGTGATCAGGATGCACTCACAGCAGAGCAAACTGCGGTTGCACAGCCATCATTGCTTTATATTGATGAACTAAAACAGGCTGACATCATTGTCTTTGCATCTCCCATGCATAATTTCAGTGTGACGAGTTTGATGAAAAATTACATCGATCAGATCTGTCGTTTTGGTTTGACCTTTTCTTATTCAGAGCAGGGTCCGCAAGGCTTGTTAGAGGGTAAACAGGCCGTCATTATTGCCAGTGCGGGAGCTGATATGTCGATACCAGAAATGCATGCCATTGACTTTCAGGTACCCTATCTCAAACAGGTGCTCGGCTTTATTGGTATTGCAGACATTGATGTGATCACCGCATATGGGATCAGTATGCCGCATATTGGCAGTGAGGTGGCGACCAGGCAGGCGAAAGCTCAGGTGGACCACTGGGTAAATGCTATCGCCTGAATCTATATAAGCCAGCAATAATTATGTTAAATTAAACATTATTGGCTTATATCTGAGCAATGCTTGGTTTAAGCGTTTTGTTTGTTTTGTGCTTTGACGTATTTTTTTACTTTTTTCATGGCCATTTGACGCTTGAGTGGCGACAGGTAATCGATAAACAAATTGCCTGATAAGTGATCGATTTCGTGTTGCATAACAATGGCCAGAAACTCATCGCTATGCACAGTAACAGACTCTCCATTGCGGTCGAGCGCTGAGACAGTGACGTCAGTGTAGCGTTCAACATTGGCAAAATAATCAGGTACAGATAAACACCCCTCCTGCCCCATTGCTTTGTTAGTACCACTTACTACTTCAGGATTGATGAGGATCAGTGGATCGTTGCGTTCGTCTGATATGTCAATGATCACAATCGCTTCTTCGCGGCCAACCTGAGTTGCTGCCAGTCCTATACCGTTGCTGGTTGCGTACAGGGTGTCGAGCATGTCGTCGATCAGGGTTTGAACTGACGCGATGTCGGTTACCGGTTTAGCTGTTACGCGTAATCTGGGATCAGGTGTGGTTAGAATTTCTAAAATTGCCATCTTGTTATTGTTATATCTCTATGAAAAGTATAAGTTTAATACTTAATGCAAGGCAAAGCCAGCGAAACGCATACGTTTCGCTCACTGTTGATGAGCCTGGCGATATTGCGAAGGAGACAGAGTTTCAAACTGGTTCCAGATGCGACGAAAATGACGTGCACTGCTGTATCCACAGGCATCAGCGATGGCCTCTATTTGGGTATTGCTCCTAGACAGGAGTGCTTTAGCATGGGCAACTTTAATTCCACTTACATATTCACCGGGGGTAATCCCGAGGTTTTGCTTGAACAACCTGCTTAGCTGGCGAACTGACAGATGGGCCGCACTTGCCAGTGTTTGCAAGCTGTGTGGGCTGCTTATCTGGCCGCACACTAAATCTTGTACCTGATGTAAAGCTCGGTGCATATGGTTACGATGGCAGAGCCAGGGGCTGAGCTGAGGATCTTGTCCACTGCGACGAAAGTACACCAGCATCTCTCTGGCAACCCGGGCTGCAATGTGTTCTCCGAATAACACGGAGACAAAGTGCAGTGTCATATCGATACCGGAGCTTATGCCTGCACTGCTGAATAGCTTACCATCCTGGACAAAAATGCGATTCTCAGCAACTTTACAGGCCCGAAATGCACTACGAAAACGCTCAATGAGCGCGAAGTGTGTGGTGCAGGCTTTGTTCTCCATTAACCCGGCTTTGGCTGCCAGCACAGCCCCTGAGCAAATAGACAAGATATATGGGTCATATCTGGCCTGAGCTTTTAGCCATTTCTGGGTACGCAAGCCAGCCGGGTTGTTGTAGGTTACAAAGGCATCATTGCAGCCTGGTAAAATGACCACGTCGGTTGCATTCAGCTTGGCAGGTAAGGGCCTGAGTTGATGCAATCTCAGGCCACCATCCATAATTTGTGCATCTTCGGCACTGACATAATGTATGTCGATAGCCTGCCCTGCGCGCTGTGCTTCAAGCAGTACTTGTAATGGCCCTGCCAGATCAAGGGGCAAGGTGTCATTGAGCAGCACAAAATAAAATTGTCTGGGTGTTGGCATGGTCATGTGTGTTTTTCCCGGTGGTATTATGCCAGATAGTCGCGTGTTCGATGAACGGTTGCAAACCGTTCCGCCAGCACCAGTTCTGTCCGGGTTTTTATGTCTACCGAACTAATGAGTTTCCCACTGGGCTTATGTTGCATATCAAAGGTTAACGTGGCGTCAGTCACAAATTCAACGTCAAATCCCAGATCGCTGGCTATACGTGCCGTTGTTTCGCAGCACTGTTCTGTTCGAATACCTGAAATGACGACGCAGTCTATCTTAGCTCGCTTCAGCCACGTAGCCAATCCCGTATCGGTAAAGGCATTATGTACCGATTTATAAAAAGTTTTATCAAACTGAGTTTCCAAAAATGCCATAGGTTTAACAAATCCCGACGCCGGATTGAAGGGACTGTCAGCGAGGTCTTCCCGACTATGAAGAATTTTGACTACTTTCCCCTGATTGCGCTGGAATGCGCCAATCAACTGGGTCAAATTATGCTGAAAATCGGGGATATCACGCACAGACCAGTAAGGTGTGTGATAGAAGGAATCCTGAGTGTCGATAACCAGTAGTGCTTTATTCATAGATTGTTTTCCTGTTTGTGTATTGAGTGTGTTTGTTGAGGTTAGTGTAGGGGGTTGGCGCGCAGGAAAAGAGACGAATTACAGACATAGATGGGACCTATCTGGCCTTTAGCGGATGGGGTATCTGCCCAGGAGGCTGAACAAAAAAAGAGTCCAGTGTTGACAGGTGTTTAAAATGTATATACGTTGTATATACACAAGGGCTTCAGAGATGCCCTCTTGCAGGAAGCAAAGCATGGCAAACAACAAAGATGCACAATTGATTGTGCGTATTAATAAAGCGCAAAGAGATGAGTTTGTTGCCCTGTGCAATGAGCTGGATACATCTTCTTCCCGCGAAATTAGAAAGTTTATTAAGCGGTTTGTGAAAAAACACAAGCCAGAGCAAGAGAAACCGGTCAAAGGAGATCAGGATGGCTAAGAAAGTTGATGTTAAAAAGCTAAAGAAAGAAGTACAGAAACGTACTGGTAAAATCGCAAAACATGAAGCGAAAATCAAAAAGCTGAAAAAAGCGATCAAAAAAGCGAATTAATCGCGAAAAAAGGCAACCACAGGTTGCCTTTTTCTTTTCAGAGTTTGGCCTTACTTCTTAATCTGTAAAGCCCCTTTACAAACTGACATTAAAAGCGGCAATAACCTCGTGCATTGTCATGGAATACCCACCTTCTCTTTGCTTCCCAGATACAGTGATTAGGATTCTGAACAGCCCGTGTTTTAGTGGTATGCTCGGTGCGATCCAGATCCCACCATAAGTAAGATGCGGGGCAAGCGACATGGCCATCATAGCTGGTAGTGACGCTGTTCGGTGCCCCCTGATTTGGATAATCGGTATAAAAATGGCAAATGGTCACGGGGTAAGTTTGTTCAACCGAACAGTTCTTTACATAGTAGGTCTCCCAATAGCCGCATTCATCTGCGGCGCTTACTGTGCCAGATAGAATAAACATGGCGAGAGGTATTAGTACTTTTTCATAACTTTGTCCTTTATTTTCCTTGAAAGAATCTTTCCTGCTAAGGTACCGCTCGATCCCTAATAGAAAGTCCGGCGTATCAATGATATGAATGCCCTCAGTAGAGCGTCTGTGAGGTTAAGTTGTTTGCCTCCTTGCTCCGTTTATGAAACTGTTAAGTTGGTAAGCGAGTTCAGCCAGATCAGTATCAATATTAAAACGCCCGCGCAGTTTGCCTTCTGGCCCAATTAAATAAAGCATGGTGGAATGGGTAATCTGGTAATTGCCCGAATTTGCGGTAACCTGAAATTGCGCACCGACACTGCGAGCCAGCAATTTCAGTTGTTCTGTATGGCCCGTAACCCCTATAAAAGAGTCGCTAAAATAGCGTACATACTTGTGTAGTTCAGGTGCTGGATCTCGTTTCGGGTCGACGGATACAAACACATACGCCAATGTTCCTTCGGTGGAGCGTGTTGTTAAGTGTGTTTCCAGAGACGCTAGCCGAGACAGTGCCGTTGGGCAAATATCCGGACAATGTGTGAACCCGAATATGACGATTGTCCATTGCCCGAGTAGTGCGTGTTGATCAAATGTGCCGTGTACACTGTGTAACTCAAAAGGGCTCAGGTGTCGCTTTGTTTTTTGCATGATTTGCTGCGTGACGACAGATTGAGCTGGTTGGGCGACCGGGAGCAGCATACCTAACCCTAAGCCGAACAACAGCGCCGACAGTACTGCGTACTTGCTATGCATCAACTTGCTCCTTTCTTACCTGCCAGCACAGCCATAGTCCCAGCAAAGCGGGCAAAGTGACGCCCGCAAAATCAATGAGCAGAAAAATGGGCCCGCAGATCCCGACCAGCACTTCCCAAAAGTGAAATAACGCATGACAGCTTAACCACAAGGTAGGAAACAGCCATATCTGAAAACGGTAGCGAGTATAAAAAGCGCCGTAGCTAAATGCCCCGCCAATCAGCATATACAACATACCGATATCGCGAATAAAATGCTGATTATAAAAGCCCCGATCGGGCACACCGGGCACACTCCAGTACCACTGCTGTGGATAGAAGAGCATAAATATGCCATTTGCCAGCGCCGCCAGCCCCAGCAAAACAGCAATGGATGTAGTGACTTTTTTGCGCATAACATTACCCTGTGACTGCACTGTTTTTATCTGTTGGAGTCAGGGTTTGCTCGTTCACGACGACACGGCTGCACGCTTTACCATGCCCCAGAGTATATTTTAGTGCCGGGTAGACACGACATGAGCTGATGCTAAAGGCAATGGCGATCAGCCCCTTATCTCCCCACTTTGAACGGATATGTGGACGAATATCATCAGCACCGGGATTGTGGGCCAGAACTAGGTCGGTAAACTCCACGATTTGCGCCAGTTCATCAGGCAGTGCTGCAAGGTCCTTATTGATAATTGCACTGACCTGAGTGGCGGGCACGCCGGCTTCCAGTGCCATATTGACCAGCAGTTGAGTGCAGGGGCCGCAGTCGTCCCACAAAATGGCGCGCAATTTGGCTGCATACAAGGGGGCGGCAGGTAAACCGCCACGATAATCAGCCATGGACTGAAATTTCAGATATTTAAAAAAAGCGCTCAGATCCGCAGACAGCACATCCTGCATGTAGGTGACGTCGTAGTCGTACTTTTTCTGCATCGAAATGAGCATTTTGTTCAGTATGTATTTGATCATCGGATACTCCTTGTGGCTTGGTAATCTTGTTCAGGCGTTGTGGTTAGTTGAGATTGCGCGAGTCTTGGGGCTTTTAGTGGCCCGAGCAGCATTCCCAGGCTGAGGGCTAGCAGTGCAGCAAAGGTGCTCAACATCGTGGTGAAGACATCGTTGTTGAGTAATGCGGAACCGAGCAGCGGCCCGGATGCCACTCCGACACTGGATACTACCGCTGCGAAGGAAGAGAGTTGACCTGAGCTGTCCAGCCCTGCCGTCACTGCAAGCAGATAGGCATGTACCGCCGGCCAGGCAAAAAATAGCAGGGCCAGTGCAAGCGTGTAGATCAAGTCAAAGTGTGCAAAACAAAGCAATAAGGCTGCTATGGCTGAAAGTGAAATACCGCCACTTAAGCACACAGCGCGGTGGGCCTTGTTTGGATTGAGTATGGGTAACAGCGCGCCACCTAGCCCCAGTAAGCCCGTCATTGCAATTGTCTGGCTGGTCTGTTGTTGTGACATCCCTGCCGCCAGCCCTATTTGGCCAGCATAGGCCCAGATCCCACTCGCTGCAACCAGATAGAGCAGCATCGCCAGCAGTAATTGGCTGCTCTTGGCTGATAGCTGCAAGCGTTTTGTCTGCTGCTTGGTGTCAGTTTGGGCTGGTAATGCGGGTAACAAGGGCAAACATATCAGGGCCAGGCACACCAAACCCGCCATGGTGTAAAACACCGCGTAGTCACCCAGCAAGGCTTCAAGCAGCGGTATGGCATAGATAATCATTGAGCCGATACTAAACTGAATCAACAATAATGCGCCGAACGCTCTGTCGGGGTTACTTAAACGCGCGAGTGTGGCAAATGACACACCTACGCTAAACCCGCCCAGTACACCGGCGATAAATCGCCAGACCAATAAACTAGTGTACGTGCTCCATGCAGCGGTACAGAGTTCCATAATGCACAATGCGAGGAAGGTGATGAGTAAAGCTTGCTTCCAGGCAATATGGCGAACCACAAAGATGGCGCAGATACTGCCCAGTAATGCACCGTAGCCGTTGCTGGCTACCAGTGTGCCGGCTTGCTGTGGGGAAAAACCAATGCCGCCTGCCAGCGCGTCCACGACCGCAGGTAAAAAATTAAGGTAGGCCAGCCCGGCCATGGCAACGAATGCCAGGCAAAAATAACTGACCCATGAGTTTGCTGCACTGTTTGCAGTACGATTTAACATAGTCTGTCGCCTCCTGAGTATCTTTGCGGATACTTTAAGTGGCTGCGAGAGGTTGAAAAACCTCAGTTCTGGCCATTTAGTCGTGAATACTATTCATGAATAATTGCTGATATAGTGCCAATATCTAAGGTGTTTACCCAAATCACAGGACTGACTATCATGGATAAACTGAGATCGCTAACCTTGTTTCTGGCAACCTGTGAAGAGCAGAGCTTTGCGGCCGCGGCACGAGTTTGCAATACTGACCCCTCCACCATCAGTAAAGCCGTGAGCCGGCTGGAAGCTGAGCTCGGGGTGACTTTATTCCAGCGCTCTACCCGTCAACTGAAGATCACGGCGGCCGGGCGTCACTATGCACAAACCGTGCGTTCGAGCATTCAGGCACTGTCCAGCTGTGAAGACGAACTTAGGCAGCTAAATGATGCCCCCAGAGGGCGGTTACGCGTCAATTCTGCGGTGTGTTATGGTCATTTGTATCTACGCCCCTTGCTTAAAGCGTTTTGTCAGCGTTACCCGGAGATCACACTGGAACTATCCCTTGATGATATGCATGTGGATATTATCGAGCAGGACATTGATGTGGCATTACGCACCGGCTTTGTTAAAGACAGCCGTCTGGTTGCGCGTTGTCTGAGCCCGATGGATTTTGTGGTTTGTGCGTCACCGGATTATCTTAATCAGCATGGCATGCCTGTTCATTTGGACGATTTCAACGGACATGCCTGGATAGGCTTTAAGATAAAGGAAACGCAGCAGCTGCAACCGATTTTTTTGCCAGATGCGGACGGTGTTTATCAACTCTGTGAGCTACATCGCACGCATATTACGGATGATGGTGAAGCCATGGCCCAATTGTGTGCCGATGGCTTTGGATTCGCTCAGTTGCCGCACTTTCTCGCTAAAGCAGGACTCAAAAGCGGGGCTTTGGTATCGCTTTACCCCGCGTTCAGAGCACCTATGCCAGACAGCGGGGTGTTTGCGATTTATCCAAAACGTGCGTATTTGCCTGCCAGAGTACGGGTATTTCTGGATTTCCTGGTCACCGCTTTGGAAGCACAGCAAGAAACACCAACCCATACCTGGGCACAGCACTGGCCGCCGCGTGTGCAATTTGATTGATCAGCCGAATAAAGGTGCACAGTTGCCCTGCGAGCGGATCTCCTGGAGTTGCTGGGTTAGATGGGTGCACATCCCTTCAAAGGCAAAATTGCCCATACTGATCCGTTTCACCCCGAGCGCACCAAGCGTGTCAAAATCGGCCAGATCTGGCATTGCCATGACATTCAGGGGTAATTGACAAGTCTCTGTGATGGCCTGAATATCTGCTTGTTGGGTAATACAGGGTAAGAACAAACCATCGGCGCCCGCTTGCTGGTATGTAGATGCCCGATGCATTGCTTCCTCGCGCGCGTTGTCGAGACCCAGCAAGAAAGCGTCGCAGCGCACATTAATAAAGATGTCGATCTGCTGAGCGGCTAACTCATGACGTACGGCTTTTAACCGTGCCGCAAATTCATTAGCATCGAATAAGGTGCGGGTTGTGTTTACCAGGCTGTCTTCGAGATTAACTCCGACCACACCCAGTTGCGCAAGTTGTTGAATGTGCTTTGCTATTGTCTGTGGATCACGGCTGTAACCGGATTCGATATCAACACTTAAAGGTAAGTCGGTGGCATGGCTGATCCGAGTGACCATAAAAAATAGTTCGTCGAAAGACATGTGTTCGCCGTCGTCGTAGCCCAGTACGCTGGCAACGGCTGCGCTGGAAGTCCCCAGCGCCTGATATCCCGCTTGCTGTGCTGCTTTGGCACTGGCGGCGTCCCAGACATTGGCTAGTAAAAACGGGCTTGTTTGTTGATGTAATTGTTTGAATGCTTGCATATTATCTCGCTGATATTATCACTGTTTTGTGGTCACTATAGTGCGGTTACCCGGTTCCAAAGACCAACGATATAAATCGACTTGTACTATAAGCTCAGCTTATAATGTTTTTTGTCCTGGAATTCGGAAGTGCCCCTATCGTGTTCAAAAATATCAATTTGCTGGTGACATTTGAGTGTGCGGCAAGACATCAGAGTTATAGTCTGGCCGCCTCCGAGTTGTGTATTTCGCAGGCCGCAGTCAGTCAGCAGATGAGGATGCTGGAGCGACAGCTGGGGCAAAGGTTATTTGTACGAGTTGGCCGTCAAATGCAGTTGACTCAGGCCGGGTGTACGTTGGCAGAGCATACCGGACCGGCCTTAACGATGATCGGTCAAGGCATTAATAGCCTGCGTCAGGAAGAATTAGCGGGAGAGCTCAGCATTAGTTCTACACAGGCATTTAATACCTTGTGGCTGATGCCCAGATTGCAGGAGTTCGCAAGCTTGTATCCACAGATCCGCATTCGTCTGCACTCTTCCGCGAGTTTTGAAGACTTGAGACACGCTCGCATTGATCTGGCAATTCGTTTCTGCACACAGGTCGAAAAGCACACCCCAACCTCGCTGGCTTGTGAGTATTTTGGCGCTTCACCTGTGTTACCCGTATGCTCCGCGCAGCTGGCTGCATCTTTACCGCTCAAAACCCCGGCCGATCTGCTGGCTACCTGGCTGGTAACGTTGGAGCAACCCGGTGCATATGACTGGCCAAGCTGGTTTGAGGCGCAACAGGTCGTAGATTATGTCGATCACCCACACTGGACCTATGTTAATAGCACGGATATGGCACTCAGCGCTGTGGCCAACGGCCATGGTGTTACCCTGGCTGTACCATATCTGTTTCGCCGTCAGCTCGATAACGGTGAACTCGTTATTCCGTTCCAACTGCCCCACCCTAATCCGGTGAAACGCTATCTGGTTTACGACCCTAACTCCGCCCGGATAGCGCGCTTACAAACGTTTATGAACTGGTTAAAAGCGCAGGAGATATAGCGTTGTATGGGCTTGCGCCCAAGTAAAAATTGGCCATTTGCAGCCAGGTTTGAGCATATTAAAGCTACGGCTGTGATTGACTTGGGCTTAACGCATATGTTTTTTGATTCTCTGATACAACGACCAGCCTTGGTGGCATGCGTATGTCCAAGGCGGACCACCGTCTATCTTTTTTATGACAAATACATTTTAATTTCAAAAGTTTATTGGCTTTAATCTATCGTTGTCCGGGTGACAAGCATGTAGATTTTCTGTAATTTATTTCCATATTTATAGAAATATAGATTGATCTGATTTTATATTTCCATGATACTAGAAATATAAAATTAGATCAGGAGAGATGTATGTCACCAGAAATGCAGGTCATGCTTAAAGAAGCGGCCGATATGTTTGTGTTCCTTGCGCTGGAGTTAACCGTGTTATTTCTTGTCGTAAGCTATTTGGTGGGTGTGCTGCAGGAGTACATTACGCCTGAAAAAGTGAGGGAAAATCTGAGTGCCCGTAAAGGTAAGGGTTATATGATTGCGGCGTTGCTGGGAGCAATCACCCCATTTTGTTCCTGCTCAACGATCCCGTTCTTAAAAGGACTGTTGCAGGCACGGGCCGGGTTTGGGCCCGTCACCGTATTCTTATTTTCCAGCCCACTGTTAAACCCTATTGTTATTGGGTTATTGATTGTGACGTTCGGCCTGGATGTGGCGTTGTTTTATTTTGCCGTTGCTTTGATCACATCAGTCGTATCGGGCTACTTATTGGAGCGACTGGGGTTTGAGCGTTTTGTTCGGGATGAAGCCTATCAGGCTGCGGTCAGTCAGTCGGGTTGCAACGCCGGTCAGACGAGCAAAGAGACGCCGCTTAACCCGGAAAGTAGCCAATGTGGGGATAGAAAAAACCCCGCTACAGGCACAAAGCAGGCAGAAAATCGCTGGTTGCGAATTTGGCGAACAACCTGGAAAGACTTCCTCACTACCCTGCCCTATTTATTGCTTGGTATCACCGTAGGGTCATTTATATACGGGTTTGTACCGACAGAGCTCATTGTTGACTATGCCGGTGAAAACAAATGGTATGCCATTCCACTTGCCGCCGTCATTGGTATTCCTCTTTATGTTCGAGCTTCTGCGGTGATCCCTCTGAGTGCCGGTTTGGTGCAAAAAGGTATGGCACTGGGGTCGGTCATGGCGCTGATCATTGGCAGTGCTGGTGCCAGCCTGACCGAAGTTATCCTGCTTAAATCCATTTTCAAAACGCAGATGATCCTGGCATTTCTGGGTGTGGTACTCGGGATGGCGATGACTGCCGGGTACTTATATACCCTTATTTTTTAGCCGTTTATTTGTTTTTTTAGAGGTTGGCAGGCTAAGCCGACCGCCTGAGTTAGATACTATTAATCAAGAGGTAACCCGATATGAAACCAATCAAAGAAGTCATTATTATTGGTGCCGGACCCATCGGCCTGGCTGCGGCTGCAAGACTGCTGGAAAAAGGGATCCGCCCCACTATTATTGAAAAAGGTGACACCGCTGGGGCTGCAATGTTGCAATGGGGACACGTTAGCTTGTTTACGCCCTGGTCCTATATGCTGGATGAGGCTGTGGTAAACCTGCTGACTGAGCATGGCTGGCCCGGCGTAGATGCCGATGTAACTCCTACTGGTCGGGAAGTCGTCGAACACTACTTGCAACCTGCGGCCAAATTACCCGAATTGGCGGAGCATATTCGCTATGGCACAGAGGTCTTTGGTGTATCTAAAGCTGGGGTCAGTAAGCATACAACGCAAGGTCGTGACAGCGCACGTTTTGTTGTGCATTGTCGAAATGAGCTAGGGAGCCAGATGCTGCACAGTGATGCTGTAATAGATGCGTCCGGGACCTGGTCGAGTCCAAATCCGCTGGGGCTTGATGGTTTGCCTGTGCCTGGTGAGTTGGCCAATCAGCAGAGTGTTTATTATGGCATCCCGGACATTCTGGGCAGTCAGCGAAGCGATTTTGCGAGAAAACGCAACTTGGTGGTGGGTGCCGGCCACTCAGCAATGAATATCGCACTGGATTTGCTAAAACTGCAAGTGGCAGAGCCCGGTACCGAAGTGATTTGGGGCATGCGTAAAAACAACATCGATAAGCTGCTGGGCAAAGGCATCAACGACAAAGTGCCTGCGCGCCGGCAGCTCGGGTTGGCGGCCAAAAAGGCTATAGAAAATGATACGTTAAAGCTGGTTTCTCACTTAGAGATCAAAGAGATTATCCGGGCCGGGCATGGGCTGGATATCCGCGCTTTGGCGGGTGGGGCACCTATCGGGATGCAGGTCGATAACATTATCGTTGCGACCGGCTTCAGGCCTGACCTGGAGATGTTGCGAGAATTAAGGCTGGATTTGGATCATATTGTCGAAGCACCAACGCGGCTTGCACCATTGATTGACCCAAATTTGCATAGTTGTGGTTCAGTGCGTGCACACGGAGTCGATGAGTTGTCTCATGATGATGCGCACTTTTACATTGCGGGTATGAAATCCTATGGACGTGCCCCGACTTTCTTAATGCTCACCGGGTATGAGCAGGTGCGCTCGATTGTCGAATCTCTGGCGGGTAATACAGAGGCCGCTCGCTCGTCTCAGTTGAGATTTCCTGGTGCACCAAAGGCGCAACAGGGCGCATGTTGTGGCTAGCTTGGCTCGCCCTGAGCGGTATTACATGTGCTATCGCAGCTGGGGTCGTCTGACTGGTTGACACAACACTCTTCTTGCAAGAATCCGATCAGCCCTATTAGTGCATCGTATTGAGGCACGCAGTAAAGTGTGCGGCTTTCTCGCCTTTGCTTGACCAGCCCCACTTTTACCAGCCGATTAATATGATGAGACAAAGTCGAACCCGGCACATCTAGCGCAGCCTGTATTTCGCCAACGGGTACGCCATGCGTGCCCCCTTTCACTAAATATCGAAAAATACTTAATCGGGTGGTGTGTCCCAGTTCGGCGAGTTTATCTGCCGCAGATGCCAGTTCCATATCTTGCTCCTCAATCATATAATTCCATAATACTGGAAATATACGAATGAGGCAAAAAGGCTTTGTCAGAGCTTGCTCTTTGCCTTATCACTCAGCAGCACAGGTCTGTAAGACGTTACTTGAGCACCAATTTGTCTGCCAGTCTTGCATGACCCGTGAGCATGTCTTGTGTAAGTTGGGTATTCGGTATTGTACTGTAAGCCCCCTTTACAGCAGTGCCGCCAATCACAATTGAGCCCTTACGAGGGAACATATAAAGCCAGCCTTCAGCTGCGGGAACCACATAGGAGTAGCTGACCTCTGGTTGTGGCATGAGATGAGTGAGCTGGCCCTGTACAGGATACATGCTATCGTCACCGAACAGCGTTTTTGACCCCAGGCCCGTGCAGTTCACAATCACACGTTCTTTGAGTGTCAGGATATGGGCTAGTGAGTCAAAGCGTACCTGTGTGAGGCTTGCCCCCGCCATCTGAGCATCACGCAACAGGCTTGGCAGATAGAGCATGGGGTCTATCATCAATGCTCGCATGAAGCGCTGGTAGGGGTAACCGAACAGGTTATCTTGCGTGCTGGATGACAAGTCCGGATAGAGATCATCACCACCTGGCAGGGCGCGGCTTACTTTTGGCTGCTGATTGAGCAGTAAGTGATAATTATGCCAATACACACCGTAACCCGGACGGTTGATATAGGGCAAGAAACGCTTAAAAGCTTGGCGTATTATCTGTCGGTCTTGCTTGATGAACTCAGAAGAGACAAGCTTCCGATCAAAATAGCTGCTGGGCAACCACAGCGCAGCCGCGATGTCTGATGTGGTGTTTGGGGGGAATGAGTCAGCATAGAGGGTGACATTGAATCCTTTTTGCGCTAGCAGTAAGGCGGTTGTGATCCCCATTACACCAGAACCGAGGATAGCAATATCCTTATGTTTAGCCTGACTGGCCAGCTCTGCGGCGATGTGGGATGTGCCCCAAGATAGGCTAATGCCGCCGCCCCCATGGCCATAATTATGCACCAGGGTTTTATCCCCCATCATCTCTTTGTCTAATCTGTACCCTGCTGGTCTGAACGGCCTCAATCCAACCACAGTGTTTAATACGCTGTCCGCCGTTGCGTTTACTTGCTGGTAGTCTGCATATCGGCTGCCAGAGCGTAAAGCCGCTGTAGACAAACCCGCACAAGAAGTCAGACCCAGTAATCCCAGGCAGCTCCCGGCACCTTGTAGTAATTCACGCCTGTTCATGCTCTCTCCCTTTTTATTATTGATATGTGATAATGTTGCATTTGCAGTGTGGTGTTACAACAAAATAGGGACAAAGCGGCATAATTATCAGCTCAGTATCAGTTTTATTTGGATTGAATTTCTTTATATTAAGAGGCTTAAAGTATGAACTCGCGGGGTGAGTTTTCAGCCCGCGAGTGTGTGGTGCTGGAATGCACAAAGCTTAGGGTAAGGTGGCTATAGAGATCGTCTCCGCATTACTATTGCCTGCAATGTCTGGCTGGTACATCATTTCAGCTCTGGCTGGCGGTGCAAGATAAAGGCCACTGGCGCGCACTTGTGCCAGATATTCAAATATGGTGGTGCCGGCGCTGAGGTGGGCCTGATAAAAGGTGGCCTGCTGTAAACCCTGTATGGTTTGTTGCAGATGTAGTCCGATATCCGCGTAATCTGTCTTTAACCAGTTTTTGTACTGGGTATAACGGTGTTCAGGGTTAAGTGCATGCAATCCGCCAGCCAGAGTATCGGTTAACAGCACATGTGCCCGGTCTTCGGCCGAAAAGACCTCCAGCGACACTTTGATCAGGTCCCCGGGGTTGAGTGTTTGTCCTGCAAATGGCTGCCAGCGATTGTTATCGTAAACCTGATAACGACGTGTCACATCAAGTCCGCCATTTACCACTGTGGGAGACGCCAGTGGTTGGCGGCTCTGCACTGTTAGCCAATATGCTGCTTTCAGAGGTGAGTCAATATGATAGCTTTGCTCATTGTCCTGAGAGGAGTTGTGCTGTGTAAATGTCACGGGAACTGAAGCACTTTGGCGGTGGCCTTTCAGGGCGAGTGAGCAGATCCCATCTGTCAGTGTATTGCCAAAATGCCCTTGTCTATGTTGACGACTGATGGCCAGCTTGCTGAGCTGCGCGGTTAATGTCTCGCGCTCTGTAAGCATTAATGCAAGACACTGCTCCTGTGGTCCGGAGAGTGCGCTGAGGGTTTGATCCTGAAAGCCTTCATCCAGCAGCCGTGCAAGGGCTTTTTCCAGTTCAGGCTGGTTATAACCAGCGGCTTTCATTGCTAAGAGTTGTAGTAAATTACTGCGGGTACCTGATACGCCGAACATCTGTCGCCAGCTCAAAATTTGCGCGAGTGTCACCTGACCCTTCTGTGCCAGAGCCCACCACTGCCAGTCAGCACTGTCATCAATGAAATTGCGTCGATTGTGTGGGGCCCTTTGCAATGCTTTAAGTAGGTTAGCTGCCATCGATTCAAGAGTTTCTTTGTTGGTGTTGAGGTCGAAGTCGCTGCCACTCAGCCAGTGACTGACGAGCAGAGTGTACGCGCTTAGCATCGGGTCAGCGTTACGGTTCGGATAATAGGCATACCCAATGTCATGATGCCAACTTAAATTCTCCGTTTCCCCTTTCGTTAAAGCGTGTTGCAGGGACGCTTTGCCATCAGGCCAAAGTTGACTGGCAAGGGGGTTTACACTGTAGCTTAAAGCTCTGGATAAGGTTTGCTCCCAGCATTGATGCGGGTAATGCTGATGGTGTTGTATCAAGGCTGACCAATTAGGCGCAAGCTGCTTAATGGGGTGTGCTTCAGCAGAGACAAGCGTTGCATCATCTGCCAGCGAAATGGTGTTTTGACGAGCCGGGTCGAGTAGCCAGCTTGCCTGAACTATACGACTATTGTCACTCACTTTAAAGGTCGAGAACCGAGGCTTGTTTAGGCGCCTGCTGTAAAGTTTCAGCGCGTATTCGCCGGGGCCTAATTCGGGGAGCGGCACATGCATGACTTGCTCCCCCTGACTGTTTAGCACAATACTTTGGCCAATGAGTGTTTGACCGTTCAGTGTGAGTTGTACTGTATCCTTTTGTGCTGTATTCGTTCGGTTTGCTGCTCTGACAGTGATGATGGCCTGATCGCCCTGAATGAAATGTGTCGCATGTGTCACATGATACTCCAGCTGAGCATGGCTGGTCAGGGTACCCGTATATGTCTGAGTATCCTGCGCATTCAGTGCAACAGCAAAGACACGCCAACGCCCGAGCAGCTGGGGCAACGCCAGTGTGACGGTTTTTTCCTTGTTAGCATTCAGTGATATAACAGGTTGCCATACTGACTGTGCAAGCGCATATGCTTGTGAATTATTGTCGGCCATACTAGAGCCGGTCATTCTCAGTGCCTCGTATTTAGCACTCAGACTAGTCTGTTCCAGTTGCTGGGTTAGTTGGGGGTCAACCAGCCAGTTGTTCAGATTGTAGTTGCTGACAATGCGCTGGTGATAGCGGCTCTGGTTAAACAAATCCGCCAGATGTATATCTGTGACCTCGTCATACGCGATGTTGAACAACGCATCATTGACCAGCCAGAGCTGAATGTCTGCATCCTGATTGCTAGACAGGGTGATGTCTAGTTGACCGCTGGCCGGTACTGCATCCGGGTGCGTTACTTCAAGTGATAAACTTTGGGCTGGCAAAACGGTCACTGTGAGTCTGGCGAATTGGCCATGGGTGTCTGGTTTATTTGGCAGTGCAGGTGCAGAGCTCGCCAGCGTAAAGCGAGGCTGAGCTTGCCACTCGCTCAATGCTTGATTGGCCTGGTTTTGCCATTGCTGGCGTAATGCGGCTCTTTGTTTGTCTGTATGTGGCATGACTGCTTTCATCTCAAAGCCGGGACGCCAGCTATGTGGTATTGACAATGTTAAGTCGTTGTTGCCCTGTGTGACAGCGAAGGAGTGTAATGCCTGATGCTCACCCGCAGTGACGAAAACCAGGGCTTCACCGTCTTGTGGAGCATCAAGTGAGAAAGCATACTCCTGTCCGGCAAGGACTTGTTTGTCACCAGATAAGGTGAGTTTATGTGCTGACGTATGCTCATCGTTTGAGGGGCCGTGCCTGAATAGGTAACGTTGCCATAAGTAATTTTGTTTTCCGCTGCGGATATCCAGCGAATAATAGCCAGACTCATCGTCTGGCAAGTCGCAGTATGCAGGCGTTTGCACTTTACATAGCAAAACTTGCTCCGTGCGCTCTTTTCCGTTTTCACTGGTCGATACTTCCACATAGACGGCTGCCGGTACCGATAGTTGCGCACCGCCCTGGTCAACAGCGATGATATGGACTTTATCGTCTGATTCTTTTAAGCCAATGTAATGTGCCCGCGATAGGTAGGTCAGTGCCTGATCGAAAAAGTGCATTTCGCCCTGTTCAGTGACCACTCTGCCAGACAATGCGAGTCGAACTAGCGGCATGGTCTCAGTGGGAGTAAAACCTGCAGATGCTCTTGGGCCGTTGGCACTTAATGCAACAGCTTGTTGATGCTGGTTTTCCGGGGCTTCTCTGCTGCTGCTAAATTCGTAATCTTGTGGCCAGCTGCTAGGCAGGTCTGAATAGCCAAAGCGGATAAACTGGTATTTTAATTCGCCACTGAGGTTGTCTGCTGTATAGCCATTCATTGTTTTACCACTGACTGAGATGGTCATTGGTTGGTCTTTATATGCCATGTCCGGGTGTTGCCAGCTCAATTCTACTTCAGGCGGAATGAACTCAAAGACAAGGAGGTCACCTAACGAATATGCCTCTCCTGCTACCTCGGCGCTTACCTGATAAATGCTGGCTTTGTCTAACCCCTTCGCGAGGTGAAATTGTCGTATGCCAAATTCAGATATCGACCTCTGCTCCAGTTGAACCGTATGGTCAGTGTCTCTGTCTCGTAGGATCAGGTCGACATTATCTAGCAGAGGTTGCAGGCCATTTGGGGTGTGCTGATACAGCACAACGCTTAAATCAATGGCAGAGCCTGGCTGGTAAATAGGCTGACTATTGAGCAGACTACCCGTGATGGCACTGGCAGGTTTTGGGGTGATTGTGATCATGGCATGTGCCTCGCCTTTGCTGGCCCATAACCAGCAGTCAACGTCACTGTGTGGTAGTAATGATTGCCATGTACCATAACTGAGCGTCAACAAGCCATTAGAATTACTCTTTCCCAGCTGTTTAGGGGTGACGAATGACGAACAGGCGAGATAAACCTCAACGTCTGTCATTGGGACATCCGTATTAAATTCGCTGCTGCGAAGTGTGATGCCGGGTCCCTGATGTACTGTCAGGTTAAAATCGGAGGCGGCCAGCGTGTGCTGATGCTGGCGCATTTCAACGTCGCTCGCATAAATGGAGGCTGTACTCGCACCTCGTATATCGTAAAACAGGACCCCACTTTGGTCATTTAACCGGGCACTGACGGGCAAACGCGTTTGGTGCAACTGATTGTCCATATGGCGTGATACATTGGGCACTTTGGTGAGCAGTGTGGTTTTGTTTTTTGTAGTAAGCCAGTGATGTAATTGCGTCAGAGTTTTTGCCGGGTAAAACTGAATTGAGAGATCTTGCGTATTGCGTGTCATCAGTGGTAACTCGGCGTGCGTATGCGCTGGGTATGCTTCGCCAGATTGGTCACTTATCTGCCAATATGGACTATTGGGGGCTGTGTGAAAATGCAGCGTACCAGCCCCTGAGAAGGCTTGTTTGGTTGAGTCAGAACGCAATGCTCTGAAGTTGAGTTGGTAGTCGGTATCTCCTTTGAGCGCAACCGGGTAGTAGTAGAGATCGTCATCTGGATTTTTACGGGCACTGCCTGTGATGATAATCGGCTGGGTCGAAACGGATGGTGAAATCACAGACTCCATGAGCCAGAACTTTTCTACCTCATGATTAAATCCGAATGCCAGAGACTCAGGTGTACAAGTGGCGATGTCGTCCGGGGAGAGTGGATAGTAGGTCTTGTACCAGAAGGAATCAGACGGATAAGATTGTTCACAAAAAATACCCATAAATTTGGCTTCTACAGGAGGCTGCGAGGTCTGAACCAGGAATGGGATCGGTTGTGGCGCAGGTAAAGCTAGATGCGCTTCTGTTGGCCGAAAACCGGCAGGCAAGGTGACTTCCACGCTGCCAGGTTGCAGTGATGCTGCAAAATCAAAGGTGAGCAAATAACCGCGATTATCACTGTACTCGTCATAGTGCCGTTTGCTTGGTGTCACTGGTTGACCATCGAGTGTAAAGGTCAGGGAGTTTGTGATGTCCCACACTGCACGTTTGTCTGCGTCGGAGAAAGCACGGTATTTCAGCTGAAGCTGTTGTTCGTGGGACTCATCAATATAAAGGGGCCAATGTGCGCTATACCACTGTGTTGTATAGTCTTTTTGTAATTGAGCGTGCAGACCGGGGAATTTTGCTTCAATGCGTACTTCTAACGGTACATAGGCGCTAATATTGGCATACAAATCACAGCTGAGTTTATTCAGCGATACAAAGCGCCAGCGGCATTGTTGTTTATACTTATCCGAAAGCCTGATCCGAGATAGCTGAGCATGGCTGGGTACCTGGCCCGGCTGGGCAACCTCTTCGTTAAACTGGATCAGGATTTGGGTCAGCTTGTTTTTGTGAGTATTAAAGCGGACATTCTCTACCTCCAGTGCCTGCACCTGAAAAAAGCAGATGACGAGGGTAAGCAACAGCAGCGCGCTTCTTTGCAACATGTGTATTCCTTATTCTGAGTAGCTGGCAACTTGATCAAACCAATAACGCCTGCCTGCAGGAATAGGGGTGAAAAAGTGCATTTTTAGAGTGATTATCAATCAAACCTTGATAATCTTTCAACCCGTAGCCAATTTTATCTTTTGTCTCCAAGGGCTTAAACTGATGTGCATTCACTTTGTCGTTTTCACACGAGACTTATCTTCGTGGCAAAATCCAGTTTACTCAGTGCTTTAATTATTTCGGCGTGTTTTTTCTCCCACTCTCTAAGGCTCAGGATACGAGCCTGGGTAGTAATGAGGTAACGATTATCAGCACCGAGCAAATTGAATGGGGTCATCTGAACCCGGCTTGGGTGATAAGAGCCCGAGGGCTGCGAACTTGTGGAGAGACAGAAATGTTGGTGAGATTTGAACCGGGCTTTTCGTCACCGCCTCATATTCATAATGTGTCTTATCGCGGTATTGTGATAGAAGGCCCGCTGCATAACGACGACCCTCAGGCAAAAGCGATGTGGATGCCACCGGATCTTACTGGACTCAAGCGGCTGAGGAAGATCACATTACATCCGCCAATGTGCAGGGCAATATGATTTACCTTGAAATTGACCTGGGCCTCTATCTGTTAAGCCCTCTGCACAGCAATTTGATAATGGTGAGCGGCCCGTCAATCTCCTGACCTGGTTGGATCAGCATACGTCAACGCAGCTCAGGGGCGCAGGTATTCGACTGACAAACTTATGCCAGCAAGCACCGCTGACAGGTGCGTTGGTGAAGTTACCGGCAAAGACAAAGGTGACCTTGTCCAGCACGGGCACAGAGTTTAAAGCGATGGTGATCCAGGGGTCCATTAATGTCTTGCAGGCAAACACTCAGAAAAGCCCGGAGTTAAGACCTGGCAGTTATCTGGCCGTTCAGGACGTCGTAAAGCTGGCGTTGAGTACCAAGGCACCTACCCTACTTTACGTGAGGACAAATCAGGCATTTCAAATAGCACGAGAATAGTTTGAGGAGTGCTGGAAAATCAGCCCGGCACAACAAACCGGGCTGATTGTATTAAGCTGGGTTGATCTCAGCTGCAATCACTGAAATTTCTACTAGTAAGGTGTCTCTTGCCATAGCCGCCTCTACACAAGCGCGGGCAGGTGCGTGGCCTTCAGGCACCCAGGCATCCCATACTTCGTTCATTTCACTAAAATACTGCATGTCTTTGATATAGATTGTGGCAGACAAGATATGCTCACGATCACTGCCAGCCTGAAGCAACAGCTCGTCGACTTTCTCAAGCATAGTGGCGGTTTGTTCCTTAATGCCCTGCTCTGCGTCTTTACACACCTGACCGCATAAATAGATGGTGCCGTTGTGTTTGACGATGCGGCTCATGCGTTGTTTGGTATCAATTCTCTGTATCACGGGGGGTCCTTTATTGAATAAATAGTGGAACACATAACAGGCTTCGATGGTATCACTGCCTGTTGCTCTGTGTAAGTGCTTTTGTCCCTTTATTCTCCAGCTTATCTTTGCCAGATGTCCCCGAATTATTGCCCTAAAGCGCCGATTGTTATTTCCGCCTGACGCCTAACATGGCATCCAACGTTGACCTGATAGTGAACGTTATCCGAGGCGGCATGATGTCGCGAATTTAAGAGTAATTTTTGAGGAGAATTTTATGTCTGGACTGGTATCTATGGCGCAGCAATTCAGTGGCTTACCTATGAAGTCGCTTATCGGTGGCCCACTGAAAGCTGCAACAGATGCAAATGGCATGATGGCACGTACGCAAACGCAGTTTATGCTCAGTACCTGCTTTGATAAATCAACCGGGGGGCTCAGGGGAGTTCAAGTCAGCTCAAGCCAATTATGGTCGAGTTCACGCTGAGTCGCCCGGTGATCAAAGGCACAGCGACGTCAGAAGCGAATATCACACTGAAGCTACCTCTGTTGACGTTGATCCCGCTGAACTCTCTGGCGGTTGATGACGTGAAAGTGCACTTTGAAATGGAAGTGTCCAGCTCAATGTCCAAGGACAATGAAAAGCAGTCTGAGCAGGAAACCGCGGCCAAAGCCGACATCACGGCAAAATACAATGCCGGCTTGTTCTCGGTAGAAGTCCATGGTTCTGTATCACACAGCAGCAAATCCAGTTCGAAGCAACGTGAGCACTATGAGGCGTCGAATAAAGCCAAGTATGAAGTGGACGTTCATGCAGGCCAGTTACCGCTGCCAACCGGTGTAACCACCATCATCAATGCCTTTACGAAGAACATCGACCCGATTATCGAAAAAGAGTAATCACCTGTAATAGCACCCAACCAGGGGAAGCCGTGTGCTTCCCTTTATTAACCGGATAAATACAAAGAGAATATCATGATCGAATTCCAATCACTCATGAAAGCGATCCACAAAGGTGTCAAAGATGCTGCTAAATCGGTTGAAGGCGAAACGCTGGATTTTGTAAAACGCTTTTTTGATGAACAAGATAATGGCAAAGGGAAAGCACCCAGCTACTCACCCAAAACTTGCGCAATGGAGTTTCCCAGCCGTACGGAGCATGGCATAGACACAGTAAGTGCGGAGGTGCCTTTATTAGCGCTGGTGCCTATTTCTTCACCTCGTATCTCTGAAGTGAAATTTATTGCCGAGCTGGAGATCAGCAACAATGATCAAGAGCAGCTGATGGTCGCGTTTGCCCGCAGTAATGCCAAACCTGGTGGGCTGCGCAAAAAGCTAATGGGTCAGCAGGATACTACTGAGAGCACGGCTAATGCGAGCCTGGAGATCACCTTGACCGGCAACGAACCGCCAGAAGGTCTGCAAAAGCTGATTGAAGGATATGAGCGTGCACTCAGGGCGCAAATTCCAGGCTAAGCCACACAGTGTGAGGACTAAAGTATGAACAACAATATTGCGTCTCAATTTGCCGGTTTGCCCATGAAAGCACTGATTGGTGCACCGCTCAAAGCAGCCACAGATGCCAATGCGATGATAGCAAATGCGCAAACTCAGTTTATTTTATCGACCTGCTTTGAAAAAGATAGCCATAACCATGGTCACCTGACGCCGGTGATGGTGACATTTACGCTGTCCCGTTCAGTACTGGAGAAAGACGGCAGTATCAGTAAAACCCCTTATGAAATGGAGATCTCAATCCCGTTGATGACGCTGATCCCGATCAACTCGCTGGCGATAGAAAAACTAAAAGTATCTTTTAGTATGGAAGTGAAAAGCTCCAGAGAAATAAAAAAGCAGACATCACAGGAAAGTAAACAGAGTCGCTCTCAGACTCGACAGCCCGAGCACGCGCATGAATTTGAAACCGAGTTGCATGGTGCTTTGGCGAAATCTGGCAATCAGAGCCAGCAACAATCCGGCTCGGCACATGCGAATTATGAAGTGATGCTCGAAGCGGGGCAACTACCTCTGCCACGTGGAATTACCACAATACTGGATATTTTCGCGAAAAGCCTGACTCCTTTACCCCGTAAAAATGAGGATTAAACGATGAGTATAAAATCTAAAATTGACTGCCCTGAATGCGGCGTGCCTATCCATTTTGAATCCAGCCTCCTGCTGGCTGGACAAGCGTTTTCCTGCTCTAACCCAAGTTGTGGGGTGACTATTTCACTGACTGCGACGGATAAAGAGGTGGTGTCTGATGCGTTTGATAAGTTTGAGCAAATGCGTAACGAAGCGACGCACCAGGCAGGTCGATACGATGCCTGAGCGGCGCGACTGTGACTAGCCCGGCAGTGTATTAACACGCCCGGGCTATGGCATAGCTGTTAAGCGCCCGGACCACATTCCATACAATGCTGGATGATATCCGGACCAAATTTGAGTTTTGCGTTGAGGTTTCTCAATGCAGTACGCAGGCCTTCTTCGATTACCGGGTGGTAAAAGGGCATATCCAGCATCTGAGGTACCGTCATTTTATTTTGTACAGCCCAGGCCAGCAGGTGCGCCATATGTTCAGCTGAGGGACCGATGAACTCTGCACCCAGGAACAGACCACTGCCCTGCTCTGCATACAAGTGCATATACCCTTTGTTTTTGAGCATCACTCGGCTACGACCCTGATTCTCAAAGCTTACTTCACCAATCGCAAAGCATCCACACTTACCATATCGCTCATTGAGTTGTTTAAAACTCTCACCGACCATGGCGATTTGCGGATCACTGAATACGGCCGCAATGGGCGCACGTCTCAGGCCATTACGCACATCCGGGAACCGTCCGGCATTTTGACCGGCAATGGTGCCCTGATCGGCCGCTTCATGTAACAATGGGATCTGATTGCTGGCATCACCGGCGATAAAAATATGGCTGTCGCCACATTGCATCGTATAGGGGTCGGCAAGTGGTACGCCGCGTTCGTCCAGTTCAATGCCGGTGTTTTCAAGGCCCAGTTTATCAACATTGGGTACCCTGCCCGTTGCTGCCAGTACGAAGTCAAACTGCTCCGTTTGTGGTTTACCCTCGCGGTCAATATAAGTCAGCTGTGCCTTATCGCCAACCTGCTTCATATCAGAGACTTTGGCATCGCTGTCGACATAAAACTCTTCTGCAAAAACGGTATTGGCATAGTCCTGGATCTGCGGATCAGTCAATGGTCCAATATTGCCGCCCACGCCAAATAGCTTCACATTGACGCCCAAACGGTGTAGTGCCTGTCCTAATTCGAGGCCGATTACGCCCGGACCAAACACGGCCACAGATTCAGGTAAATCCTGCCAGTCGAATACGTCATCATTGATGATCAGTTTGTCGCCAAATGCCTGAAAGAATCCGGGGACATTGGGCCTTGAACCGGTAGCGATGACAAACCGTTTCGCAGTGACCACGGTATGGTCGTCGATTTGAATTCGGTTGGCATCTAAAAAGCGCGCATACCCTTTGATACGGTCTTGCTCAGGCAGCTCATCCACGGCTTCCAGTACAAAACCTACAAACCGGTCACGTTCGCTACGTACCCGTGCCATCACGGCTTTACCATCTATTTCAGGTACTGTGGTATTAACCCCGAACTTGGGTGCTTCGGTGACACTGTGTGCGGCTTCCGCCGCAGCAATCAACAACTTGCTGGGCATGCAGCCGACCCGTGCGCAAGTGGTGCCATATGCACCGGCTTCGATCATTAACACTTTGTCAGTAGATTGTTTGGCATTTCGATAGGCGCTGAGCCCGGCAGTGCCCGCACCAATGACGACGACGTCAGTTTCAAGTTGTTTCATGTTTTACCTCTGAGCAAGGGGAGTTGTGGGGCTGTTAAGCCCCTTTACACTGATATTGGCCTAATGGCTGCTACGGGTATTAAGCGAAGTGTGCAGCCAGGTCGTCTGAGCCGCCAATGTGTTTACCGCCAATGAACACCTGCGGCACAGTTTCACGACCGGATAGTGCTTTAAGGCTGGTCAGTGTGGCTTGTTGACCTAACACCAGTTCTTCATAAACCAGACCTTTCTCATCCAGCAGTGCTTTCGCTTTAGCGCAGAAAGGACAACCAGGTTTAGTGATGATTGAAACAGGCTGAGGCTTAACCTGCTCCGGGTTGATGTATTCAAGCATAGTATCGGCATCTGATACTTCAAACGGGTCGCCTGGTACGTCTGGTTCAATGAACATTTTTTCAATAACGCCATCTTTAACCAGCATAGAGTAACGCCAGCTGCGTTTACCAAAGCCTAAGTCTTTTTTGTCAACCAACATGCCCATGCCTTCAGAAAACTCGCCGTTTCCGTCCGGGATAAGTGTCACATTCTCAGCTTCCTGATCTTTGGCCCAGGCGTTCATGACAAAGGTGTCATTTACAGAGATACAGACGATGTCGTCGACACCATTTTGTTTAAATACGCCGGCCAGCTCGTTGTAACGTGGCAGGTGTGTAGATGAACAGGTTGGCGTAAAGGCGCCTGGTAGCGAGAAAAGCACCACTGTTTTACCTTTGAACAGGTCATCTGTGCTGATGTTTTTCCATTCGTCGTTTTCACGTACCGGGAAAGTTACCTGAGGAATTGTCTGACCTTCGATATTGTTTAACATACTGTTTGTCTCCTTTGATTTCGATGTAGCCATTATCAGGCGAATCGATTCATTTGTATAATGGGTTAAATTAATCAGTTCAATTGGAAAAATAGAATGAAATGATCGCTCAGTGCAATGCACTCAGGCGATGGTGTTTTTAGCCTAGTTCGAATTACTCTAAAGTAAAACTGTAAAAAGGGGAAGGCAGCCGGGTTTAGTCGGCTGAGGGCGTGCGTGCTGCGAGCGGCAGTGTCAGCGTGACCCGCAGACCGCCTAACTGACTGTGAGACAGGGACAGCTGTCCCTGATGTAATTCTGTGAGTTTCTGACAGATTGACAGGCCCAGACCTGAGCCGCCTAAATCACGACTGCGGGATTTATCGCAGCGATAAAGTCGCTCGGTGAGACGAGGCAAATCTTCGTCACTGACACCCGGGCTGGAATCTTCAAAGTGACACACCAGCTGCTCATCTTGTTGGGCAATGGTGACACTGACCTGACCGGGTTTGTTACTGTAATGGCAGCTGTTGCGTGCCAGGTTGTTGAAGATCTGATGCATCCGGTTAATATCGCAGGTAATCTCCAGTGTGTCTGACAGCGTGTTTTGTGTACTGAGTGTCAGGTCGTTTTGCGCGACTAATGGCTGGATTGCACTGAGTAACTCATCAAACAGTGCTTTGGCAGGTCGGGTGTGCAAATCCAGTTGCAGACTATGTGTGTCTGCCTGCGCTAACTCGTAAATATCAGCAATAAGCGTATTTAACATTGATAAACGGCTTTGCATCAGGGTGTAAGTGGCGTCCGGATCGGTAATGAGATTGTGTTGGAGTGCTTCGATATTCAGTTTGAGTACGGTCAGAGGCGTTCTCAGTTCATGAGAGACATCCGCTAATAACTGCTGTTTGAGTGTCAACGCCTGGTTTAGTACTGCAGCCTCTTTTTCCATGACTTTGCGTTTTTTCAGATGGTACAGGTAAAACATCAGGAAAAAGTTCAGCAGCACGATAATCGCAGCTGCCAGGATAACACTTTGTAGTTTGTTCTGGCGTTTTTGTTCATCCAGTCCGCTTTGCAACTGATTTACCTTGAGCGTTTCTAAATGGAGTTCAGCGTCACGTTTTTTGGCTTCCAGGCGAGTCAGCCGCGACTGTTCTGTCTGCTGCTCGAGTAATTCAGTGGCCTGCGCCTGATAGCGCAGTGCTGATGCAAAGTCTCGTTGTTGCTGATAGGCAAATGCGAGCACTTTAGCGGCTTCCACCATAGTATCGGTCGGCTCGGCTTTGAAAAAAGGCATTAACTGTTCGATGGCCTGTTCCGGGTTCATGTGACTCAATGCTCTGGCATACCAGACAAGGTGTTGGCTGTGGAGTAGCTGGTTGTGAACCGGGTTGATTAAAGTCAGACCCTGGCCGATGAGATTCGCGGCCTGAGAGTAGTTACCTTTGCTCAACTCAACACGGCCCAGCCCGGCAATGGCCCAGCCCAGATTACGCTTATGGTCGATTGATTCACTGAAGGTTTTTGCCTGTCCATAGGCCTTATCTGCGGCAGTTAAATCTCCGAGTTGGAGATGTTGCTCGGCGATCCTGATCTGGTTTTGTGCCATATAGAGACGATCATTGACCTGCTCGTCATAGCGATATGATTGCATGAAGGCGTCGAGCGCGGCCTGATGGTCACCAAAATCGACAAAAATGTCTGCCAGACCATAATAAGTTGCGGATAACATGGCCTCGTCCGGCACATTTTGTTGCTGAAGCCAGTTAAGCTGGGCCTGACGGCTTTCCAGTGCCCTGTCTAACTGGCCAAAGAGTTTGTATATTCTGGCTTCTGTATCAAAGGCCGCGTTGTGCAACGGGATGTTATTGTCCAGTTCAGCATAGTGCTTTGCCAAAGCAATGTGCTCAATGGCGTTTAGGTCTGGACTGCCTTTTGCGACGGCATTGGCGGCCATCCGATAGGCATGGCTGAGCATGCGCCAGTCCTGAGTGCGGGAGAAAAACTCGCTGGCCTTGAGAAAGTGGTTTTGGGCACTTTGGTTGTGGCCCAGGCGAAAGGCCAGGTCACCGTTTACCCAGTGATATTTGCCTTGCATAGAATCGTCTGGGTGCGCGCTCAAATGCGTCGCGAGTGCATCAAGCCTGTGTTGTGCGCGGTCATACTCCCCCAGTCGAACCAAATGCAAAGCCGTACGATGTAGCACAAAGGTTCGCTGTTGCGCTGTGAGTGTTGATCGCGTGAGTAACGCCTCCCCTTCTTCCAGTGCAGCGCGAAATGTCTTTTTCCCCTTAAGTGGGAATTGCTGCTCATAGGTGGCAAAATCTGCGCTGTGTGAGACCGAAGGCCAAAGTACACAGAGTTGGGTTGCAAAGGTTAAGGCGAGTATATTTTTCAAAGTCAGCGTCCAAAAGTATGACACTAAATTTTATGTGTATTGAGAATAAACGCCTATCCAACTTTTATATTAAATTGAATAATCCTTGTCTGCACTGTGTGCATTCTGGTTTCGGAAGTGGCCGGGAGGCACCCCATTCCACTGGTTAAACGCACGAATAAAGGTATTGGCATCACTAAAGCCCAGCAGAAAGGCGATTTCCTGCAAAGACATGCTAGAACGTCGCAGGTACTGCCGGGCAAGGTCAGATCGTAGCGCACTCAGCAGCGACTGAAAGCTTGCTGATTCCCCATCAAGTTTACGTTGCAATGTACGTTTACTTATAGCCAGCTTGGCCGCTACTTGTTCTGCGCTCACTTGTCCTGAGGGCAGTAATTCCATCAGCAGCGCTTTGACTTTTTGCGTCATGCTGGCGCTGGCATCGAGTTCAGCCAGACGCTGGGCCAGATCATTTTCAAAAAAAGACCACATGGCGGCGTTTTCAGTCATAAAGGGTCGCTGTGTGTCCGCTTGATGAAAACGTATCGCCACCTGATTGCTGAGGGTCAGAGTGGTGCCAAAATAGTCTTCAAAATCAGTCATATTGTCCGGAAGTTGTGTCACATACAGGGTTTTTGGTATCACCTGTGTACGGGTTGCCAGGCGAGCGAGCTGGGTAAAAAAGGCGAGTTCGCACAGACCCAGCGATTTTGGCAGGGGTTTATCGTAGCCATAACAGTCCAGGCTGAGTAACAGGCCTTGCTGATCTTCTCTTACGTGCAGGGTTAGCGGACCGATCAATGGTTTGTAGCTGCTAAGGCGGCGCATAGCGGCACTCAGGTTGGCGCTGCACAAGCAGGCAAAAATGGCAGGATCGAAGGCCTCGATATTAAGATGTTGTGCCAATTTCAACGGTAATGTTTCACCAAGCTGCGCTTCCATCGCATGCCACAGGTCAAAATACTGGGCCGCCGTTACTGAGGTGGGCAAGCTATGCCACAGATCAGCGGGTAGCTTTGCCTGTTTTAACAGCAACGCCTGATTCAGGCCGAGATCTTTGAATAAGATCAGGCAATGTGGTGACAAGGAGAATTTTGCTGCTCGCTTCATTATTTTTCCATCGTACGGCGTGACAGTGCAAGTACCAGCCGACGTGGTAGCAAAGGCACTATCCAGTTGAGCATAAAGTTTAGCATAGGGTCGTTAAAGGCCAGTAGTTTACCTTTTTGCATGGCCTGATAACCACATCTGGCAACGGATTCAGGGCTTTTTCCTTGTTTAAAGACCGCGAGTTCTTCCAGGTTACCGGTTTTGGCAAACTCGGTGGCAACCGGACCCGGACATAGCGCCGTGACACTGATCCCGTGATCGCGCAGCTCTTCGGCCAGTGCCTGAGAAAAAGAAGTCACAAATGCTTTGGTCGCGTAGTAAGTTGCCTGCAATGGACCCGGTAGCAAGGAGGCGGTGGACGAGACATTCAGGATTTTACCACGTTTACGGGTGGCCATATCCTGTACAAAGAGGTGCGTGAGCGCAGTAAGACTGCTGATATTGACTTGTATCATGTCCAGATCGGCCTGCAATTCACGTTCATGAAAAAAGCCATGACCCCCAAATCCGGCATTATTGATCAGGATATTAATCTCAATGCCCTGGCGTTTTGTTTCGTTGTAGATGGTCTGCGCCGATGCCGGATCGGTGAGATCGGCGGTGATCACACAAGCGTTGACATCATGGGATTGTTCCAGCTCTTTTTTCAGGGCATTGAGCTTGTTTTCGGAGCGGGCGACCAGAACCAGGTCACCGCCCTGCTGTGCGTGTAAGCGCGCCAGTTCTAAACCAATACCTGAAGATGCGCCTGTGATCAGGGCTGTGTTTGCGTAAGTCATGATATCACCTTGTTACCAGAAGTTATGCGCTCATTGTAGAAGCTGAGCGCACAAAACTCACTCGCAAAAGGTGACACTTTGCTTGCAAAAGGTGTCGTTGTGGGAGCGGTTAATCTCGAATATTGACTTCGCCACGGATCTTTTCAATACGCTGACCGCCGGAGGAATCACCGGTGATGGTAAGGCCACCCGCCTGAATGACTTCGATATCGCCGGAATCATCGTCAATAGTCACATGACCTTTGATGTTTTGTAGCACCAGATTGCCACTGCCATCATTGACCTTAGCGTTACCCTGTAAGTCCTGAACCCGGATAAACCCTGAGTCGTCGCGTAAATCAAGTGAATTACCGCCGCGGATTTCGAGGTTACCAGAGCCATCCACAATGGTCAGGTCGCCGCTCATGTCGGTCAGGCTGATGTTGCCTGATTCATCATCCAGGGTAAGCGAACGGCCGCCAATAATTTGGATATCGCCGGAGCCGTCTTCAATATCCAGATCCCCACGCACGTCGGTAATATATACTTGGCCCGACGCGTCATCGAGCTTCAACTGGTTGCCGCCCTGAATGGTAATGTCTCCTGAGCCATCTTCGATATCCAGTATGCCGCTGACGCCGCGGATAAGCATTTGCCCTGAACCATCATCAATTTTAACATTCGCCGCACCATTGATGCTGATATCGCCCGAGCCGTCCTCCAGCTCTATGTCTCCTGTCATGCCTTTGATAGCAATGTCGCCTGAGCTATCGTCAATATCCAGTGCAAGACTGTTGGGTACGCGGACAGTCAGATCGATTCTGGGGCTATTACCGCTGTACCAGACGATACCAACCCGGGCATTGTGTTTTGCGATCAGTCGTGCGTTGTTGCCGTCCTGTTCAAGCGTAAGCTGATAACTGTGATCTTTGTCTGTCAGTATTTTTGCATCAACTTCTATTTGTGTGAGGGTGTCATCACCGATGATATCCAGTGAGCCTGAACTGGTATCTGCCATCAGACTGTTCAAATTTGTGGCGTCCAGCGTCAGGGTTTTATGCAGCTCCACGTCTGCTACTGTTTTACTGTGGCCATCAATATGAACCACACAACCGCTGAGTGCGAGTGCTGCGAATAAGGGAGAAAGTTTTTTGATCATGGCGCAATTCCAATTTGTTATTTTTTTCATATGACTGGAATATAGCAAAACAGATGCCAAAAAGGATATTTAATATATATCAGTATCTTATGTTTTTTTGATGATTGGTAGGCTGGATGTAAATTGACTCAATTTAGCGAAATTAACTAAATGTTGGTGTAACTATCTATTCGTTTAATATCGCCCTGTCACGGGAATGTCAATTATTGTATCTAGCATTGGGTTTGTACCGAGTGGCGAATATTGACGAGCAGACTGATGTTAGATTCGATAGTGGCCCGGCCAACACAAGATCAACCGCATCGCACCCATCGACAGGTGCCAGTGCCTGATTGTGCGGTGTTTCTGGGCGTTGGTGGGGCCAGTGCGGCTGAGCTTGGTAATGCAGCCTGTGTAATCTGTTGCGAAGACACCCCCTGGTTACTGATTGATTGTGGCCACGACACACTGGCACGATTTAAACGTACTTTTGGCAACCAATCTTTGCCTCAGGCAGTATTTATCACTCACCTGCACTACGACCATGTTGGTGGCCTGGAACAGCTGTATTTTAAGGCGGCATTAGGCGGACAGAAAGTGCGTTTATATGTACCAGTTCAGCTAATTCAATCTCTGTGTGCAATGTTGGCATACACCGGACTGGCAGAGTTACGCGAAGATATCTGGCATACTTTTGAGTTGCACCCCGTTGGTGAGCACTTTTTCCATCAACAGCTCCGGCTAAACTGCTATCCGGTTCGCCACCAGGCGCCCGGTAGTGCATTTTCTTTGCATCTTCCCGGACGGTTTTTTTACAGCGGTGATACCCGCCCTATACCCGAGTTATTGATCCATCAAGTGACTCAGGGAGAAATCATTTTTCATGACTGTGTGGTGTCTGGTAATCCCAGCCATGCCGGGTTGGATGACCTGTTACGAGAGTATCCGCCAGCGATTTTAAACAGGTTGTGTGTATACCATTATCATTCACAGGAGGATGTACAGGCGTTTGATGATGCCGGTATTCGTTACGCTAAACCACAGCAACTTATTCCTTTGTGTTAAGCCCCTTTACAGTGGTCTAATCTGATCTCAGCGAGCATTTCTTCTTCCTCTTCATCGAAGCCCGTTTCTACAAAGCCAAAACTGCCATAAAAGCCTTTAGCGATCGGGTTGTCTGGTACATAGCAGATGGCGATTTCTGTCACCTCTGGCAGGCTACGGATCTCTTCCAGTGCCGCTTGCAGCGCTTGTCTGCCTATGCCCTGCTGTTGATAGGCTTTATCAATCATCAAGCGCCAAATTGAAATGCGATGCGGTTTTTCAGGGACCCACATCAGTAACCCGACTTGTTTATCCTGGTAGTTGATCGCACGCACTTCATACCCGGGATTATAGGCCGCTTCCAGCAAAGTCCATTCGTTTGGGGCCACCAACGGCTGCTGCGGTTTATGTAGAGTAAGGTCACCCAAATGTTCGAAGTTTTTTTGCCACACTGTGCTGAGGTATACCTCTGGCAGAGGTACGTCACGATGCCACTCCATCAGATAAGCTGTGTCTCCCCAGCGGCCTTTAAACTCAAAAGACATGTCACTGAGTAAACTGCGCATTCTTTCATTGCCCTCTACATAGACGGCAGAAATTACCTGACAATCAGACTTGGCTCTGAGCTGTGTGAGTAACTGTTTCAGGGCTTGTCTGGCAAATCCCTGACGACGGAAGCGCTTGTCTATTGTCAGCTGTGTGATGGTATATTCATGTTTTGTGCCCTCAGGTTCCATGGGGTGATACTGTATAAACCCGACCAGCGTTTGATGATGGTAGATAAGCAGATTTCGGTAGTAAGGAAAAAACGCTGATTCTGCCAGTGTTTCAGCTGGTGACGCTATAAAGTTCAGGTCTTCAGGCAACAATTGTAGCGCAAATACATCACTGTAATTGTCTTTATGGGCTGCTTTTAATGTGATCATGACACCTCCTTTTTTCCTTATATAGGTCCATGCTAGTGAAAACCCAATCTTTCTGTGTGTTTTTTGCACAAAACAACAGGTTTTTTTAAGTTGTTGTATTGTATAAAGTTGCACGTAAAAATCGGACTATTAGCCTAGTTTTTAGGATAATATTTACACTATTTTCTGGTGTTCTGGGTATTTTTTTGCTATCAATGTTACTACTTTTGGTTGTAGTGCATTCTCCTTTATTAATACTTTTGTGGGTTTTACGTTGGGGGAAGCATAGGGGAGTTGTTTATGTTGTTTTCACAATCAGACCGTACTGGCCAGAATCAGTGTTCACTGCTTTTTACCACGATTGCCACCATACTGTTGCTTGCTATCACGCTTTGGCTAGCCTGAATGGTAAGATGCCATGGAGGGTATGAATGGCTATTTATCCGACAGGCGTGACACCGTCTGACATTCAACGTTAATCACATGCTGCAACATGTTTCCTTACCATTTAATCTGAATATATTTAGTTATATTTCCCGCAAAGTACGTTAAAATGCCCTTTTAGTTTGTCGCACCAGTCATTACGCTTAACCTGATTACGTGTCGTGTAAATGGGGGCTGGCTGGGCCCGGAAAGTAACTGTCAGTTGAAAGGAAAATTATGCAACTAGTTGATTTAAAGCCAGATGATCAAAGTGTTAGAGAACTATTTGCAGAAATTGACCGCTTGATGAATACCCTCTACCCCATTGCCAGTGATCAGTCTTTGGCACTGGAAGAGCTTAATCAACCTAATGTACGTGCTGTGGGGCTACGCAACGAAGAGGGCATAGTGGCATGTGGCGCCATCGTTAAACAATTCGATAAAACCTTATACGGTGAAATAAAGCGTTTGTATGTCAAACCTCAGTATCGGGGAAAAGGGCTGTCTAAGCGTATCATGCAAATCTTGTTGCATTACGCGGGCGATGCACAAATTCCATTGATCCGCCTTGAAACTGGTGTGAAGCAGGAACAGGCAATTAACCTGTATGAAAGCCTTGGTTTTGACCGTTGTGAACGCTTCGGTCTGTACCGTGACAATCCACTCAGTGTGTTTATGTCTTTGTCACTGAATAAAGAGTCAAACTAGGAATTCTCCTAAACCTTACGAGTAAAGTCGACTTTGCTGATATCTTGGTCTAATTTTTATTCTTATTATCGGTGAGATTATACCAATTTGCTTAATAAAGCGTTCTATTTTGAGGCGAGAAAATAGGGTCGATAACCAGGCAAAAATTTGTGAACCTATGTCTTAGGTATAAGGTCCTAAATGAGGAATTTTTAACGCCGTTAGCGTCATATTTGCTCCGTCAAAATGAACTCGGATTAAGTGATATTGGTATTACTATTAAGGAGAGACAGGTGAAGATACTGGTTGTTGATGACATGGGGTCAATGCGGCATGTGATGATAGGTATGCTCCGTCGGCTTGGTTTTACTGACATAGATGAAGCAACAGACGGCAAACGAGCACTTGAGCTGCTCGAGGAAAAACCCTACCAGCTGGTGATTTCCGACCTGAATATGCCACACATAGATGGACTGGCCTTACTTCACGAAATTCGTACCAGACCGGCACTAAAAAATCTCAAACTGGTGATGGTGACCTGTGAAAACGGTCGTGAGCGAGTACAGCAGGTGTTACTAGAAAAAGTAGATGGGTTTATTATTAAGCCTTTCAGTATGGCAACGTTGGAAAAGCAATTTAAAAAGCTGCACTTACTAGAGCTCATAGAGTAGCGCTTTAAATACGCCGTTTGTAAAGAAAAAGCCCTGTTATAACAGGGCTTTTTTGGTTTTATGGTTACTTGTCTGCATTAACCGGGAAGCCGCGATCTAACATCAGAGCTTCTACCGCTGCATCACGACCACGGAACTTGCGGTATGCCTCTGCCGGGTCCATTGCGTTACGCACTGAGAACAGGTAGTTCACCAGGCGATCTGCTACTTCTTCGTCATAAAAACCACCTGGTGCACTGGCAAATGCCTGTGCTGCATCTGATGTCAGCACTTCGGCCCACAGGTAGCCGTAATAGCCGGCTGAATAGCCTTCACCTGAGAAAACGTGACCAAAGTGTGTGGTGCGGTGACGCATGACGATCTCTGATGGCATACCAATGGCAGTCAGTTGAGATTTTTCAAATTCAACCGGGTCGCCAATCTGAGCTGGATCTGTGGTATGGAACTTCATATCCATAATGGCTGATGCCAGGTATTCAGTGGTGGCGAAGCCCTGGTTGAAGTTGGCAGCTTGCTTGATTTTATTCACCAGTGCTTTCGGCATAGGTTGACCTGTTTCATGGTGAACCAGGAAACGATTGATGACTTCATCGGTGACCAGCCAACGCTCAAGCAACTGTGACTGGAATTCTGTGTAGTCACGTACGCCAGAGTTGGAACCTGGGTATTTCACTTTAGAAGACAGAGAGTGCAATGCATGACCGAACTCATGGAAATAGGTCTCAGCATCGTTCCACGAGATCAGACTGGCCTGTCCTGCTGGTGCTTTTACGAAGTTTGAGTTGTTCGAGCTCAATACGTTGGTTTTGCCATCAAAGGTGGTGTGGCCACGGTATGAAGTTGCCCATGCACCTGAGCGCTTACCCTGACGGGCAAATGGGTCTAAGTACCATAAGCCAATATGCTCACCGCTGGTTTTATCGGTGACTTCCCATACGCGTACGTCTTCGTGGAAGACTGGCACTGAGCCTTCTGGTACTTCGGTAAACTCAAAGTTAAACAGGCGACCCGCGACATAGAACATGGCGTCACGTAGTTTGTCCAGCTGGAGATATTGTTTAACTTCGTTTGAGTCCAGGTCGTACTTGGCTTTACGGACTTTTTCAGAGTAAAAGCGATAATCCCATGGCTCAATCTTGATATTGGCGCCTTCTTTATCTGCCAGTGCTTGCATGTCTGCCACTTCTTCTTTTACGCGGGCAATTGCGGCTGGCCAGACTTTATCCATCAGCTCCATCGCATTTTTTGGATCTTTAGCCATGCGATCTTCAAGACGCCACTGGGCGTAGTTTTCATAACCCAGCAGCTGTACCCGCTCGTGACGTAATGTCAGAATTTCATTGATGATGGCTTTGTTGTTGTGCTCACCTGCGTTGTTACCACGGCTGTAGTAGTTCTGCCATACTTGCTTACGTAGCTCACGTTCAGTGGAGTACATCAGGAATGGGGCCATGGAAGAGCGGGTGTTGGTAACAGCATACATACCTGGTTTGCCACGCTCCTCAGCCGCAGCCGCCGCAGAAGTAATGTAGGACTGAGGCAGACCAGAAAGCTGATCTTTGGTCAGGTAAACGACATAGCCTTCTTCGTCGGCCAGTACATTATTGGCAAAGTCTGCGTGTAGCTTTGATAAAGCCAGGTTAATTTCGGCGTAACGTTCAGCGGCTTCACCTTCCAGTGTCGCACCGTTACGAGCAAAGCTGTTGTACTGTAGCCAGGTGATACGCTGTTCTTCAGCACTCAGTTGCTTAAACTCTTGGCTGTCGTACACTGTTTTAACACGCTCAAATAACGCCTTGTTTTGCGTGATTTTAGAACGGTATTGAGCGTACTTTGCCATCAGGCCGCCTTGCATTTGGCGAAATTCAGGTGATGAATTGTTGGCGCTCCAGATACCAAAGTAGGTAAAAAGGCGATCCAGTGCCTGACCTGAACGTTCCATCGCAACGATAGTATTGTCGAATGTCGCCGGTGCGGTGTTGTTTGCAATCAGATCAATTTCGCTTAAGTGGTCAGCCAGTGCGATGTCCAGTGCGGGCTCAAGATCTTTCAGTTGTACTTTATCGAATTGAGGCACACCCTGATAAGGGCCAGTAAAAGGCTGTAACAGTGGGTTCTGGTATTGCTTTTCCGCAACGGTTGGTGTGGTTGTGCTGCTTTGCTGTGTGCTGCTACAACCTGCCAGACCGATTATAACGGCGGCGCTGAGTAGTGTTAGTTTGATTTTCAACATAGTTGGTTTTCGCTTGTTGGCATTTTGTTGCCAAGCATACTAAAAGACAAGTTCATGAAAGTGCAATCAGATCTCGATTAATCGCCAAAATCAAAGTGTAAATAGATATGAATGGCTAAGATCTGCGCTACACTAAGGGAGCTCAAAAACTTCCTTATTCTGGATCATTCAATGGAAATCGGTATTTTTATTTACGATGGCGTTGAAGTCTTGGACTTTAGCGGCCCATTTGAAGTGTTCAGCACGGCTGCCCGTTTTGTTGACGAGCCCGTAAATGTAAGCCTGATTGCACCCAGTCATGCACCCGTTAGTTGCCGAGGTGGCTTGTCTGTAAATCCGCATTACAGTATTCATGGTCATCCCAGATTTGATTTGCTGATTGTTGCAGGCGGACAACATCAGCACGTACTCAGTAATACCTCAGTGTTAGCCTGGCTGGCTGAAACGGCGACTCATACCCGTCGTTGTGCATCTGTGTGCACCGGGGTCTTTTTGTTTGCCGAAGCTGGGTTAATTGACGGTAAATCAGTGACCACCCATTGGGATGACCTGGCGCGGCTGCAAACCAATTACCCGCACCTCAAAGTGTTTGAGGATAAACGGTTTGTAATGGATCAGAATTTTACCAGCTCGGCAGGTGTGTCAGCGGGTATCGACATGAGCCTTGAGCTGGTAAAGCTGCACTTTGGTAAATCACTGGCGATTAAAACGGCCCGTCAAATGGACTACAACTGGCACTAAAGTGCCATTGATAAAGCGGTGTCGTAAATCCAGTGAATGACGGGCCCTGTGGCTTTGTCTCTGCGCCTGACCAGGCCCATGTCTACGGTCAGAGAGCCGGGAATATGTCGAGTGGAAAGCGTGATAACGGCCTCATTAAACCAGTGAGACTTTACGACATGTTCCGGTACCAGAGCCCAGCCAACCCCTCTTAACACCAGGCCTGCGATATAGTAGTAGCTGTCTACATGCCAGTGAAAAGAAGAAATCGCCTGAGATTGGCTGTTGCCAATGCGGTCTCGGATCACCAGCTGCCGATGCTGATTTAATTGCTTTACGGTTGGGTGTGAGTGTGATGCCAGCGGGTGATCGGGGGCGACTATCAGACGCTGCTCAAAGCTGCCCAGCGGCGTAAAATCGAGATTTAGTGAAAGTGGCTTTTGGTGAAATAAAATGCCCAAATCTGCTTTTTGTTCATCAACCCAGCCTGCAATATCGTCCTGTGAGCCGTTTAATATAGATAGCTTCAGGAGAGGAAACTGATGTGACAGCTGCTCGAACAGGGTTTCAAACGCATTAATGGGCACAGCCTCATCCATGGCAACGGTCAGTGATACTTCCTCACCGCAACTCAAAGACAGCGCTCTTGATTGCAACCTCTGGCATTGCATGAGTACTGCTTCTGCCTCCGCGAACAGGTCATGCCCGGCGGCATTTAACACTGGTAACCGGGCTGTGCGGTCAAATAACTCAAAACCCAGATCGGTTTCCAGGTTGGCAATGGCTGTGCTGACACGGGACTGGGCTTTACCCAGCTTGCGGGCGGCAGCAGAAAATGACCCCGTTCTGGCGGCAGTCACAAAGGCTTCCAGTTGATCGAGTGTCCAGTGCATAGCAGGCTCCAATGTATCCGAAAAGCGGATAGAAACTAACTTTCTTTCATCCGATAGTTAAGCATAATAGCGGGTATTCGCAATGAGCGGGGAGTTTTATGCAAACGCATGATGTTGAGCTGACGGAGCTCAGTCAAAATCAAAAAGATCCGGCAGATAAGCAGAGTGATTCGGTTGCCCGAACATTTTGGCGTTACACTATACCGGCTGTTGCCGCCATGATGGTGAACGGACTGTATCAGGTTGTTGATGGTGTCTTTGTTGGTCATTTTATAGGGGCAGATGGCCTGGCTGCGGTGAATATCGCCTGGCCTGTAGTTGGCCTGATAGCGGGCCTCGGCACTTTGGTAGGCATAGGAGCCGGGAGCCTGTTGTCGTTGTTTCGCGGTGCCAAAGACAGCGAGCAGGCGCATGCTGTGCTGGCAACCAGTATCTGGTTGCTGCTGATACTGGCAATGATAACCAGTCTGGGTTTGTATGCCAGTGGTAGCCTGTTGCTTGATGTGCAGGGGGCCAGTGGTGAGGTGCTGAGGTTTGGCTACAGTTATTTGTCGGTATTTGGCTGGGGGACGTTAGCAACAATGGCAGCAGGCGCGTTGCCTATGCTGATCCGTAATGATGGCAGTCCGGGCGTGGCGACGCGGTTACTGATCCTGGGTGCGCTGACCAATATTGTTCTGGATTATGTGTTTATCGTGTTGTTGCAATGGCAGCTGGCAGGCGCAGCCTGGGCCAGCGTGGTATCGCAGTCCCTGGTGGGCATATTGGCACTGAGTTATTTTTGCTCTTCAAAAGCGGGTATCGGACTGAGCTTAAGCAGGCTGACTTTTTCTCAGAAACTGGCGGGGCGCACCTTAGTTCAGGGCGCATCCGGGCTTGTAATGTTTTTGTACTTTGCTTTTATTACTGCGTTGCACAACAAGCAGTTACTGACTTATGGTGAATCATTGCACGTCGCTGCTTTCGCGCTCATAGGTTATATTGGGGTAATCTATTACTTTTTTGCTGAAGGGGTTGCCAGTGGTATGCAGCCACCGGTGAGCTATTATTATGGCGCGGGGCAAATAGAGAAAATCCGCGCGACCCTCAAGCTGGCATGTCAGGTTAGCTTGTCGGTTGGTCTTGTGATTGTACTGTGCCTGAACGTGTTTCCCGAAGCGATCGTATCCTTCTTTACTCAGGACCAGGCACTGCTTAATGAGGCGCAACATGGTGCACGTCTGCATTTGTCTATGGTGTTTCTGGATGGGTTTATTTTTCTTGCCGCCATGTATTATGTGGCACTGGATCAGGGAGGAAAATCTTTGCTGATCTCGCTGGGTAACATGGTCATTCAGATGCCATTTTTATACTTGCTGCCAGAACAGTTTGGGGTAGATGGAGTATGGTTGTCGGTGCCTGTGTCTAACCTGGTACTAACCTTGATTGTGGCACCTCTGCTGTGGCGTGATTTATCGCGATTAAAACAAGTCGCAGAGGTTCGCGGTTAGTATTTAAAAAAAGGGAGTGGAAACCCCCTTTACACATCATAACAACCGCTTGGTGGGAACATATTGGCGGGCTGTGATGAGGCTGATAACCACCAAGATCATAATCACACCAGCGATGCTTGCTGCAATGAGTGTCAGACTCGGAGAAAATACCATGAAGGTGTCGAGCCAGGGCCAGCTCAAGCTTATCGCAATCACTGCAAATGCAAGACTTATCAATGCAGGCTGTAAAAATGCACGGATCCTTGCCAACAATACCTGACGACGTTTTGCTCCCACCATCAAATGGACTTTGATTACACTTTGTTGAAGATAAGCTGCGTAGCTTTGCAGGCTGTATACGCCATAGGCGGTAATGATTAGGATCAGTAGATTAACGAGGGCCAACAGCCAGGTTGTGATCCGTCGGTATTGATGAGCATGGGCAACTTCTTCTTCCAATGCGCGCCACTGGGTCAGCACAAATTGTGGGTGTTGCTGTTTTAACCGCGTACTGAGCTGTGCTTTGCTCAGGGTTGCCCCGGGAGCAAGTTTAATCAGCAGGTAAGTCGCCGAGCCTAAGTTCGGCAGGTAAAAGCGCGCCGGTGGAATGGGTTTACCGGGCAGTCGCAGGTCGTCGATGACTGCTATGATACGTTGTGCGTTCACCCCATCAATATTCAGCGTTTTATCCAGCACTTCACCGCCCAACTGACGGGCAAATGTGCGGTTGACGATTACCACAGGGCGTTGTTCCTCAATGTCCTGTGCGGTGAAGGTTCGCCCTGCAATAAGACGCTGTGCCAGTACAGTAAAGTAGTCTTGATCCACATTGCGATGAAATGGCAGATAGCGGGTATCACTCCACGATGCGGTGACATTGAACTGAAAGTCATCTTTAAGCGGAGTACGGGCGAAACTGGCTGCTATTACACCTGGCTCTTGCAGCAAAGACTGTCTAAACGCTTTAGCCATTGGTGCGTAAGCTGACCACCCCTGCCAGTCAAGAGTGGCGACATTGAACTCCAGTTCATAGACTTGTTGGGTATCGAAGCCCAGCGGGTGACTCAGCTGCTTGAGGTTGTCCCAAACAAGTTGAGTACAAGCCAAAATGGCCAGGGAAACCAATAATACCTGAGAGGCAACGAAGCGCCTTATGGTTGTCTGCGATAGCTGCGCAGCCTGGCCCTTGCCGCTGCGATTGAGGCTGTTCAGTAATTTTTCTGGCTGGCAATGTTTGTGGCTTAAGCTCATGAACAAAGACAGGATTCCCGTCCCTAGCAGGCATGCCAGCGATACGATCTGCCAGTTAACGGTCAATTGTTCACTTTGATAAATGAACTGTGATATCCATTTGCTGCTGTAATTTAGCGCGAGATGCGTTAGTCCGAGGGCGAACGCCAGTGCAGGGGCTATTAATAAAGTCAGCTGACACAGCAAGGTATTGCGCAAAGTTGTGTATTTTGCACCGACCACAGATCGCACAGCCAGCTGATGCCGGCTTTGCAGCAACTGGAGTAAAAACAATTGTGCTAGATTCAGACTGGCTAGCAAAAATAGTGCTAGCGTACAGGTAAAGACAATAAAAATAACTGGATGCTCACCACGCAATGCAGCGGTCAGAGGATGTCCGGTCAAACGGGTTTGCCAGTCTCTGAGTTGCGCTGGTGCATGCAAGGCTGCTGATTCATTGGCTCTCGCTTGTAAGTCCGCAAGTTGTGCTTGAGGTGTCGGCGTGCGCAGCAGGACGCGAATGTGCGGATCGGGGTTTTGCCAGTACCCTTTATAATCCGAGTTGTTAAACCGCCAGGGTAGCCAGAGCTCTGGTTGCCAGCCGGGTTTTAATAGTTCGGGTGGATGGTAACCAGGGCTAACCACACCCTGAATAGGATGACGTACCCCGTTGATATTAAGGTGATGTTTTAAGATGTCAGGTGTACCACCGAAAGCGGTTTGCCACAGCGCATGGCTGATCACAGCTCCTTGTGGTTGAGTGTCTGGTGCGGCTAAAAAGGCATTACTATGACCATGAATGAGTTCAGCCCCCAGCATAGTCTGCCAGTCGCCACTGACATATGCGGTTTTTATTTTCTCCTGGTAGAGCGTGTCCAGAGGGACCTCTTCGGCATAGTAGTGAGCCAGTAATGTGTGTTTACCCGGCGCTGATAACAGCTGAGTAAGTGCCGGGTAAGGCCAACCCTGATCATTTAGCTCAGCGGCACTCCCCTGACGGTGGTGGTCTAGTAGATGGAGATGCTGTGGCTGAGGGTAGGGGAGTGGCTTAAACCAGATGTGGTAAAGCACAGTAGCAACACAGAGTACGGCACTGAGTGTCAGTGTCAGCAGGACAAGCATGCTTAATGCCCAGCGTGGTTGCCTGCGCAATTGCATAAGCGCTGGCTGTAAACAGGTGAACCAGATAAAGTCGCGATAGTGCTGTGACATAACCAATATCTCTTGAATGGTCGGTGATCAGGATTTAGTCTACAGCAAAGAATGAACCAGAAAAATTGTATAGTGATAACAATTGGTTATATATTTCATGCTGCTATCAATTGCAAAAGCGGACCAAAAGTCCGGAATTGCCATGTTGCCATTGCTCAATCAGGGCAGGGAGAAACCGTGAAAATACATAAATTACGTGCTGCACTGCTACCTACGGTGATGGTCCTGACAGCGGCTTGTCAAAGCACGCTGAGCGAACGTCATTTGACACAGTTTAAGCCGGATACCGCTCAGGCTTGTTACGACAGGGATACACAGCCTTATACGTTTGTGGTGGATGCCCATGCCCACTTTCGCCCTTTCGGTGGTGAGGCGGTTCCTTACCCAGAACTGATTAGCTATTTTCAGCCTGCGGGCGTGTTATTTGTGAATGCTTTTGGGATCGGACAAATGTTCAGCGCGCAAAGTGGTTGTCAGCGCTTTTCAGTGTGCCCGACGGGAGAGATTAAGCCGACCATCAGAAACGATATTATCAATGCATCCAACGCGTTATTGCACCCAAACACAGATGTTCATCTGACCCTGTCAATGAGCTTTGCCGACCTCAGCGAGCCGCAGCATGTCGCGCAAAAAATGGCATTGCTGGATGATGAATTTGGACCTGCATTTACCTGGATGGGAGAGGTGAATCTGGTAAAACAGGCCTTGTTTGATCATTCGCACCGGGCAACGCCGCCGCAACGAATAGATGACTGGGCGCTGTTTATGGCCCGGCTCAGAGCACCTGAAGGCGGCAGGGCACCCATGCCTTTATCAATTCACGCTGATTTCGGCTCAGATCAGGCGCCAACCAAGTACTTGCATCTGATGGAAAGTGTGCTGGCCCGTTACCCGGAAAATCCGATTGTCTGGGTCCACATGGGGTTGTCACGGGAACAAACTAAGCTTGACCCGCAGCTGCACATCGAGATTTTATCCCGCTTGCTGGATACCTACCCTAACCTGATGCTGGACATTTCGTGGCGGGTTTTATATGAAGCGTACTTTCGTCATGGGGCAATACGTGAGCAGTATGTAGCGTTTTTTAATCGCTATCCAAAACGTATTCTGACCGGTAGTGATTTTGTGGCAGCAAAAGGCTATCAGCAAAGGGATTACAAGCGTGAAGTAGAGATTAATAGCCGCATTAATCAATATCTAGATGATGAGGCATTTCGATACATAGTGCTGGGGCAAAACTATTTTGATTTGATGAAGCTGGACTATCAGGCCCCTGAGGTATGCCGATAAATTAATAAAATACTGACAGACCTTGTAGAACAACCCCGTGCCCGTCATGTCGCGGCAAGCTATCATCGCATGGCGGGCTTGATTATTATTGCTATTGCTATTGCTATTGCTATTGCTGTTGCTGTTGCTGTTGCTGTTGGTACACCAGTTGTTCTTCATACTCATCAAGTGTTTGCTGGTACTCCTGTGCTGAGATCTCTGTGAGCTGAAAGCGACGCTCTAAAATCAGCACTTGCTTGATGTAACGCATACTGGCGATAAAGGCCTGAGGGGCAACCTGCTTTGAGCGCTGCAATGTGATCAGGTGCTCATTCAACTCACTTAACCCTTCCTGTGACAAGTTTTTACTGATCAAATTCTGAGTGAGCATATTATCCAGGTAGTGTGGGTAAACGAGTGGATTGCGGGTAAAAAAGTCGCTCTGTTCACCAAACTGTTCGGGATTACCCTGGTAGATTTCATTGAGTTTTATGCTGTAGTCCAGGCTTTCCTCAACCACCGCTTCGGCGGCATTAAGTACCTTAATTAAGTCTTTAATTTCTTTTTTTTCTGCATCGTAATTGCTGATCGCAATTGCCAACAGCACACCGACTAAGGTGGCAACCAGGGTCAGAATGAAATTGCAGGCAACTTCGTAACGGAGCGTAAAAGCTTTGCATGAAGGGGTAAACAGTAAAGCGCTGAGCGCCAGCAGAGCAATGGTCAGTATGATGTACAGCATAATTGGATATTTTTATTATTGTATAAATAAGGTATTGATTTTATGTCTATTATGCAACTAAAAGCGAAAGAGGGTAAAGCTTGCTTGCTGCTTCACCCTGGTTTTAGGCTATAAGCGTTGTGGTTGTGCCTTGTGAGCGTGTGTATTCAGCCACTCGACCAGTGTGTTCAGTGCGCCTGGAGCAAAGTCATCTTCCGTTAAATACAGTGCTGCTCGCATCGACAGCTCGGTTTTAAGCAGGCTGTGGGAAGCATTGCTGATCACCTTTTGAGTCAGCTTGTCTGATGCCCCCAGGGTAGTGGCAAATACCTGCTGGCTATGTTCAATATCAACCCGGATATCTGAATCGCCAAAGAGCGCCAGCATCGGAAAGCGGATCTGGGCAAATCCAAGACTGACGTCGGAGTCGATATTCGCACGTACAAAGCCAAAGCGTGCTTCATCCTCCAATGGTTGTGCCATAAATGGATGCAAGTGTAGGTCACTACCCAGATAGTCATTAAATCCGCTTTTAATGAGCTGATATTCCAGCTCATTAAGCTCTTCAATCTCTTGCCACACGGCCGTGTCGTCAGGGTGAATTTTTTCTTCCTCTATCAGGCGCAACCACATGGTATATTTACTTTGTTCCCGCCAGTTTGCTGCACCACCTATCAGGGCGGCAAAGGTGATTTCGGGTTCATTGCCTAATTCGGCCAGCACCCAGCTTGCCTGGCTGAAGCCAACCACGCCAACGGGGTTATTCGGATAGCCATTTTGTCTCAGATAGCGAATAGCACTGCGGACCTCCTCTGCACGTTGTGACATGGTTTGCATCAGCCAGTCGCCATCAGAACTACCAACGCCAGGTTTACTCCATGACAGCGTCGCGTATCGTTGTTCGTTTAAAGTGGTGATAATTGGCTCAAAGTAGCCTTTGGCGCTGTGATCCATCGCGCCATCACCATGTACAAGCAAAACGATAGCATCGTTACTTTGGTGCACTTTAGGTATCACCAGTCTGGCCTGTAACGTGTTGTCGCCTGAACTGAAGGTGATGATACGGTCTTCAACCAGCTCCTGGTTACGGTTATGACAACCGCTGAGTGAGCAAAGTAGAAAAAAAAAGAAGGCAGTGAAAAAAGTCGGATTCCATCTGGACATTATGGTCTCTCCTTTACTTGATACGTCCAATAGTCATCAGACTTCTACCATATAGACTGACCCGCTCAAAGGATGTAAAGCTCTGTGGAAAAGTTGTAATTAGCTGTAAGACTTCAGCTAGGGTAAAGGTAATTTTTGTCTGAGCCAATGGGTTTGGTCGCATCAGGGCTGATATCAGCAGCCTGCAACTAGTATCAAGTTATTTTTGCAGTATGGCAAAAGTGTTTGCCAGTTACATCCATTATCATTTATTGAGAAATAATCTACAGTGAATGCACACAAAGCAATGGCTTCGAAAAATGCCAGTATTGCACATACAGATCAAATAACTCAGGAGGGTAAAGTTCGATGAAAAAAGTTCTAATTCCGGTCACTAATCACGCAACCTTAGGCGAAACAGATCAGGCAAATGGTACCTACGCCCCTGAGCTGACACATGTCGTTCATGTACTAAAAGCACAGGGAATTGCCTTTGAGCTGGCGTCTATTGTGGGTGGTCATGTGCCTTTATATGGCACAGAAACAGAAGGCGATGAGGTAAACCGGCAGATGCTTGAAGATCCTGAATTGCAGGCAAAAATAACCAATACGCTGAAAGTCTCAGAGGTTAATATGAGCGATTATGATGCGATTTTTTACCCGGGTGGCTTTGGTCTGCTCAGCGATTTGGCAAGCGACGACCAGTTTGCTGCCTTGGCAGCAAGCCATTATGAAGCGGGTGGGGTGATAGCGGCAGTGTGCCATGGGCCAGCGGCCTTATTACCGATCACCCTGAGTAACGGTGAGCCGCTCATTGCTGATAAGTTGGTCACTTGTTTTACCCGCGAAGAGGAAATTGATTTTGGTACCATCAGCGATATTCCGTTCTTGCTGGAAGAAGCCATTGCCCGTAAAGCGACGCAATACAGAAAAGTGCAGCCCTGGCAGGAGCTGGTGGTCGAAGATGCACGCCTGATAACGGGTCAGAATCCGGCCAGCGCACACGCTGTGGGTGTGGCATTGGCTAAACATCTTACACAGTAATCATTGTTATCCACGCCGGCCGTTGTGGCTATGTGTACGGCCGGCTTTTCTCAGATAAGGGATCCATGTCTTCATGATTAAAGTACACCATCTCAATCAGTCACGTTCAACTCGCGTACTGTGGCTGCTCGAAGAGCTTAAGCTGCCTTACGAAGTGGTACATCACGAGCGCGATCCACATACCCGGCTGGCACCAGTAAGCCTGGGCCAGGTTCATCCGCTAAATAAAGCGCCGGCCATTGAACACAACGGGCTGGTGCTGTGTGAGTCGGGGGCCATCATGGAATATTTACTTGATCAGGCTGAGTCGACAGCGCTGCGTCCTGCAAAAAGCGACACCCATTATTATCAGTATCTTGAATGGTTGCATTTCGCCGAAGGGTCTCTGGCACTGCCGGTGATCACGACTTTGTTACTGGGTATGGAGCAGCGTGAGGGAAGCGCGCCAATGGATGGATATATTGCCAAAGAGCTGGCACTGGATCTGAGTTATATTGAAGCAACGTTGTCGCAGCAAACGTTTTTTGCTGGCCCGCAATTTAGCGCAGCAGACATTATGATGACCATCACGCTGGAGTTTGCGGCGAATCTTAAGCTGCTGGATGATAAACCACAGATACAGCGCTATCTTAACCAGGTACAAAGTCGCGAGGCTTATCAGGCCGCCAGAAAGCAAGGGTAAATTGTGGCTATGGGCTGCTTTGTTTTATCTGCGCAGAGCTACTCAAAGTCTTAGAGCATTTTCGTCAGCAATACGGGTTTGCGTAATGCATTTGCCACTGTGCTATGACAGTGGCAATCAATAGCGAATGATTACTCGAAGCGGGAAAATTGATTGAAAAACCCAAGCTGAGCCGGGTGATTTAACGCTTTTGGACGCAGTGCTTGCACCTGAGGGATGATGTCCGCTTTATCCAGCCCAAGTTGATACATTAACAAACCAATGGCCAGCCCTGTGCGTCCTGAGCCACCTTTACAGTGCACCGCAACGGTACCTTGTTTAGACAGGATTGCCTTAAGCTGCGGCCAGCTTTTCATAAATGCCTGTGTAAAGTCTTCATTAGGTGGGGCATCATCTGCAATGGGCAACTGAAACCAAGACATGCCAAGGTCTTCGCACACCTGAGGTAACGCGCTTGCTTTGTTGCTTTCTAATTCCGCAGGATACATGAGTGTCACAATAGCTTGTGCTCCGGCGTTACGCAATTGTTGTGCGGATTCATCCAATGTGGTGCTCTTAGTACCCGGGCACGGGGTAAATAACAAAGCTGCGCCATTATCAAGACGCAGCGTATCGAAAGGGTGTGAGGTCATTTAGTCTGTCTGTTCCTGTACTTTATAGCGGTCAATTAATTCATCCATATCCATTGCGGCTTCTGCGATATTAGAGGCCGCCACGGCAATTTGCTCAGCCCCGGTTACTGTTTCGGTGGCCTTGGCAAATATTTCTACTATATGCCGACTGACTTCGTCAATGACATTGCTTTGCTGCTGGGTATTCACTGACACCGAATCCGTTACTGATTCCACCTGTTTCGCCTGTTCGACTATTTTGCCTAACGCTTCTTTAATCAGCTCGGCACGTTCGGCAGCCTGCATGGCGTTTTCTTTGCCCTGGGTGATGACGTCCGAGGCACATCTGGCGCTGGTTTGTAATTCGCTTACAAGTGCAGAAATTTCTTCCGTAGACTGTTGAGTGCGACTGGCCAGGCTACGCACTTCGTCGGCAACCACTGCAAAGCCGCGGCCCTGTTCGCCGGCCCGGGCGGCCTCAATAGCTGCGTTCAGTGCCAACAAATTTGTTTGTTCAGCAATGCTTTTGATCATATCAACCATGCTGGAAATACTACCTACCCGTTCGTTCAGCGCATCGACAGATGTCGCAGATTTTTCCATATCAAAGGATGCTTGCTGGATCACTTGCACAGCGTCTGTCACGACCTTCTGACCATTGACAGACTCTTGTGAAACGGACTTTGCCGCAGCCGCATTTTCTATCATAGAGTTGGCGATGACCTGAATATTGGCACTCATTTGCTCAGCCGCAGAGGCAATGGTCTGCACACCGGATTGCTGTTCAACCAAATTGGTCTGGCTCTGGCTGATGGCACAGGCGGTTTCGTGGGTTGATGTAGTGATTTTGTGCGACGCACGACCAAACTCTATCAGGTCTTCGGCAAATTGCCGGGTCAGACTGTTTATGTCGGTTGCTGATTTGCCAAGTTCGTCGGAGCTAAGAATGCCGATTTCATGCGCCAGGTTGCGTTGATCCATTGCGATGATTATGCCTTCTGCGATCTTGGCAGACTGCTGATGGCGAAGACGGATTGATATGAACAGCGCTGCTGTTATCAGTAAGCCTATTACCAGAATGATCAGTTCAACTATCAGAATGGTCACCGCTGCTTCCTGAATTTCGATGGCCGTTTTATCGACCAGTGTCAGCGCTTTTTCTTCAGCTTCTTTGAGCGCATTAATTCGTTGAGTAGCGGCAGAAAACCAGGTCTCGGGATCTTGCCCAAACCCTGAATCCCGATCAGCGACGGTGGCTCTGAAGGCGTCAACGTTTTTCATAGCTCTGCTGCTTAATGCTGCAGAAAACATGGCTTTCATCTCTGGGGGCGATGCTTCGAGTGCTTCAGCCAGATAGACTTCTTGTTTGGTGTGAAGCTGGGTATAGCGGGTGCGAAGTGCCGGGGTAATTGTATTTTGCGCAAACACACTGGTTAGCACCGCACGCTCTATGCCAGCAGATTCTTTGGCGCTGGAGAAGTTGTATATTGCCATTAACTCAGTGGCAACGATGTAATCACGGCTCAGTCGCGCTGCGGTGATAACAATATGCAGGCCCTGGTTGTTAATGTCGGTGTAGTATTTTAATGCTTCAGGCAAGCTCATAGAGAGCGAGCTGACTTTGCGCCTTACACTGTCGAGCTGGTCAAACTTTTGCAGCAATATGTTGAGCTCGCGCGTCATTTCTTCCGACAAGTCCCAGTGTATCACCTCGCTTTTAAGCTTAGTGAGCTGGCTTTCGGTCAGACGGCGTTGCTGTGTCAGGTTGCTTTGAAATTTTTGGCCTTGTGAACCTATGAAGCCTGCCGAAGCACCGCGCTCTTTTTGCGTTTCGTGTATCAGCGCGAGCACAGCATGGCTCAAAAAGGCATTATATTCGGCGTCATAGGCGTCATTCATACGTTTTGCTGACACTGACACATCATAAAAAATGACGCCGCCTAGCAATAAACACGGAAGCAGAACGACAAGGGTAAGGTGGCTGGATATGGTTTTAGCTATTGTTTTGAGCATGCACGACTCACTTCTTGGGTTTTAGCGTAAATAGCTGTTTAAATATAGTGCGAAGTGACAATTTTGGATCACTTTACGCACACACTATTGCATAAAGTTTCGTTATTGATCCAGTAACTTCATAACACTTAATAAGAAAAAAATACTATTATTGTGTTGGGTGCGTCATGTTTCCCTTACGGGTATGTTAATGGGTTGGGCTTTTTTGATGGGGAAAGGGGGGAGTGTCACAGACTAAAGGCTTACTGTGACACTTTTCTGGCTAACGCAGTCGTATTTCTAAACTCTCATTTTGTTGCGTGACTTGTACCGCCAGTTGTGGGAACTGGGGGGCACCTGTGAGTGTTGCATTATTGCTAAAACCATAAGGCTCGGTCGGCAAACCAAAGCGGTTTCGATTCAGCCTACCGTCGTTGTTGAGGTCCTGATAAACCATAAAGCTGTATTGTCCGGGTTCTATGTCGCGTAATATGAGCTCTGGCTTGGTGCCTGATACATGCTGTTCTGCCACCCGCCATGCTTGTTGCTGTGTAAACGAGGCCGGAGAGTCATAACCGACGAGCTTCAGGGTGCCAGAGTGGTGTGCCAAACCACTGAATGTGATGGTCAGATCCTGTGCCATCGCGCTGGTTGAAAGTGCCGCAAGTATGCAGGCAAGGGCGGTGGTGCGAGTCAGATGTTTAGTCATGTCAGTTATCCTTTGATGAGTTATTTTGTTGATGGGATAACTTTACGAAATGGCGCGGGTGTTTACGTGTGTGATCTGTCATGACAAGGACATGACAGATGTCATTCGTGTTCAAATGACAGGCTTGTTGTTTGCACCTCTTGAGCTGAGCAAATCCTCCAAGATGGCAAGGGCCTTTGCACTTGCTAAGGTTGTAACCGGGTTTTGTACCAAGCCCCATTTTTATGCTGGTAAAGTTCGCGCACATGGAGTCTGGTTTCTTTGAAGGTCAGAAACTCGATACTGAGCGGTTGTATAACAAAGCCACCCCAGTCGTCGGGGAGTGGTATTGTTTGTGCCCGAAAGTCACTACCAAGTGTTTCGAGTGTGCTGGTAATGGCTTGCATTGATACCAGCGGCTGGCTTTGCTGACAGGCTAAGGTGGTGAGCTGAGCGTCATGACTGCGACTTTGCCAGTAACGCATTGCATCGGCACGGCTGATCTCTGATGCCTGTCCTTTAACACGAACCTGATAGCCCAGGGCGTCCCACCAGGCTGTCATAGCCACTTTGGGGTTACGTCGTAAGTCTTGTCCTTTGTGCGAACCCAGGTGCGTGCAAAAAGTAAAACCGGCATCACTCACCGCTTTAAGATCTACAAAACGACCACTTGGGAAGCCCTGTTCGTCTAGGGTAGAAACGCAAACGGCGCTGCGTTGTTTGAGATTAGGCTGAGCTTTGGCCTGCTGCCACCAGGACAGAAACTGCTCGATAGGGTTATCCATCACGATTCCTTGTTGAGTTGTTTATCTTTACCATGGCATGTTCCTACTTCGGTTTCAAATGATCTGTACAATGGTTGCGTGCGTATAAATTAAAAGTCCTATTGCTGCGATGTGACCAGCAGGTAGGGCCTCAATAATTTTATTTTTAATATCTTTGCAAGGTGTTTCGGCTTACCCTATGTTTAGTTTGATTGAAGCCTTGGTGATAAGGAAATATGAATGGCTGATTTAACGGTAAAAGGTGTGATTTTTGACCTGGATGGGACCCTGGTAACTTCCTCACTTGACTTCGCGTTGATCAAAGCGCAGGTTGGCTGTGATCGTGATGCAGATTTACTCGATTTTGTCGAGTCTTTGCCGTCTCCTTATATGCGCGAAGAAGCCATGGCGCTGATCCATCAACATGAGATGCAGGACGCACTGCATGCCGAGCCAATCCCCGGAGTGGTAGACACAGTGTCATTTTTTAAATCCATTGGCATACCTATGGCCATCGTCACGCGTAACTACTCCAAAGCAGCGCAGTTAAAGCTTGAGCGATGCGGCCTAGAGCTGGACTATATGTTGACACGCGAAGATGCGCTACCTAAGCCGGATCCTCAGGCACTGCATATGGTTGCTGACAGCTGGTCTTTACCGTATCAACACTGTGTTTATGTGGGTGATTATAAATACGATATTGAAGCTGCACAGCGAGCCAGTATGCATGCTTGTTTATTTGCCCCCGTTGGCCTGCCAGATTATGCTCAGCAGGCTGATATTATCATTGAGCGATTTGTTGACCTGCCTGCGGCACTTGGCTTGCATCATCGGGCTCGAACTGGCCAGTTTGCCTAAAAACCTCAGAGGAACTGCCGCAATATCGGGCAATTCTCGTCTGGGTATGGCCCAAAATGCAATGTCTTGTTAGAATCTTGTCCAATTTAATTTGCACAAACGAGAATTAAGATGGGTAGAGCATTTGAAGTCCGCAAAAACGCCATGGCAAAAACGGCAGCGGCAAAGACCAAAGTAAACTCAAAATATGGTAAAGAGATCTATGTAGTCGCAAAAAATGGTGGCGCTGATCCAGACACCAACCTCTCCCTTCGTCGTTTGATCGATAAAGCTAAGAAAGACCAGGTTCCGGCACACGTTATTGAAAAAGCGGTTGAAAAAGCGGCCGGTGGTGCAGGTGAAGATTACTCACCAGCACGTTATGAAGGTTACGGCCCTGGTAACTGTATGGTGATTGTGGACTGTCTGACAGACAACCCGAACCGTACTATCAAGGATGTACGTCTGCCGTTCACAAAGACAGACTCAAAAATTGGTAGTCCGGGCTGTGTTGCTCACATGTTCGATCACTTTGCTATCCTTGGCTTCGCCGGTGATGACGATGAAGCCGTACTGGAAGCGCTGATGATGGCGGATGTAGACGTGACTGACGTTGAAGTGGAAGACGGCCAAGTTTCTGTGTTTGCACCTCACACCGAGTACTTCAAAGCGAAAACTGCCCTGATCGAAGCGTTTGACGGCATCACTTTCGAAGTAGATGAAATTACCTGGGTACCACAAACACACGTTGAGATCACAGGTGAAGACGATCTGGCAAACTTCGAGAAGTTTATCAACATGCTGGAAGACTGTGACGACGTGCAAAACGTATATCACAACGCCATTGTGAAAAACTAATCTGTTTCGACAGATAAGTTGCCTTTCTGGGCGCAAAACTAAGAAAGCCGGGCTAGTGCGCTCGGCTTTTTTGTTGTTTTGTGTACATACTCTGGGTGAGTTGCTGACTAAGCCGAATGGCCAATATCAATCAGATCACGAAGTTAATGACTGAAGAACAATGGAATAAGGCGATTAAGGACAGTGGTTCAGGCCCTGATTTAGTCTATGCAAAGTCGATATTTTATAACCAAACGGATGAAGCAATATTTGGCCGTTTTCGGGCAAATTTTATTGAACGAGCGGACGAGCTTAGGTTTATGCCTCCATTGTTATTCAATGCTTATCTGGGCTACTTTACCCGCTATCTCACAGAGCATGAGCACCCTGATGATGATAAATCCTCATTTTACTACCTTGCTAGAAGAAAAGCTTACTGATCGGTTGATCGGTTGATCGGTTGATCGGTTGATCGGTTGATCGGCTGAACGGGCTGGAGAAAACCTTCACGTCTGAGTCAACTGAATAACACGAGTGTAAGCAAGAGGCCCACAGCGGGCCTCAAGATACAATTAGCAGGCTATTTAGCAGCTGTATGAAGCCCGGTGGTGCTCATAACATCCTGCCAGCTAACGTATTTAAAGTTTTGTGGTTTATCTGGAAAGCGGTTACGACCGTCCTGGATCACCAGCAGGCCTTCGGGGTAGTCTGGCGTATGCAGGCGGGTGGATAAAGCCAGGCCATCGGTTTCTGATGCCCCATCAATGCCCTTAAAGCCATCCAGACCAACGCGAAACCCTGCTAAATGGCGGTAGGGCGGTGTCGCTTCGTAAAGCTGGTAGCTGTTGTTGCCCTGACTGGAAACGACCAGAACAGGAGATTTGCCAAACGATAAGGCAAGGCCTTCGACGTCATCAACCAGGTGCTCACCCACTTTTGCCACTGACACAGGCTGGCTGTTATCCACCGGGTTCAGGCTGGTGGCCCAGATCCCAACATCTTCTTCGCCAATAAACAAGCGGCCGCGCTCATCATCTGCCACACAGCCTTCTGGTTGTGAGTTCAAAGGTATTTCGCGTACTTTTTCAGCGGCAATTTTTCCTGTGTTAGCTTGTAATGCGTACTGAATTGTCAGGCCAGCTTTGTTATTGGCAAATACATAATGGTTGCCCTCAAAAGCGGCCATACAGAGACCATAAATTTCATCAAACCCGGCAGGCACTGTTCCCAGCCTAAACACTGTGCCATCAGCTTCAATACCATAAAACGCGAGACTATCATCATTGCGCTTACTTGCCGCAGCGATACTGATGGTGCGACCCTGCCAGCTGAAACCATCGCGCAGGTCGACGTTATTGAGTCGACCATCTTTGAACTGTTGCAACAGGTTACCTCTCAGATCATAGACTTCCAGACCTTGTTTTTTGTGTGTCCCCAGTACCAGAGAAGCAGCGGGGTTACTCGGATGCACCCAGATGGCCGGGTCATCCATCGCATCGCCAAACTGCTCAGCAGGGCGGCTTTGTGCCTTAGCCCGAACTATTGGCAGCGTTTGTGCGGTTGGGGCAGATTTAAGTGCAATATCCGCAGTGGCATAACTGCCTTGTTGTTCATTGGCAAAGCTCAGCTCGGCAGTTTGTTGCCCCGGTGACTGGCTGAGGTTCATCATAGTGGCTTCGTAATTTTTGAGCACTAACGTGTCAGCGGGTATCCAGCTGTCTGCGGCGTTTGGTTTATCCCAGTACAGGATCTCCTGGCCATTTTCCAGTAACGCAAAGAGTTCGCCAGAGTGACTGGTTGCCAGGCTTATTGCGGGTGCTTGCTGCTCGCCGTATGGGGCAACCAGAGAGACCGGGTAATATTGTGGATTGTCTTCAATGCGCGCTGAGTAGCGCCAGATCCCCAGTGGTTCGCTGATGTAGAGGTAGCCATTGCCAGGGTCCACGGCACAGGAATCGGCGTCGTAGGGCAAAGATAATGAGCGCAGTAGCAAGGGGGCTTGCAGCCAACGCTGCTGCTGGCGAAGCAGCCATTGCTCCGCCCTGCCACGTCCATCGGAAACAAAGATAGACAGAGTCTGATCTGCCGGATCTGCAAATAAGCAGAAGTTATCGACCAGGAGTCCGGTTTGCGTGAGTTCAAAGCGTGGTTGCAGTTGTGCATCAGTAGCATCCAGCGTGCCCACAAATACACTGTCTTTGCTACTTTCAAGCGCGGCATATAGCCACTGGTTGTCATTTATCGCACTGAGGCGAAGTTGTTTAAATGCGCCCGGGTGTTTTGCTTTGAGTACATTACCCTGATGCAAACTGAGTCCATGTTGCTCTGACGCCGTCAATACCTGATCTGTTCCGGGCAAGGGCCAGCTGTCAACAATCGCCGCGACAGAGCCTTGTATTTTGGTTTGCAGTGGTTGCTTAACTACTAGCTGTGTTTGCTGGCTTTGGCAGGCGCTCAATGCGCCCAGTAGACCTAAGGTAAGCATGGTTTTAGATAAGGTTTGTATGTTCATATTTTAGCTCCGACATCATAGAGAACTGACAGAAGCGCGCCTACATCAGGTGTTGTGTTCAGGCCGCCAAACCATCAACGGGTGTAAAGAGAGCGGCTACCTTAAGCAGGTAATGTGACAGTTCTGTTTCACCCTGAGCTGGGTTTGGCAGTCGATGAACCTAAAACGATGCAGATAGAGCAATATCGTTGTAATGATGAGCTGCTTTGTCTTAATAGTATCGTCTTTATTTCATATAAAACGCAATAAAATCATAGTGATATTCGGTTTTATTCAGAGGGCCGGTATAACCCGGAGCAAGTTAAGTGAGCTATTCTGGCCGGGTCCAATTAGCTCAGACCATTATTGAGCTTGCCTTAAAAGTGTCATATATCCGAGCTAGGATACCCGGATGAATGCTAATTGGCTAAAAAGATGAATAATGTCAGCAGTTTATGTTTAACTCTCTGTGTCAGTATCTTGCTGACTATGTTGGCACTCTTCATCGGTGACCTGAAATCTGTGAATGACATCGATTGGGTTGACGCCGTGGGCGAGGCCACCACGTCGATGATGGCAGCTATTTGGTTTATTCTCTTGCTGTTGTGTCGTCCAAGAGGCCGGGTTACCACGGTTTTGCTGCTGGGCTCTGCAATCTACTGGCTCACGACCTGGCTGGACCTATTGGATGAGTTCATTGCTTACCCGCTACAGAGCAACCTGTTTACCTGGCTTGAGTCGCTGCCTGCCCCAATCAGTATGACCTTGCTAACCTTGGGGCTAGTCACCTGGTATCGCGAACAGCAAGCGGTCAATCGTCAGCTGAAACAAAGAGAGCATTTTCATCGTGAACATAGCCTGATCGACCCCGTTACTCAGCTTTACAGCCTGCGCTACTTGTTGATCCAGCTTAACCGTGAAGCGGTATTGCATGATAAACGCAACCAGCCGCTTTCGTTGGTGATGGTTGATATAAAGGGTTTTGCTCAATACAACCGGGTACATGGTGTGCAAAAAGGCGACGAGTCTCTCAATGAGGTTGCCTCTGCGCTGGAAATTGCGCTGCGAGAAACGGATCTGGCGTGCCGTTACACCAGTGATCGGTTTGCGGTTTTACTGCCCGAAACACCACCGGATGAAGCCAGAGTACTGTCGCAGTTGATCCAGGAGTGCTGTAACTCAGCGCTAAAGGGGGCGTTGACGGTGACCACAGTACAGGCCACCCGAATTGCCGGGGAATCAGAGCACGCTCTGTTCGAACGATTGAATCAACAGCTGGCGGGAGCGAAACGCACGAGCTCTATGGCTATGGACGGGGAGGATGTGCAATGTCTTTGAAATTTGCCTATTTGCATGACAAGCGCATGCCGGCACACTTCCTGATTACCATATTAGAGCTGGCTGAACACTATCAGATAAAACCACAGCACCTGATCCGTGGGTCTCAGTTGTTTCTTGAAGATTTAGCCTATCCGGGGGCCCAGGTTGCCCCAATCAACGTACTTATTATCCTGAAAAAGCTCAAGCGAGAGCTTGCTGAGCAGCCGCAACTGGCAATGGAGCTGGGGCAAAGAATTGCGACCGGGCACGGTCATGTTTTGTTTGACTTGTGGCGTTATGCCCCTGACTTACACAGTGCACTGATGGCCTGGGCAAGAGTACAAAAAGGGTTTGAGACGCTGATCCAGTTTAATGTTGAGCGACACCAGGGCAAGCTGTATATCAGGCTGACTGAATCAGCGTCATTGAGTACTCAACAGCGAATGGTGTTTGAGATTGTCCTGTCGGCCTGCCGCTTATTGCTGAAAGAGCAGCTAGGTGCACAGACCTGGATACAGATAGAGCTGCCCTGGTCGCAACCCGGTCAGGATTTTCATTATCCGGTCTATCTGGGTGAGCATGTACGGTTTAATGCACCGCGTTGCGCGATTGTGCTGTCTGATGAGGTGATGTATCAGCCTTTTAAAGAGGCCAGTGCATTGCGCTTTGCTCAGGCAAAACGCAGTGCCAGCCAGCTACCGCACCCACCGCAATTACTTCAGGCACACTTACGCCGCTTATTTCGAAAGAACCTTGGACAGGCCTGGTCGCTGGAATATACCGCCAATTATCTGGGCATGAGTCCGGCCACACTGAAGCGTCGCCTCAAACAAGACGGCACTAATTTCAAATTGTTGGTTGATGAAGTGAGGGGGCAAGAAGCCTTGCACCTGATGGACCTCAATCAGTGGAATAACAGCCAGCTTGCCAGCACCATGGCGTTTGCTGATGTGCATAGTTTTCGTCGCGCATTTAAGCGCTGGACGGGCGCTGTGCCAAGTGCCTTTCGCTGTGGCTCTTAGGTTGTTGGGATTAGGTGGTACTAGAGCGTCATTGGTGAAAAAACATGAGGCCTGGCACTGAATTAGCAGTGCCAGGTTGTTCTGGGGTTACAAATCAAACGTGCGTGCAATCGAGAACACAAAGCGTTCGTCGGTATGCTCACCATCGATAGTCGTGTCTTCCACAGTAAAGGTTAGATCGAAATCAAACTGCGTGGTGGCGTAAGATACTGCATAATGCGTATAAGAACTGTCGAGTCCATCCCAGGCATATTTTTCAGCATCGAATGAGTTAGACACGTCGCCACTGAGGGTAATAGAATGGTTATCGGCAATATCAAACGTATGTGACAGCATTACAATGCTATGACCGACATCAACACCGAAATAGTCCCAGCTATACCATAAGTTGACATTGGTGGTGCCCAGGCTACTTGCGTAAGCAAACTTAGTGTAGGCTTCAGGGTAGTTATAGTCGCTGGACGCATCATCGCCGTGATAGGTGTAATATGCGATACCATAGTCTACCGTCCATGCGCTGGAAAGCTCTGAAGAGCGACCAACGTAAAAATCCCACTCGTGGCCTGTGTCATCGCCAAAGTCTACACCAGAGGCCCAGGTACCCACATACCAGCCAGCATCGGCTGCGTAGTCCAGGCTACCCTGAATGGTTGGGTCGCTCTGTGTCTGTGATACCCCGTTAAAGGTGTAGTCAGAAGTACCTGTAATGGTTGTCGACCAGCCAGCCATAGCCATGTTGGACAATAGAGCCAGAGGAAGTGCGCAGAGTGTTGTTTTTAAGTTAATTTTCATTTCTTTTGAACCTTAGTTTACGGTCTCGATACGGCTGAAGTCGATGGTATTCTCTTTAGGTGAACGGGTAATGTTGGCCACTGTTTTGAATTTGCTATAGCAAATATAGCTAAAACAGCCAAAAAAGAGCGCAATAACCAGTGCACCAACCCATTGTATCTGCAAAAAGTTTAGTTTAAATAGCAGCGTCAGCAATGACAAGGCGGCAATATTAAACAAAATATAGTTGCGTTTCCCGAGTTTTTTAACCGTCAACCCAAGGTTGTCTGTATACAGTCGAACTAATGAGTCCAGAGAATTGATCACGAAAATCACGCCAACAATCACCATAGCAAGATTTTTAATCCCTGCTGTGTTGATGCCTGCCTCATGATAGTGATACAAAACACCAAACCAGACAGCGATGGGAATAGACGGGAACACCAGCATTGCAGCCAGAACCTGATAGGTTTTCAGGCCACCAACAAAACGGGAGGTGAACTGGCCTATCATAATGCTCCATGCAAACCACCAGAACAGATAAAATTCGTGGTAATCATTTAGCGGCAACACAAACTCGTTGATATTGCTAAAGTAGTCACCCAGTAGCGCAATGTTATTCGTAAAGGCGTTCATCTCACTGTCACCAAATACGAACGCAGAGGCCCACATAAAGGCGATCAGCGCGAGAAACATCCAGGTCGTAGAGATACTCAGAATGCGCACATACTTCAGGCTGGTGCTTGAATACACCGCAAAACAAATAGCGGCGAACACGATGAGATAAAAGGTTGGAATAATGGACTCGCCATCGCCCACACTTGGCATATACCAGGGCAGGTTAGTCAGCAACAGATAGGCCGTAAAGGCGCAAGTACCAATAATAACGACATTATTGATAAATTTAACCCAGGGAATTTCGAAAAACTTCACCTTAGGTTCTATTACGCAGAAATAAAAACACGTCAGAAAATAAAATCCCCAGATCAGGAAGCCCCAAAAGCCAAATTCGATGGCAAGTGGATTGGCAAACGCATATTCTGGGCTTGCTTTTATGTCTGCGTAACTCGCAAACTCCGTCAGCGGAAACATGATAAGTCCAACATCCAGGCCGGACGTAAATAAGATAGCAATAAAGGTAAAAGTTTTAACCGGTGTCACACCGACACAGCGTAAATTCCCCCATTTTAATAGAATAAAAGCGATAGCAACCAGGGTGAATACAATGCCTGCACTAAGCCATACTGTCATTGTCACCCTCCCAAAACAAGTAAAAATAACTCATTGTCTCTCCGTTTTTTTGTTTCCGCATTAACCCGATACAACCAATTTGTACCGCGCACCACTGCAGATCCCGCGGCCCGGTTGGGCCGCAGGTGGCTTTGTTAAATCTCCGTGCTACGTTGTGCTGTCTGCCATTGTCTCGCAATGGCAACCTGAGCGTTGTTTGCTTTAAGGGCTGGCTGACCCAGAATAAGGTCAGCGGCTTTCTCTGCGACCATAATGGTTGGCGCGTTGAGGTTGCCGTTAGGGATGGTCGGGAAGATAGATGAATCCACTACATTCAGGCCATCAATACCATGTACCTGGGTGTTTGAATCCACCACGGCCATGTCATCTTCACCCATTTTGCATGAGCAGGACGGATGATAGGCGCTTTCGACTGCCTGGCGTACAAAGGCATCGATTTCAGCGTCGCTCTGTACGTCTTTACCTGGCTGAATCTCGCCATCTCGGTAGACATCAAAGGCCGGTTGTTCAATGATCTCACGAGTGAGTCGGACACACGCCCGGAAGCCTTCAATATCATCCTGATGGGCCAGGTAGTTAAATTGGATCTTAGGCGCCTGCGTGGGGTCGGCTGATTTAAGGGTGATCTCACCGCGACTTTTTGGTTTGTTGTGACCAATATGGACCTGGAACCCGTGTCCGTCAAACGCACTTTTACCGTCGTAGCGAATGGCCGCGGGTAAAAAGTGATATTGGAGATCCGGCCACTCTACGCCTTCTTTTGAGCGGATAAAAGCACAGGACTCAAAATGGTTGGTAGCGCCAAGACCTGATTTATTCAGAAGCCAGCGTGCGCCGATCAAGCCTTTAGAGAAGCAGTCCAGTTTGCCATTCAGTGTGATGGGTTGCTTACACTTATACTGGAAATAAAACTCCAGGTGATCTTGCAAGTTCTTGCCGACACCTGGCAGGTGGTGCTTAACCTCAACACCGGCGGCCTGCAAAGCTGCCTGGTCGCCGATGCCCGACAACTGCAACAAGTGAGGCGAGCCAATTGGGCCTGCACTTAAAATCACGCGACGTTCGGCGCTTACACTGTGGGTTTTACCTTTATATTGGTACTCAACACCGACCGCGCGTTTACCCTCTAGCAGTACTTTATGTACCAGTGCGCCGGTAACGATTGTCAGATTGTCACGCCCCTTTACAGGGTCAAGGTAAGCACGGCTGGCGGAGCATCGACGACCACCTTTCACCGTCATATGCATGGGACCAAAGCCTTCTTGCTGCTCGCCATTGTAATCTTGTGTGGTGGCATATCCTGCTTGTGCACCGGCTTCGATAAATGCGCGATACAGCGGGTTGGCCATTTCATTACCATTGTTGGTACCCAATGGACCATCATTGCCACGATAAGGGTCGTCGCCCAGATACCAGCTTTCAGCACGCTTAAAGTAAGGCAGGCAGGCCTGATAATCCCAGCCCTGTGCACCGTGCTGCTGCCATTCATCGAAATCTTTGGCGTGGCCACGTACATATACCATGCCATTGATAGACGACGAACCACCGAGTACCTTGCCGCGTGGGCAATGCATGACCCGGTTGTCCAGATAAGGCTCGGGCTCAGTATGAAACTGCCAGGCGTATTTGTCGGTGTTCATCGGAATTGACAATGCCGTGGGCATCTGAATAAAGATGCTTTTGTCACTGCCACCGGTTTCTAGTAGTAAAACCCTGTGTTGTGGATTGGCAGACAGTCTATTTGCCAGTACACAGCCTGCTGAGCCAGCTCCGACAATGATGTAGTCGAATACTTTTTTCATAGTCTGGCTCCTTTGCTTAAAATGGGCTTTCGATTTGGCTCATACCGACGTAAACAGACTTGGTCTGGGTGTAGTGACCCAGTGTTTCGATACCATTTTCGCGGCCAATACCAGATTTTTTGTAGCCACCAACTGGCATTTCGGCAGGAGAATTACCATAGGCATTGATCCAGGTAATACCGGCTTGCAGTTGGTGGATAACACGGTGTGCACGTTGAATATCACGGCTAAACACGCCAGCAGCGAGGCCTAAATGGGTGTTGTTAGCGCGTTCAATCGCTTCTTGTTCGTCATCGAACACCATGACGCACATCACCGGACCAAAGATCTCTTCGCGAACTATGGTCATGTCCTCATGACAGTCAGTGAAGATGGTCGGTGCGACAAAGTAGCCGTTAGGCGCAGATGCAGGGCTCAAGGCATGACCGCCGGTAAGCACGGTGGCTCCTTCTTGCTTGCCTTGCTCAATGTAATCCAATACCAGCTGCTGATGTTTTTTCGAGATCAATGCACCCAGGTTCACTTCGGGATCAAGTGGATCGCCCGCAATGATATTTTGCTCTGTACGAGTCTTGAGTTGCTCAAGAAACTGCTCATACACCCCGCGCTGAACATAAACACGTGTGCAGTTGGTGCAGATCTCGCCCTGTGTGTAGAAGTTGCCTAACATGGCAGCACTGACTGCCTGCTCGATATCGGCATCATCAAACACCAATAGCGGCGACTTACCGCCCAGTTCCATAGTCACGTCTTTAAGGTTAGAAGCCGCACTTTGCATGACTTTTTTACCTGTGCCCACTTCACCGGTGAATGACACTTTTTCAATTTCCGGATGCAGCGTGAGCCATTGCCCAACTTCAGCAGCGCCTTGTACAACGTTAAAGACACCAGCTGGCATACCGGCCTCGATAAAAATCTCGGCCAGCTTCAGTGCACCCAGCGGGGTTTCTTCAGACGGTTTAAAGATCAAGGCATTACCTGCCGCCAGTGCTGGGCCGGATTTCCAGCAAGCAATTTGCAGTGGGTAGTTCCAGGCACCGATACCCGCGCAAATTCCTAACGGCTCTTTGCGGGTGTAGTAAAAATCATTGCCGACCATCTGTTGCTGGCCAACCTGCGCAGGCGCCAGTCCAGCAAAATACTCGATTACGTCAGCACCGGTTTGAATGTCAACGCACTCGGCTTCTTGCCAGGGTTTGCCCGTGTCCAGCACTTCAATTTTAGCCAGTTCATCATTACGTTCACGTAATAGCGCCACTGCTTTATTCAGAATTCTGCTGCGCTCAATGGGTGCCATGGCAGACCACTGCGCAAACCCGGCTTTGGCACTGTCGATGGCTGCTTTTTGAATGTGCGTATCGGCCACTTCAACGTGATAAATGACTTCGTCGGTCGCGGGGTTTTTTACCGCAAACTGCTCGCCGGTCTGGTTGGCAAGATAGCGGCCGTGAATAAAGTTCTGGTAGACAGGTGTGGACATATTAGACTCCAAATTGTTGGATGAGGGACTGGATATAACGCTTGGCCAGATCCTGCGCGCTATCAAACTGCGCATCATCGGCTTTATTGAGAACGGCTCTGAGCCACAGGCCGTCGATCATGGCGGCACTCAGCTCTGCGGCTTCACGCGCTTTGCCTGGGGCCATTAACTGTTTAAACGAGTACAACAAATTGCTGTAAAGTCGACGTGCATTGACGCGTTGTAAGCGATGTAATTCAGCATCGTGCATGGAATGCGCCCAAAAGCTCAACCAGGTGCGGGTGGTGTCTCGCTGTTGTTGCACCACGGCAAAGTTGGCTTCGACAATAAACATCAGGCGTTGCTCAGGCTTGCATCCCTGAGCTGTGCGTTGCAATAAGCTGCGTTGCAGACTGCTCAGCAGATAGCGCACTGTGGCTTCTATGAGACCTTGTTTACCACCAAAATAGTGGCTAATGATCCCCGACGACATGCCAGCCTTTTTACTGATGCTGTTAATTGTGGTGGCCTGTAATCCAAGCTCAGCTACTGACTGCAAAGTCGCCTCAATCAGCTGTTGGCGACGTACAGGTTCCATTCCGACTTTGGGCATATTTTTATTAATTGATCGTTCAATAAAAATAAATTTTAAAGTGAATGGAGAGACAATTCAAGGTTGACAACTTGTAAATAACACTTTTGAGAAAATAGGAATCATATCTAACTAAATAATACATAAAGGCTTTATTGTGCATAAAACATCAATGAAACTTTGTTTTAATTGTCTGTTATTGCAGCGCAAATCGAACACATTGTGGCGAACATAGGTCATTTATGCAGGGATTGGACCTTATTAACGAAATTCAGGTGCTTTTTTATTGAGCATTTTTACTCACTATTCCAACTCTATGGATTGTTGATATTTTCACCTCATCAACTGATGGCTGTCCTTGTGTTTCGGGTCATTTATTACCGTTGTATGACCCTTTATTTGCTGCTAGGTTAAAAGCTGTCTGAGCAAAAGGAGATTAAAAAAATGATAAAAGTAAGGAACTTAGCTATTGCCTCTTTGGTTGCATCGGGGTTCAGCATGACACCCGTATTAATGGCACAAGAGGCTGTTCAGCCGCCACAGAGCAACGCACTTGCGCCACTACCAAAGTTGCAGCTTGACAGGGAATTACTCTGGGATGTGAAGCAATTCGTTAAATTGGCGAATAAAGTGAAGTTTTTTTACCCCAGCCAAGCCGTTGCGGACACCAACTGGGATAAGTTTATTGCTGAAACTGTGGTGGCGATGAGCCAGGCTCATCCATATCGGAGACATACTCTGGGTTTGCAAAGGTTGCGTGACATTGCGCCATTTATTCGTGCGCCATGGCAGCAACAGCCCACTTTATCTGGTGATACGCCCGCTGTGGCCTGGAAACAATCCGCTGCCAGAGCTTTTTATGCGTATCAGCGGACGCTCTCTTACCAAAAATACAGTGAAATCAAAGAGAGTGAGTTTTTACCGGAGCGTGATTTTGTGCGTGTCCGATATGGTTGGCACACGGTATTACTTCCTTTGGTTTTGTCTCAGGGTGCCAGTGAACAAGGCCAAAGTTACAGTGATTACCGTCACTGGAAGGTTGGCACGGACTTCGAGTCATTGCCAGTTTGTATGTCGACCGTGGCGGGAATGTGGAGTGAAATTAATCACTACTGGCCCTATTTTGAACAAGTTGAGGTGAACTGGCAGCGCGCGCTTGGCCGTTTGCTAAAAGCTTGTGCGGCCGAGACAAAGTTTGAACGGGCAAAAGCCATCCAGCGCGAATTTAAAACCTTGCAGGACAACCATGTTGCGATTTACTTCCCCGATGGTTATCAGCCCAAGCTCAGCTACGAGTATCCGTTTAGAATCAGGCGAGTAGAAGGCAAGGCAATTGTTACTGGGATCAGTGAGTCCGAAAGCCAGTCGCTGGATATTGGTGATGAGCTGATTGCGATTAATGGTGAGTCCTTTGAGAATCGGGTGGAGGAAAGGTCAAGTTGGCTTGCTCGTAGCGCGCATATCAGCATGTACTCAGCAACTTTGCTGTTAAATTACACCGCGTCAAATGACCCAATCCATGCTGTGTTCAGAAAAGCAGATGGCTCAACCGTTGAGATTGAAGCCACACCTGTGCCGGTTGGCAAAGCAAACTATACGTCACATCATCCTGTCGTACCAAGAGAGTCTAATGTGGTAACAGACTTGGGTGAGGGCATGTGGCAACTCAATTTATATAACCTGACTCAGGCAAACCTTGAAGAAGTCAAATTGCAGCTGCAAAATGCGCGCGCTGTGGTACTCGATTTAAGAAATTATCCGAGGGACTTTCTAGCCTGGCATGAGGGCTTATCATGGTTTATTAAACAGCCTGTTACGAACAATACGCTCTTTGAATATTGGCAAAAAGGGCCCGCACGACGCGCTCATTATCAGCTTCCTTTGCCATCGACGATTGAGGTCTCAACGGCCCCACTACATGTCCCTGTGATTGCTTTGTCATCAAAGACGGCACGTAGCCAAACTGAGTATGCACTGACCTTTGTCAAAGAAGCGGGCATACCTGTTCTGGGTGTGCCTACCTCTGGCATAAATGGCGATTATATGCCAGCCAGCTTTTTTAGTTCGGATCCAAACGGTGGCGTGACCTTACTTTATACTGGCTTGCGCGCAGATAATGCGGACGGTTCTCCTTTGATTGCGCGAGGTGTGCAACCTGATATTTATGTTGCCCGAACTCTGGATTCCATTATTGCCAATGAAGACAACCAGCGCTCGGCAGCAATTGCCCATCTAAAAGACCAGCTCTAACTAACGGCATTGAGTTTGATGTAAATAACAAGCCAGCGACATAGCTGGCTTTTTTACTTCAAAGTACACCAGATTGTAGCCTGAGTACTTATTCAATGGGCTTATCTGATGAGCAAAAAGGAATATGCTCACTGTGTCGTTATGACGGGATATTAAGTGGTACCCACGACTTTTTTGCACCTCTATTTCACTCAAAAGTCAAAATGCTTAGCTATACTTGCCGAAGATCTCTTTGTTAAGTAAGTGGTACATGGCCCGGTTAGTTATCTGTTTTTCTGCTTTGGTGATATTGCACAGCTCGCCTGCTGCGGCGCAGGAGTCGCAGGGATCTGTATTTACAATGTCGTTCGAAGAACTACTCGACCAGGATGTGACCGTTGCCGCGCGCAAAAGCGAATCTTGGCTGGCTTCATCCGGCACCGTTTATGTGATCAATCGCACAGACATCGAACGTTATGGCTGGCGAGATCTAAAGGAGATCCTCGCTTCGGTTCCCAATATGGACTACTTCTATCAATGGGCCTGGTTGCCCGGTGGGCAGAGGGGCTTTACGGGCAACATGTCAGGGACCTTGATGCTCATTGATGGTCGGGAAGTACAAAATCTACTGGCGAATGAAGCCTTTATTATGAACAACTTTCCGAGTGCCCGAATTGAGCGTGTCGAAATACTTCAGGGACCGAATTCTACGTTGTATGGGGGGAATGCAACACAAGGCGTGATCAACGTAGTCACTCGTCTGGAAAGCGGTGTGAATGAGGTCTCTTTAGCTGCGGGTGAGGTGGGTACGCGCTTTGGCCATGGCGTGTTGCATTATCAGTACGGAGACATTGAGCTAGCACTATCAGCCAGCTATTTTGAAAGCGATCTGGATTATCGTGAAATACGAGAATTTATTGTCGATGATGAAGCGTTCAGCCGTAACAGCAAAGATCCATTAAGAAACCACAACCCTGATGATTTTCGTAATCGCGAAAAAAATATCACCCTGGACAGTCGTCTGAACACCCCTTGGTTTTACTTTGGTAATAATCTTACCCGCACCACTAACGTCAGTGGTATTGAGGCCATCGCGTTTGATTATATTACGGGAGATGACGCTTATCGTGGCTACAGTAGCTATTATCTGGGTAAGGATTTACAACCCTCTGCCAACTGGTCAGGTAATATCGAACTGAGTTACTTCAGGGAATACAAAGAGAAATACCGCCTGAGTGTCGATAATACTGAACAGGCAAGTCGTTATGAAGCCTTGGTGTTATATACAGAGCGCGAAGATATCGGTCCGTCGGACAGAATTCGACTCAATACACAATGGACCTATCAGGCCAGCGCCGATCAGGACTGGATACTGGGATATGATGGTTGGCGTACCAAAATTGGCCGTAAGATCAAATATCGGCAAACTGAAGACGGCGTTAAACTGGTCACCCCAGACTCCTGGCCGACAGACAAAGAACGCTCTGATAAGCATGCGGTGTTTGGACAATATTCCAGGCTGTGGCACTTTGGCGAGCGCACGCTTAAGGTCAATGCCGGGCTCAGATATCACCGCCAGGATTACACCAATGCCAGCTGGTTGCCCCGGATAAGTATGGTCTATCAGCCAGACCCAGACCAGGCTCTCAAACTGACCTATGGCAAGGCGTTTCGTCCGCCAACGATTTTTGAATTCGATCTGGTGGTTGATGACGAGATTGAATCTCAAAGCATGCAGATGTATGAGCTCAACTGGAGCAGCAAGTTCCGCTGGCGCGAGATTGAATTTGCCAATATTTCTGCCCTGTATAGTATGCAAGCGAAGAACTTTTATCAAAAAGTTCAAGACCCGAATACCCAGATCTGGCGTACTATAGTGGCAGGAGAACACAGAGTCTCAGGTTGGGAAAACCAATTGCGTTGGCAGGCCCGGCGCTGGAACGGACAACTAGCTCTGCGTTATGTCTCGCCAGATAAAACCCAGGTAGCAGCGCAAACCGTCAGATTGGATGTGCCCAGCTACAAGGTTAAGCTAGGGCTGGGTTATACCCTGGCTCAGCACTGGCAGGTCAGTGCATTTGTCGACCATTGGGATAAAGTTCTGACCGAAGCCAACCGCTTTCAACAAAGCGGCACTGAAGTTGTTACGATACCAGCCTGGACGACCTTAAATGTTAACCTGACCTATACACAAGGTGGGGGCATCTTGGGTTTGTATATCGAAAACCTGTTCGACAAAACCTATTATCATGGCAATGCTCGGGGTGTCTCTCCTGTGAAGTATATTCAGGCGCCCCGAAATTTGCGCCTGAGCTGGTCATATCGATTCTAGTGAGTGACGAAGCCACCGTTGACGCATAAAGTCTGGCCGGTTATCCAGCGTGCTTCTTCACTGGCCAGAAAATCAATCATGGGCACCACGTCTTCGATCTTACCCAGACGATTCAGGACACTGGCTGTAAAGTGGGCGAAATGAATGACCCTTCGATGCATGAGCGATGTCAGTTTGTGTTTTATTCGCGCGCTCAGGGCAGCGCTCATGTGAAAGTTCTGCAAGGCACAAAAGTAACCCAAGTCAAAGTGTCAGGGGGGGTTACAGTGAACAATGTATCTGCTGTCAGGCAGCTTGTACTGGTAGGCAAGGGGGGCATTTGGGACCAAGGTGGGCATTCAAAGAAGCGCTGAACAGTGGCAAGCTGGTGGCCTTGTTACCCGATTATCAGCTCGGGGGGGGTCCTTTCCATGCTGTTTATCGACCCGGAGGGTATGTCCCGCCCAAGATCCGATGTTTTATTGATCTGATGGGTGAGCATTGTAAGCGTGCGCTTTAAACGCTGAACGAAAAAACAGCCACCGCAGCAACCTTCCCAAGCTGGTCAGCAATATTCTTCATTTTATTCTGTCAGATATTTGGTGTTTAATGATTGACCAACACCACGATAAGGAGCATTTGGTTGCTATTATGAGTCATCTTCAGCTTTACTATTTTCCACTGTCCGGGCACAGCCATAAAGTGCTCACACTTGCGTCAATGCTGGATCTGAGCATAGAGACTGTGACCGTTGATATTAAATCCGGTGAACACTTGTCTGAGTCGTTTGTCCACCTCAATCCGGCTGCCAAGATACCTGTTTTGGTTGATGGGGACACGGTTATCACCGACTCTCACGCCATTTTGTTTTATCTTGCCCGGCAATATGATCCTGCAAGAGTCTGGTATCCAACTGACCTGACTACTCAGGTTGAGATCCAGCGATGGTTTGCCCTGTCTGCCGGTGAGTTGTGTAACGGTCCCGTGGCACTACGCGGGATCCGGGTGCTTGGGAAGCCCGGCAATGAGGCGCATGCGATGCAGCAGACGCTGAGGTTATTTTCACTGTTAAGCACTCAGCTTGAGCAAAGCCCCTGGCTTGCCGGAGTGACCCCAACTTTGGCTGACATTGCCTTGTACAGTTATACTGCACTGATTGCCAGGCTTGAGCCGAGCTTACGTGATTTTCCGCGCGTACTTGACTGGCTGGCGCGCTTTGAGCAGTTACCCGGATACCGGGCACTGCCTGCAAAATAATCATAGCTTTGGTTAAGATACACTGCTAATTTCGTCAATGTGCCAGTCACAGAGAGTGGCGCGTTGGCGCAACACCTGACAGCAACCAGGCTTGTCTTGCGGTCGCTGCGCCAAATTCAATCAGCCCTGTGTTCCGCAGCGCGATATGCTGATAACCCAACTCAGTCAGGCTCAGCTGCAGATAGTAAGCAAAAAAGCGCATATAAAAGTGTTGTGATCCCATATTATCGAATAAATGATAAATGGCTTGCAGTACTTCAGGGTCGCCATTGAGCGTGTCGTGTCCATTCAGCTTGTGCATGCCTGCTATCAGATTGTCCAGATCTGCTTTTATATTTGGGTGCATTTGCATTACTCGGCCAAGCGTCGGACCTGATTTGCTGCGCCAGTCTCGTTCTTTATGCGCGCTGTCATATTGTCTGAGCTGTTTCAAACGTGTGGTTGCAAGTTCAATCAGGGTAGCGGCGTCTGGCTCGTCGGCACTGAGATAGTGTGCAAAGGCTGGTGCATAAAAAGCGCTTCTTAATAATGGATTGGCCCGACAGTTAGGCATCTGAAGGTGACGAGGCAAAGCGGCTGCCAGTGCCTTGGACAATAGGGTCGAGTCCGCATTTGCCAGTGTTGGCAACAAGTTACGAAATACATCATGAGGTATGGTGAGTGTCAGTGTGACCTGAATATCTGTCTGCGCTTTGAGCTTGTGATAGAGTTGCCCGGCAAGAGTATCGACTTCACCGGGTTGAATGAGTCCCCAGATCGCTAACTCATCAGCTAGCTGGCAGGCAGCTTGTTCGCTAAGGCTGTCCTGATATGTGCTATGTGCCAGGGTCTGCGTTAGATCAAAGTCCTGCATTGACACCATAACCGGGGCTTTAAAGGTTGGCATAGCCGCTTCAAAGTCGATATAAAACTGGCGTTTCTCTTCGCCCGTCTGGTCCTGATAACATCGCAGGCCTTGCCCGGACAGCTTGACTTCACCATGAATATTTTCCTGGGTGATAACCTGAAACTTGGTATCTTCACGGCTCATCATCTGCCAGGAAAAGACGTTGAAGCGGAAACCCCTGGTGTGATGTTGCTGTGTTATTCGCTGATTGAAAAACTGCTCAACATTCACCTGTTTCAGGTGTGTGTCCAGTTGACTCATCAGTGTGCCGGCGACTGTGGCTTCATGCAATGCCGGTGTGAGTGCGTCGTCGCACACTGTCAGGTGCAAAAGTGCCTGATGCATCTGCACGCGATGGTAATGGTAGTAGAAGCTTAGCTCAACACCTGATTGAGCGGCTGTGCAGATAGAGGTTTCCAGGCTCTGCTGAATTTCCTTGATGCGCGGTTTTAGTTCTTCGAGTTTGTCCAGCCCCAATCGTTTTAAGAGCGCTGTCGCAATGGGGAGTAGTTGATCTGGCAGTGCATTTGGAGGCAAGTGGGCTGTCAGTGCCTCAATCTCTTCCTCGGAGCGCTGAAAGATAGCCTCTACCATGGCCGTGTATGCGACCTGAAATGCCTCTCGGTTACTCAGTTTTGCAGTAATATTGGCATTTACTGTGCCTTGTGTGCTGTTTGAGGTCGACTTGACATAGCTAAGGTAAAGTATACGGGGTGTGTCGACAGGCCGGGCAAATATAACCTGATAACCTCCCTCAATGGAGACCTCAAGGTCGGCGTTCAGACTGGCATTGAACGACAGATCCAGTAGCTCTCCTTGTGCAAGCCAGCGGCTGAACAGATGAAAGTTTCGACATAGCAACTCACTCCATTTTATGGAAGTATGGACCGTTAATGTACCCTGCGTATCAAGCGCGAGAGACTCGCCGGGCTTGAGCGCTTTGACGTCCTCGCAGGAATAAATGCAAGGCAGGGTGGTCAATTGCGTTGCGAGTGTGTCCGCGATGACGTTACCGGGGTGGGCGCTCAGGCAAGCTGTTAGTTGCATATGCGCACTGGCCTGGCCCGATATCTTATTTGCTTGCTGGCGGGCTTGTATCGTGGTGCCGCTAAGTGATGCTGACAGTTCATAATTGAGCCAGCAGGTTTGGGGCTCAGCGTTGGTTTGGGTCGTTGAGTACGTAGTCTGAGAGGTTGCCTGACTTGCCGGTGTTTGACTGTGCTCCGGGTGATCCAGCAGCGTCACGGTCAGTGCACCACTTGCAATGGCATGCCCACCCGGCACATCAAAGGTTGTGCTGTCGGTGAGCTGGTTGTGCAGCAAACGAGCGGGCCCGGTGTAGTCATTAAATGGATGGCTCAGGCGCTGTAATAGTTGTGATTGATTGTATTGCACATGTATTGGCATGCCTTACTCCCTCAAGATAAGAAACAATGCTGGTAGTGAGTATTTACATTGTTTTGTTGGTGCTTTAGGTGCAAGCTTCCTACCCTAAGGGATCATGCTCAAGAGCGCAACTCAACCCGGTGGTAATTCAAACCACAGCGCCTCAAGTGGGGCTGTTGCAGTTAGCTCAATAGACTCTTCTTCTGTGAGACTCGCTGCATCACCTGCACTAAGGTGTGTTTGCAAGGTTTGAGCCGCGCCTTTAATGAGGTGCAGGTAGCCCCAGCGCCCTGGTGCGTTCAGGATTACAGTCTCACCAGCAGATAACTTCAAACGATAGAGCCTGGCATCCTGATGAATGACCAGTGAATCGCTCTGTCCGTCCGGGGTCACAAGTGGCGTAAGGGCCCCTTTTTGGTGAATCGTAGCTTGTGCGTAGCTGGGGTTGAGCCCTTTTTTGCCAGGTCGGATCCAGATCTGTAAAAAGCGGGTTGGCTCAGTCGCAAAATAGTTGTACTCGGAATGGGTGATCCCGGTACCGGCGCTCATCAGCTGAATATCTCCGGCCGGAATAACGTGATGATTGCCCTTACTGTCTTTGTGTTCCAGCGCACCTTGCATCACATAAGAAATGATCTCCATATCCCGGTGGCCATGGATATCGAATCCCATACCCGGGGCCACTGTATCGTCATTGATAACGCGTAACATGGAAAACCCCATATGTTTTGGGTCGTAGTAATGACCAAATGAAAAAGTATGCAGGCTTTTCAGCCAGCCCAGGTTTACCTGACCCCGCTCTGAGCCACGACGAAGTAATGGCATAATGATGACGCTCCTAAACTGTGATAGCCCCACTTTACGGATTCTGTATAGAGAACGAAATGTGCGAATATCGTATTTATCATTCTGTAAAAAAGAATGGTTGTGTGCCTTTGCAGAGCACGCGCTTTTACGCCTGTATGCTAGAGTTATACAGTCGAAAGTAGATTGCTAATCCAGTTTCAGGGAGTGTTATGTCGTCTTTAAATCAGTTTATTCCATCGCCCGTGATTGCCGTTGCTTCAGCTTACCAGACACATCTGGGCGGCATCGATGTGTTCATCTGTTTTGCGCAAATTGACGATGACAATCAACTCCTTCTCCAGCTCAGGGAAACGCATGCATTGCAGGTTGGAGATTTGGTCACGGTACATCTGGATAATCGCACCGGTGTCAGTGAATATGACGCTGAACTGAGTGTTTATCGTTTGTCTTACAAAGGTCGGGTAACAGCACTAAACGAGACAGAGGTAACCGTTTCTCCAATTGAGTATCAGGTTTATTACGGGATTTCGGTGGAACTGGAATACCGTGCGCCGGGGTATGAGTTTCCAGACGATCCGCGTGTGCAAACGCCTTTGCCATGCACGCCGTTAACGACAACCCCTGTGATGGATGAGGAAGAGCACGATAACAAAGTCGGGGTGTTAATCACTAAGGCGCAATCACAACCGCACACCACAGTGATGGCATTTTTATCCAGCACCGATGATGATGTCTTTTTTATCACGCTGCCACAAACCTTTAAATCCAGCCTAATGAAGCGCGATAATCAGTGTTATTTTGCCATCGACAATCGTGCCAGCTTTACCTTTGAAAACTATGTGGAGTGGAATTACTCCATTATCGCAGGAAAGGTGCATCAGATAGCAAGTGACAGCGCCTTGTTCAATGAAGTGAGAGAATTGTTTATCTCTAAAAACCCCTGGGAAGTGGGGTTTTTTAGTCACCCGGACATTGAAATGTACCACCTGAAAGCTGAAAAAGTGGTGTGTCCTAAGCGATAAGTGTTGCAAGGTCAGAGTGATTGGGTATGAGCAGACAAGTAAAGTGCCTTAACATTTAACATCACACCTGTTTGAAATTGCGTTTATGAGACTGATCCAGATCACTTCCAGGGGTCACACTTTCGCGTTACAATCTCTCCAATTATAAAAATATTTATAAAAATTAACATGGACAGAGAAACATCAACAGCACAGGTTTGGGCCTTAAGAGGCTTCCTTGACGAATTACAGCGTATTAACGACACCATGGAAGACCGGCGTTTTGTGTTTATACTGGGCGCTGGTGCGTCGATCCAGTCTGGTGTTAAAGGCGCAGCCCCCCTGGCAAGGGAGTGGATGCAAATGCTGTTTCATCGGGTGGTATCGCCCGAGACTGACTTTGACAGCTGGCTTAAGCTGAACCCGTTAGATATTAAGGGTTGGCAGTCTGATAATCTGGCTGGTCATTACCCAGAGATTTTCGCTCACTGCTTTGCTGGCGATCATGAAGCTGGCTTCGCAGAGCTGGAAAAAGCCATCGAAGCTGGCAGCCCGAGTTTTGGCTATGCCGTACTGGCCTGGATAATGACCAAAACCAGCCACAACTTGGTGATCACTACTAATTTCGACAATCTGGTCGCCGACTCTTTGTATATTTACGGCAGACGCTCTCCTCACGTGATAGGCCATGAAACTTTGGCCGGATATTTAAAGCCTCTGGCGCGGCGCCCCATGGTGGCCAAAATTCACCGTGACTTGTTTACCGACCCCATCAATGACCCTGATGGTACAGGGCAGCTAAAAAAGCCCTGGGAAGATGCTCTGAAAAATATCTTCAAATTCTATACCCCCATTTTTATTGGTTATGGCGGTAACGACGGCAGTCTGATGAACTTTTTATCTGATTTATCACCCAGGGACATCAGTGGCAGACCGTTTTGGTGCTACTACGAGCCAGGCGGACAACCAAATGGTGACATTGCTGCGCTGATGCTAAAGCACAACGGTGTCTTGATACCAACCCCAGACTGGGACCAGCTGATGCTGGATATTGGTAACCTCTGGGGTTATAAGCATGATGATCAGTTAAAAGACCTTGACCGCTATACTGAGGAATTGAAGCAGACACTCCAGGAGCAGGTGATGAACACTTCTCGTGAGGGGGGAGAAGACATCAAAGCAAAGCTTTTGCCTAAGCATAAGAAAGAGCAGGATAAAAGCTGGCTGGATTGGGCGCTTGAGGCTGAGAATAAACCCAATTTAGAACAAAAGCTTGCGCATTACCAGTCTGCAATTAAAGCCTTTCCAGATTCACCTGGGCTACATAACAACTATGCTATATTATTGAAAGAGAACGAGAAGTTAAAGGAAGCAGAAGCTCATTATACAGAAGCGTTGGCGAAGGATCCTGAGTACACAACGGCTATGTTTAATTATGCCATATTGTTGGAAAGCTCAGGGGAAGTGGATAAAGCTGAGGCTTATTATAAAAGGGCGTTGGAGTTAGATGCTCAGGATACTGACTCTATGAATAATTACGCTTGTCTGTTGATTGATCAAAAACGCCTGGTAGATGCTGAGGCGCTGCTTCACAGAGCTTTGCAATTATTGCCTAATGACCTGGCAATTCTTGAAACGCACGCTGAATTATTGTTTGCACAAGAAAAGCACCATGAGGCGCTTCAAGTTATTGAGCAAGTGCTCGAAGTGGAGCCGACTCGAAAAAGTGCTAAAGACCTTAATACACAGATCATACAAGCAATCGAAGATACGGAAAGTGAGTTAGAATAACAATAACGTACGCTGACGGTTGCTTTTTATGCAGGTACCTGCTTAAAACCGTTGTGGCAGAGGGGAGTGGCCATGACGACAAGGCGTCTACCCTGGTCAGTATTTTATTATGGAGCTCACCCTTTGTGGGCGTCTCAAAATGAAGCATAAATCCATTCCTTTTCATCCGTCATCCCGTGCTCGACACGGGAGCTTGTTTCAGGCGACTCCGTTGATGATGTATTGCGTAGTCTCACCTTCGCCTGTTCTTCTCTCCCACTTCTTTCACGATAACGGCCCATAATCACGGTCGTACAGTCAAAGTAACGCCTAAGCCACAATCAAGTGTGATAGGAGTGCCGATGGGCGCTGACTCAGAGGTTATCTCGCCGACAGAAAAACGCTCTGTGTCCGTGTTTTGCTCAAAAGCGCTGCAGGCATAAATGACATACCAGTGTGCGCCTTCATGCCATAGTGCAGAGATAGTCGCCTGGAATGTTCGCTGTCCAACTTTGCCGCTGAATGTAGCCGCCTCTTCTGATAACAACAATCTGCCACCTGGCCATTCAACGACCTTGGGTGGCGGTGATACGCATGCCATTAAAGACAAACAGAGTGGTATCAGCCAGCAAAATCGTGGCTTGATTATCGGCATGATTGGCCTCTTTGTTTGCACAAGTTCCGGTTAAAATGACACAAAAAAACGTGCTTTTCCAGCTCGGAAATAAGGCGGGTTATAGAGCCTGTTGTTAAGCAAAAAAGACCATGTTAATGGCTTTGAAATGGGCTGTTTTATCATCAGTTAGAATAATCATTGCTCAGCCTTCATAGGGCTCTCGTAACCATTCATCACTTTTTCATAAGCGATTTTATCCAATACTTATAATAACTTGCAGCCCATCAAAGCAAAGCAAGAAAATGGGTGGCCGGATATGGAACAGCAATTTAAAGATCGCAGAGCAGAACTTTTGGTACAAAAAATGCGCCGTACCGAGCGCTTTATGCGTCATCAGCAGCTCGAAAAGACAGCGGTGTCATTTGGTGATGAGCAACTCGAATTTATCGAGCATGCAATGGTAGATGGACTGAACGAAGACACCATACGCACCATTGAATTTCATCGTCGTTGTCTGGCGGCGGGGATAGACAATGGTCGTCACTACTGGTGCTTTAAACAAGGCGAACAGCTGGTTGGCATGTCCGGTTATCATTATCGCTTATGGGACCCAAAAAGCATTGTCTGGGGAGGCTGGTTTGTAGCTGATCAGAATGTCTCACCTCTGGTCAAAATGGCAATGTTGCTGGATACCCTAAAGGTCTTGTTGGAAGAAACCAACTATGAGGAGTTGTACATTGAGGTGTTTGCCGACACCACGCAGTCCAATATTCTCAATATCTATCATTCTTTACAGTTTACCTCTTTGGGTCGATTCGAAAGCTTCTATGGTCCGCAGCAGGATATGGTGGTGATGAAGCTTGAGTTGGCTGAAGTAAGAGCTTTATGGCTCAACACCACGCGTCCACTCGAGCGGGTTCAGTAGCATGCTCCTGTTATATGTGGAGTCTGGCGCGGGGTCACGAGCACTGGCAGAGGCTCTGGCGAGCGGTTTTCGTAAACAAGGCAAAACCGTTGAGCTGTTGTCAGTGTCCGAACTGTTGCCACAGTGGCTGTCCGATTTACTGTTTGGCCAATATTACCAGTGGTGCATGTCGGGCAAGCAACATCACAGCAAGTTATATGCAAGCCGCTGGTTCTACCCGTTTCTTTACAGGCTAATACCGCTGTGGCTGGCGCTTAAAGGCAATGACAAGCAGGAAGACGCGAAAGCGGTGATCCGTCGTCATAACCAGGTGGTTGCCTGTAGTTATTACGGTGCATTCTTCGCCCGTTATTTTGCCAGACTGGCCGGGCATAAGGTCGAAGTCAGTGGTGTGCTGGGTGATTATCAAATCTCTAATGGCTGGCGGACCCCGTTAACTCAGTTGTTTGTTTCTCATCAGTACAGTCATCCTGTGCTGGACTGGCATCGCGCCAGAGGAACCGACATATTGCCGCTGGGGATCCCGACAGAGGTAGCTCAGGACTTAACGGTGACAGGCAAAGATACCGCGAAGAAAAGCGAGGCCGCTCTGAACATTTTACTCTGTGGCGGTGGCTGGGGGTTGGGCATTTCGGCTTCAACAGTGGCGTTGTTATTGGCTCAGAATCCATCTGGTACGGTAACGGTCATTTGCGGCCAGAACGAGACTTTACAACAGCAACTACGGGCTCGTTTTGAACAAGAAATAGCCCAACATCAGTTGCAACTGGCCGGGTTTGTGTCGGATATGCAGCCTTACTACGCCCAGGCGGACATCATAATTACGAAAGCCGGTGGTCTGACCCTGACCGAAGCGGCCCTGGCCAATACCTGCCTGATCATTCATGGCGCTTTACCCGGGCAAGAGCAACACAATCGAGCGGTGTTTGTCGCTCAGGGCGCGGCACTAAACGCGTGCAATGATCAGCAGCTCAGTGACTTGCTCAGTCAGATACAGACATCGGCATCACTGCGCAGCCAGACCATTATGAAGGCTGCCACTTTAGTGAACGCCAATGCATCAAACCAGATTTGTCATCATTTACTCGCAAGTAGCAAATAATATTGTAGGAGTCGATTATGTGGACTAAGAAAGCCACGCAACTGGCGGTCAGCGAATTACCGCAGGCACATCAGAATTTTATGGCCAGAAACCCAGGGTTTACCGCCCATCATCAGGCCAGCACCGAGCGAGTGGCTAACGCCCTCAGACGCTATGCCGCGAGCGGAAAAATCGAAGCAGATAATATCTGTAAGCTGGTCATTAAAATGACCAGCAGTTGTAATTTGCGCTGTGAACAGTGCTTTCAGTGGCGTGAAACAGGCTTTCACCATGGCCTGGATCCCACGGCCATCCCTTATGAGCAAAGTGGTCATTTGTTTGATTTTGTTGAGCGTCAGCGCTGCGACATCATACTGACCGGGGGAGAGCCCACTTTACACCCTGATTTTCCTAAGTTTCTCAGCCGCCTGGCTGAAGCCGGATGCTTTATTTATATCTGTACGAATGGCCTGATGATTAAGCGCCACTTTGAGGTATTGAGTAAGTATCACGATCAGCTGGCCTTTTTGATTTCCATCGACGGACCGAAAGACATCCATGACTCGATCCGGGGTAAAGGCACCTACAACAAAACCATGGCCGGTATTAAGTTACTGGCTGACGGTAAAAAAGAGGGCAAGCAGTGGCTGATCGGGGTAGAGAATACCATGATGGCCAAAAACCTGGACCGGGCGACCGAGTTACTTAATGAGTGCGAACAGGCCGGTGTTGACTGGATGATCTACAACCACCTGTGGGTCGTGGACATGATGGCGCGCAGCGAATACCACCGCTTTTGTGAAGACTTCGACACTGTGCCTAACTCCTATACAGGATTTGATATGGGGGATTTTCGTCCGGATTACATTGAACACGTCATAGACACCATAGACACATTGCGTGCCTATCCGTCACAGATCCCCGTGTTATTTGGGCCGGATTATGATGCGGATGAGATCCGTCAGTACTATCGCGGCAAAATGCCAGCACGGCCACATTATCTCAAAATGGGTGTGAAACTGGATGTTGATATTGGTGGCAAGCTGGTGATGACCAAGCAGTTCCCTGATCTGGTATTTGGTAATGTGCTCGATACTCCAATTGAGGAGCTCATTGCTTCTGAGCCATACCAGCGTGCTGCTAAGACGATGCGTGAGCAAAGCTTAAAGGTTCTCAATGCGTGTCCCGACGCGCATAACTTTTTGCTCTAGAGGTGCGTATGTTGTCCGTGATCTTGCCTGCTCATAATGAAGCAAAAACGTTAGCGGTTACTTTACCGTTATTGGTTGAACAGTTGCCTCTGGATGCTGAGCTGATCGTGGTCTGTGATACCTGCTCGGATGCAACCGTGCAGGTGGCGCGGGCCTATACTGAGCAGGTATTTACTATTTCCGCAGGCAGTGCCGCTGCAGCGCGTAATTATGGCGCTGCACAGGCAAGTGGCAGCATGCTGCTGTTTCTAGATGCTGATACCGTGTGCAGTGCGCAACTACCAGCGCAGATTGCTCAGTTTGCCAAGGACAGCCACAGGGCTGTGTATGGTACGGCGCCACTGAAGAGCGACAGTGGTCACTGGCTCGGTCGTTTTGTCGCGACGGATATCAATCGTTTTAACCAGCGTCACCAGAGCATGGGCGGCAATTGTTTTGTTTCGGCCGACTTGTTTAAAACCGTTGGTGGCTTCAACACACGTTTATTGCGTGGCGAAGACACCGATCTGGGTGTGCGTTGCCAATGTGAGGGTGGGCATTATGTGTGGCTTAGTCAAAGTCATTTTGTTCACAACGAGCGAAAGTTCCGCACTCATGGTTATCTGCGGTATTACGGTTCGTTGTTGCTCGGTGGCGTGTTATGGCAGCTTTCACCACGCTTGTATGCCCGCAGTCTGGGAGGACAGGCATGATAGAAAAATGCAGAGCCTTGTGGCAGGTGCTGTCACTCAAACTGGTTTTACTGAGCAGCTTAAGCGCCTGCACCACCATTTTGATCCTACATACCTTCACCATGGCACTGCAACTGGATAGCAGTAATTCGGCCAGCCTGGCTCAGGGCGCTATCTGGTTCTCAATGGCATTCATTGGTTTTGTGGTGGTGCAGCTGACCTTTCAGCGTAGCGTGATCCGACTGACCGAAACCACCATTAAGACCGTGCGGTTGGATATTCTGGATGCAGTGCGTCATGCACGATTACAGATGATTGAGCAGTTTGGTCAGGAGCGGATCCTCTCGGCGATTGCTTATGATGCCAACACACTCAGTCAGCTTAATCAGTTCGTCGCGTTAAGTGTGGGACACCTATTCACCGTGATAGCGGCACTGATTTACATGTTTGTGATTGCCCCTATGGGGGCATTACTTGCACTGGGTCTGATAGCGCTTGCAGTGACGGCCTATTGCTTACGCTTTGCCCGCATTCATCAGGGATATGAACGTGCGCGAGAGGCTGAGGACAGCTTCTTTACGCACTTGCACGATCTGCTGATGGGGATCCGGGAAGTGAAGCAAAATGCTGCGCGTAATGACTCGCTGTATCAGGAGCATCTGACCCGGGATGCGACTGCGGTCCAGCATAATAAAATCATGGCGGAATGTCGTTTTGCACATAATCAGCTGATGCTGATGGCCGCACTTTATCTATTGGCTGCGGTGGCGGTATTTGTCGCGCCGCTGTGGTTTGCTTTATCGCCCCAGCAGAGTATCAGTTTTGTGATCATCACTTTGTTTATGGTGAGTCCGTTCCACAGCAGTATGGAGTTATTTCGGGTGCTTAGTCAGCTCCAGGTTTCACAACAAAAGCTGGCTGAAATCAAACAACTGGCTAGTGAAGCCGGGGAGCAGAGTGTTGCGCCATCTAACGTGTCGTTTTCGCATCGGCTGACGCTCCACAAGTTGATGTTTGAGTACCAGCAAGGGTTCACCGTGGGGCCGATTAATCTGGAAGTTAATCAGGGAGATATCGTGTTTATATCTGGCGGTAATGGCTCTGGGAAAACCACCTTTATGCGCTTACTCAGTGGCTTGTATGCGCCGCGAAGCGGCCAAGTCTGGCTTGATAATACCCAGCTGGATGATGCTCAGTTATTGGCTTATCGCCAATTGTTTTCCGGCATCTCGGCGGATAGTGTGGTTTTTGCCAATCGTTATGGTCAGCCGATGCATGAGACCTTGATCAATCAATGGCTGGACAAGCTGGCGTTGAGCGACAAAGTGCAGTTTCGTGACGGCTGTTTTACCAATACCCGCTTGTCGACAGGCCAGATGAAGCGCCTGGCCCTAGTGCAGGCCTTGATGGAAGAGCGTCCTATTCTGGTGTTGGATGAATTTGCTGCCAACATCGACCCCGAAAGTCGTCAGGTGTTTTACCGTCAGTGGCTACCGACATTGAAGGCCATGGGTAAAACCTTGTTCGTGATCACCCATGATGAGGCGTACTTTGATTGTTGTGACTGTCATTACCTGATGCGTGATGGTCAGCTTCATCCCTATCCGGCACAGTCGTTGTCGCTGGTTAAATCCCACTAAGGAGCTTGCTATGAAAGATTATCAGTTAACCTGGTTGGCACCGAGGGTGACAACGCAAACGACGGCAATATTGGTGCCGTTTTACAATGAAGCGGGTGATAAATCACACTTTGCCGAGCGACTGGCTTACTTTGATGGGCTGGCAGCTCGTCATCCCGAACTTGATATTATCCTGATTGATGATGGCTCTACCGATCAACCCTTCTCGGCGAATACAGAGCAGCTAACACATCTCAGCCTCAGCCGGGTGACGCCAAACGGCCAAAAGATTGGGGCGCTTTACACTGTGATCCAAGCTTTGTCTCATCAGTACATCATTTTTACCGACTTTGACACTGAGCTTCAGGGCCTGGATAACCTGCCTGATATACACAACAAGTTAGCGGCGGACGCCACTGCAATGGGTTGCTATTTCAGTATGCGCCCTACAGCCGGTAACACGCCCGCGGTGCAGTTTCAGATGCTGGAATATGCGCTGGAGCGAGCGAGTTATCAGTTCAGTAAAAATGAGGGCAGTGTGCCTATTATGCCGGGTGCGGGCTGCTTGTATAAACGGCCAATCATAGAGGACCTGTTGTCCCGACACAGCGGGCTGCGCAGCGGTGAAGACAGGGAGACGTGTTTGCTGGGTCTGGAGCTGGGCTATACGGTATTTTATGCACCTCAGATCGAGGCACTGACACAGCCGCCCCAAACCTTCGGTGCTTTACTGCATCAACGTCGGCGCTGGTCGCAGGGGTTTGTGGAGGTCGCGTTGCATAAAGCGGCGTTTTATCGCAACCAGATGGCAGAGAAAACCGTATTAGGACTGCGCCATCGGATTGATATGATTTCAGTGAGCATTTTTTTATTAATGCCGCTGATATTACTGCTGGCATTTCTTATCAGCAGTACTGTCGGCGTGGCCCTGGTTTTGGCGTGGACGGCACTGGGTTTTGTTGAAACCTTTTGGCTGTACAGTAAAGCCAGCGATGAATTTCGTACCATCCCCTACCATAAGCTGAAGTTGTGTCTGATCCCATTTGCACGCGTGCTGCTGGAAGTGCCAACCTGGTGGCGGGTGATAGGACGAGTTTGTCTGAACAAACTACAAGGTAAAGGAGCGTGCGCATGAGTAGTCACTTTGTAGTCCAAACCGGCAACCCTTTTATTGCGGGTCAGTATAGCCGGGTACACAGTCTGGGTATGGATTGCCGGCCCCGTCATTTGACTCGTCAGCTGGAGCTGGGCTGTCGACGCGGACCATTTGACTGGATCGGAGGTCGTTCTGTGGCCGATCTCGACAAGGCACTGCAAACGCGGTGCAAAGAAGTACTCTTACTGGAGAACCTTGAGCCTTATGAACCTGATTGCAAAGAATATCGAAAATACGCCGATCGCTCAGCGGGATACCTTTCTGCCCATGACTTTGCGGTTGAAAATCATGATCTGGTGCGTGAGTATCCCGCATTTCGTGAGAAATTTGATGGCATCTGCAATCGCTTCTTTTCTGAACTGGCCGAGCTTGACAGTGTGCTGTTCTTTTTAAGTGTGGCATTGGAAGAAAATGCCGACTGGCAGTTTGAAACGCCGGACGAGATCCTGGCTAACACGCTGCAATTAAAAACGACGCTTGAGCAAGTGTGCCCAAATGCTCAGGTCGCTCTACTGGTGGCCACCTTTCATGACGAGCTGGTTGAGCACAGCCGGCCAGGGCTGGCGTTTATGCGCAAATACACTTTTGATAATGGTGAGCCCTGGATGGAAGGTCAGGAGCTCATACATTGGAGTAACATGCTGGTCGGTGTCAATGGCTTTACCGGGCTGGCACCCCACAGGGAGTCGGCATGAGCGCAGTCAACGTGGCCGATATGGTCGCCAATATCCTGGATCAGCCGGGTCAGGCTGTGGCACTTCAGGGCGATAGCTGGACCTTTAGCTATGGCGAACTGCGCGGGCAAGTGATGAGATGTGTTAAGCAGCTGCGCAACTTGGGAATTCAGCCAAATGATTGTGTTGCTGTGTATAGCGATGATCCGCGCTTAAGTGCCGTGGGGATAATCAGCGTACTGTTGCTTGGCGGTACTTTTGTCTGTCTGGACGTGCATTTTCCTGTTACACGCAAACAGCATATGTTGGCACGCAGCCAGGCGCGCGTTGTACTTTATAGCCAGGATGACCCTGGTTTGGGTGGTCCCAGTTGTCGAGTCGAGCTGGATTGCATTTTGGTTGATGATGCATCGGTGACTTGTGACGTATCGACAGACAATCAGGATGAGGCTACGCGCGTTGCCTACCATGTGTATACCTCTGGCAGCACAGGCCAGCCAAAGGGCATCGCGATTTCACGGCACAGCCTGGCTCAGCAGATCCAGGCTGCTCAGCAACAATACCAGCTGACACCGGGCAATCGTGCCTTATGTATTTTATCCAGCTCAACAGACGCCTTTTTGCAGCAATTATTGATGTTTCTCTCGGCCGGAGCGTGTGTGTGTTTCACACAAGGTTCAGTGCTTGATCCTGCCGAATTTGCAAAAGTCTGCATCTCGCAGGCAATCACCCATCTTGATGTGCCCCCCAGCTTGATGGCGAACTTTTTGGCAGATCCCAAAGCTCGTGACTGGCTGTCGAGCATGCACCTGAGTACGGTGATCCTTGGCGGTGAAGAATTCAGTCACAACATAGTACGTCAATGGGACAGGTTGAATTTGTTTGAGCACATTGCGTTATATAACGAATATGGCCCATCTGAAGCCACAGTGACCTCCTGCTTACACCAGGTAACTCGGGCTGATTTAAAGCGCAGCCGGGTGCCTATTGGCAGGCCTTCGGCGGGCAGTATTTTGCTGATTGTGGACGAGCAGGGCAGACCGGCCAGACAAGGTGAGTTACTTATCGGTGGTGAAGGGGTGGCGCTGGAATATCTGGCAGAGCCGCAAAAAACAGCTCAGCAGTTTATTTCTATGGCGCGCCTTGGCAGGACGCAGCGCTTCTATCGCAGTGGCGACTTGGTGTGTAGGGATGAACAGGGGCTGATCACCTATCTTGGGCGACTGGACAATCAGGTTAACCTGCTTGGCCACCGGATTGAGTTAGAAGGCATTGAAGCCGTGCTGGATCAGTACCCAGGTATCCGCAGCTCGGCGGTATTGTGTGTTGGCACTCAGCTGATCGCTTTTATCGCTGGCGACCTCAATGATACCGATACGACCGCGCTGCGCAAAATGCTAAGCGAGGCGTTACCTGCCTACATGTTGCCAGCACAGTTTTTTTATTACACGCAGCTGCCAACCACTGCGATTGGTAAAATTGATAAGCCAGCTTTAAAGCGCGTTGCTGAACTTAGATTACAGCAACACGAACAGGTGGCAACGTTGCCAGAGCTGGTGGCGCGAAGTCTGAATGTACCTTTGGCCGAACTCGATAGGGGCAAAGGTTACAAGGCACAGGGAGGTGACTCACTGAAAGCACTGACGTTACAAACCCGTGCCAGACAACATGGCTGGTCAGTATCGTTAAGTCAGTTGCTCAGCGATGTACCTCTGGCCCGGTTGACGTCTTCTTCAGCTCGCACATCATTGCGTTTTGAGCCAGCGTTGCTTAACTTTGCTCTGCCTAATAAGCTGGCCATGATCCATATCGATGGGATTGAGCGCTGGCAGATATGTACTATGTTGTTTACTCAACAACAGCTGAACTGCGAAAAAATCCATCAGGTTGTGCGTATATTACTGCTGAAATACCCGGCTTTAAGGCTGCGCTTTGACCCAGTAAACATGACACAGCGCGTGAGTAAAGGGGCTTTACACCTCAGTGCAGAGCTCACAGTATCGAGTTTTGATGATTTTAAACAGCAAGCCCGGGCGGCATTTAAAGCTTGTTTGGCTGAGTCTTCGTTGACTGAACAGTTGGTTTCCATCGCCAGCTATCGAAGTCGCTATGGGCATATAGTCGCGGTAGGGATCAGCCATTTGTTGGTGGATGACATCAGCTTGCAAGTACTCAGTAGCGACCTCGAAAGCCTGCTGAACGCCCCCACACATTTCGACAGACAGCGGGACTGGACGCTATTGCATTGGCAGCGGCAATGTCACAATGCAGTCATGGCGGGTCATTTTAATGCCGATCTCAGCTACTGGCGGGAAGCGCTCAGCACGCGTGGCGCATTTTGTCAGGAAGCGGAGCGTAAACTCACAAAGCTTCACAACAATAAGCCTATTTATAGCCAGGTACAGTTAGCCACTCCACAGCAGCTAGCTTTGCTATTACCGCGTTTAGCCCGTCAGGGCACATCACTACAAGCCGTGTTATTTGCTGCCCTGGCACACAGTTACCATCAATGTAGCGGTGACAGCGCCGTTGCTGTTGCACTGGAAAACAATGGTAGACAGCCTTTCTCAGGCAGTAACTGCGGGGTTTCGGTGGAAGTGGGGCAGGCTGTGGGCTGGTTTGCTCACAGTGCGCCGTTGCTGTTGCATGCGGGTGAGGAACCTGGTTCACAATTGGCACTGACGCAAGCGGATTTAGCCAGATATCCGGTGGGTGGGCACAGTTATGGCTGGCTAAGTATGTTTAGCACAGATGGGGCATTTAAAACGCTGGTGCAAACCCAGGCTCCAAGAGTGTCGGTCGCTTTTGCAGATCTGAGTGAATTGCCGGAGCAGCAGCTGTTTGCTCAGCCAAGGTTTGGTCTGAGTGGGCAGGACTGGCTGACAGACGGGCAGGTATTTGCGTTCGAGCAGCGCTATCATTGGTTGCAGGTTCGTTTTGTTCGCGATCAAGAAGTAGGCCTGATGGTTGAGCTGAATAGTGATGCCGACCTTGTTAGCGAGCTTTGGCTGGATAGCTTATCCGGGTTGATAGTAAGGTGCTTTGAAGAGCACTGCTGCGAGTGACAGATAATTTGTCTTTGGTAACTGGCGGAAAAAGTACCTGATATGTTATAAGCTTAGATACCTGTTTAAATAGGTAGGTAAAAGTGCAATTGGGTCGAGGCTACTTAGCGTTTATATTTGTCAGCTTGCTATGTTTTAGTACATTTAATGCAGCGGCACAGACCTGTGGGCAAACCGTTACGGTCAGTGCCAGCGACAACTGGCCACCTTATTCTTACCGGGTAGGCGAGCAATATCACGGGCTGGATATTGAGATCCTTGAGTTGGTCCTGAAAAGTGCCAATTTATGTTGGCGCTATGTATCATTCCCCTCATCCAGCCGGACCTTTGAAGAATTTAAAAAAGGTAAAGTTGATGTGATTTTTGCCGCCAGCTTTACCCAGGAACGACGCCGGTTTTCGGAGTTCAGCTTGCCTTATCGGGATGAGGTGATGCAGTTGTTTCGCCACGTTGATAACCCTTTGAGTCCTCAAAGTGCATTTGCGCCTACCTTAAGCTTTTTAACCAAATCTATCGTGGCCGTGAATCGCGGCAGTGTCTATGGCGACGCTTTTTCACGCATAGTTCAGCAGTGCCCGGATTGTGTGGTGGACATTAACCTGGCCACAGAGCGTTTTGATTTGCTGGTCAAAAAGCGTGTCGACTATGCGGTGGAAGATTTGTTCACGGGTATTTATTTAATTAATCGAGACCCCTACAAGGCACATGTGAGAGCAAGCCGTCTGACTGTACATAAAAACCCCGCACATTATATGATCCGGCCAGGCTTGTTTAGTGAACAACAATTGCAGCAGTTCAATCTGGCCATCGTGCGCAATCAGGCAGCTATTGACGGACTGATTGATTTACATTTTCAGCGCCTGTTATCCGGCTCTGTGCAAACTAAGCAGTAAGTGTGGTCTGTGCAGGTCGGCGCATATGGTATTCAAATTCGTCTTCATCATAGGTTCTGAAGCCCAGCGAAAAATATAAATGACGGGCCGGATTATGTTTAAGCACAGTCAGGAGAAAAGGGTGTTCGGGATATTGCGCAAACATGTGCCTGAGTGTGTTACTGCCAAGTCCCTGCTTTTGGTATTGAGGATCAATTTGTAACTGCATCACTTCCACTTGCTTGTCTCTCAGTCGGAATTTGAGGGTACCGACCGTTACCTGATCAATGATCAGCAAGTGAGAATGGGCATAGTCTTCCTCAAGCCGACACAAATGCGCCTCGTCACTGAGAAAAACTCCCTCCCGTTCCAGGTGCTCCACCATAGTTTGCAGGCGTAGGTTTAACAAATAGGGTTTGTCGGTATCGCAGGCTTGTTTCAGTTCAATATGCATTGTCCTTTCCTTGTTCTGTTTCTGAACATTCTGTCAGAGTGCGTGGATATGCAGTAATACTTTCTGTACAGGCTGGCGAGGACCCTGCCCTTGCAGGCCTGAATTCATCTAATCCCAAAGTCACCGGAGTTGCAAGCAGAAATTGTTTAAAGAAACAAAACTTTAATGAAGCTGAATAGCCATGACCAGGACACACAGATAATGACAAAATAACATCAATCCTCGCTCATAGGCGACTATATTTTGTGCTTTGCTGTTGAATGTCTGGTTTTAAAACCGTACCATAATTGCAAATGATAACGATTAGTATAAATATGAGTTTTATTGCAATTATCCCGCTTTGGCTAGCTGCACTGAGTTTGTATCTCGGTAGTGAGCGCCAAAATTTAATTTCCAACGCATGGCCAAAGTCTTTGGCTGGGTTTAGTACACTCCTTTTGTTCATTCTGGGTATCGTAGTATTCAGTTTTGATTACCCCTGGGTATCGTCCATGCTGGCGGCGCTGGTGGTGTTTATGCTGAGTTTGTTCACTGTCACAATCAGCTCTGGATATTCCAAAATGCGCACGCTCACGATAACAGCTGCATTGTGTGTTTTGAGTCTATCCTTTTGGGGGGCGAGTTATGTGGCCTAAAACACTAATTGGTCTGTTCATTGGTTTATTTTTGTCAGTTTCTTTGGTGCTGAATTTGAACTTATTACTTCCTTTTGCGGAAGGCGTTAGGCTACTTATTGGTTTGATCCTGGCATTTCCTATCTGGGCGGGTTGTATTGTATGGGCTTACTCCTATCCGTCGGCCTGGAAATCGTTCAAGGCGCTAATGCTCACATTAGTGCCGTCCGTTATACTTAACACAACGCTGATGATGCTAAGGTAGGCAATGACGATGAATAATCAGACGTTAAAATCACTCACTAATGCACACGCATGGGTGGGGCTTATTATTTCTACAGTCCTGTTTGTGATCTTTTTTGCCGGTGCAATTGCGCTTTTTAAGGCAAATATCACCAGCTGGGAACGCACACCTTTGTTGGTCGACGCAAAATCAGCTGCAGGCACACCAGCAATTGACAAAGCCTTGGCTACAATTGAAGAAAAGTACGAAGTGGAAATGCATGGAGGCTTTTTTATTTTTCCGCCAGACGAGCATAATCCTTATATCGAGATCGGATTTGAGAGCGAGTTAGCGCAACCAGATCCTGTTACTGGTGAAGATCATGCGCATCATACGTTATTGTTTGATGCGACAAGTGGAGAACTGGTTGGTGATAGTCATGAGTACAATTACGCTGAGTTTGTCTACTTGCTTCATTATAATCTGGGCTTGGGCCGTCCAGGTCTTTATTTTGTGGGCTTAGTTACTTTATTTTTCTTTGTTGCGATCATAAGTGGTGTCGTCATTCATTGGCGTAAATTGTTCAGTAAGTTCTTTCAATATCGTAAAGAAGGTAAAAAGGATAAATGGCTGGATGCACATAATCTAATTGGCACTATGGGTTTGCCAATGCATATTATGTATGCGTTCACAGGGCTGGTGTTCAATCTGGTAATTATTTACCAAATCTCTTATGCGGTCATTTTGTATCAAGGTAATCAGGATGCTTTACTTGACGCCGCAGGATTTGACCAGCCTCATTTGGAAGAGGTCGATAAGCAAATGGCCATGACAGGCATAGATGATATGTATCGGCGTGCAATGGCTACCATGGGTGATGTGACACTCGAGCGTATTAGTATTGAGCATTATGGTGATGAGAGTGCCATTTTGGTCTTTGCGGCAACCAGTAATGATGACTTTTCTCTTTGGCGAGAAGTGCGCTATCTGATGAGTAATCAGGAGCAAATTTATCTTACGATGGATAATTATGACAACGCAGTACGCGGTGGGTTGTCAACCATTGCAAGTTTGCATTTTGGAGACTTTGCAGGCTATGGCATGCGTATGGCCTTTTTCTTATTCGGTTTAGCGACAGCTTATCTTATCATTACCGGTAATTTAATGTGGATTGACAAGCGCGCAAAGCAGCGTAAGCAAAGTGCTCGTAGTCTAACCTTTGTCAGGCGTTTGACATCTGGTGGTTTTATCGGAGTGGTTTTGGCTACTGCGGTAGGGTTTGTGTTAGCAAGACTGTTACCTATCGAGCAGCTAGGCAGAGCGGACTTAATTGAACGCAGTTTTTATATTGTATGGATTGCCTGCATGGTAATTTCTCAACTTTTTGCTAATCAAAAGTTGTTTTGTAAGGCGCTATTGAGTGCGAGTGCCGCATTATTTGCATTTACTCCTGTCGCTGATTGGACGTTATTTTACAACGTCTCCAGTCAACTTGAAGGCAATGTGCTGCGCGATGTCTTACTGGTTGATGCAATCTTGCTATTGTTGTCTGCGATTTGCATTGGAGCAATGAGGCGGGTATATGCAAAGGAAGTGAAGGCACAGCCAATTGGCGCTGAGCCCATAACATCTCGGGCATAACATCCATACTGAGAAGGCGCTGTGAACAGCGCCTTTTTTTGTGCCCGAAATAAAGGCATACTCGTAAATTATCACACTACACAGGACCCTGTGCCATTATGAAAACACAGACTTTCTTTTCCTGGATCTGGCGGATTAACGGCCTGATCATTTTGCTAATGGCGTTGTCTTTGGGCGCACTTTTTGTTTATGAAGTCGGCAAGGACCTGTTCAGGGAGCGTAGTGAGCAAAACGTACCGTTGAACCTGGCTGAGGATAAAGATCAGGAAGAGAACTGGGACCTGGGTTATCCGGTACAACTGGGAGACTACGATTACTTTTTAATCCCACTGGAATCTGAAAAGCTGACTGTCGACGCGACAGATCTCTCTATGGTAGAAGGTTTCAATCGCCAGAGTGGGCCACACAAAATGTATAGCAGTTATCGAGAGTCGCGGATGAAAAACGCAATCTTGGTCAACGCCAGTACCAATGAATCCCGTTGGCTGTTCGACTCAGTGGATCAGCTTATCTATCGCTTTGGTACCCTGGAACAAGAACGCTCTAGGCTGAATGAGCAAAACGAGGCGATTTTCTACGAGCTCATCAATGAAGACAGTAATGCGGATCAGCAGCTGGATTATAATGATGATCTTATTTTTGCTTTAAGTCGTCTTGATGGCTCCGGCTACACCGAAATCATCAGCGGTTACAGCGAGCTGATAACACAGGCTGTAAACAAACAGGGCAACTTATTGATAGTGTATCGCCGACAGGAGCAGGTTTTCAGTGCCCTGATCGATTTGCGTGACTTTAAGCTGCTTGATAAACGCGCCTTACCTAAAGTGGGAGATCAAGTAAGCACGCGTTGAGTATAGAAATATGAGGCACTGACAGCGGTGCCTCAGATTACTTTTTAAATTTTTTAGTGGCAAGTGACCGGGCAGTTGTCAGGGCCCAGCGGGTTCTTTCTGCGTTGACTATCTAACTGTATCTCCAGCGTGTCAGAGAGCTTAACGTTTAAAGAAGCTGAATGCGTAGTGTAGCCCAGTGAATTACCCGAGACAGAAATACGGACGGACTGACCACTGATGATGTGACGAATCGCATCTTTTGCCTTCACTCCCAAATCTTCACCACCATAGAAAAATTCACCGCTTGGGATCGCTTTATCCAGAGAGAAAATAGTGCGAGAGCCAGTTAACTTATCACTGTTAATGGCGGCATATGCCATGCTCGATAGCTTGGACTCAACAAAGTTGTCTATCAGGTTTGACAGGCCAGGGATGCTGATCCCCAAAAAGCGCGTTTCAAAGTCAATGTTCAGGTTCACCGGATTCACTCTGATGTTACTCACTTCACCACTGAAGGCATTGTAGTCTGCGGTTGCCCAGATTTCAGGGGAGTTGATCCTGCCATACGCTTTAAAAATAAACGACGGGGTGTTTTTTAAGGTTATTTTTGCGGTAGAACTGATACCGACACCACCCACTTTTGCTAAGATACGACCGCCTGATTCACGCAGCTCAAATACCATTGGACCATTGAGGTTGGTGTTAACATAGTCAAGGTCAAAGCTGCCATTCAGGTTAGCGTCGACGCTCTGATAAATCTTTTGGCGGATATCTGCCTCAAGTGCATTTCTGCGCGCAGAGGTTTTTGCCAGCACAGATTTCACATAATTGTTTCTGTCCAATGCACAGCCCTGATAGCCTTTGTAAGAAACAGATGCGGTAACCCGGGTCACATAATCGTCCCGATAGTTTTGCTCAAATAAGCTGTAAAAATCACACTCACCAATGTTGTTATTGATTGCGGCTGATGCCATACCAGGCATAAAACCAGCGCTTAAAACCGCTGCAAGTGTGAGTGCTTTTACTTTTGTGATCATTTTTCATTTCCTTTGCGTTTTAATTTTCGGTAACAAGCTATCTACTTTTGTTGTCTAATGTCAAAGGAATAAATATTAAATTTTAACTAAATTAAATCTAGATCATCTTTTTCAGGTTCACGCACAGGAGGAATCACGTCGTTTAGGTCTTCTTTCAGCAGGCGTAGCAGCGCTCTGAGCCCTGGATGTCGCTCTAAGTCACGGCAATAGAGGTAATAATCAACGCTGGGCAAAGATTGTTTTATTGATATGAAATCAATGTGCTTGTTGTCTGATTCAGACAATGATGAAGGCACGATTGCAAAACCAACCTGATTGGCAACCAGCGCCAGTGTGGCGGATTTGGTTTTGACTTGCTGGACCAGTTTGGGACGCACATGTGCGATGGCAAATGCCTGGTTAATTTCATCATACAGCTCAGGATGCAAATCCCGTGGATAGCTAATATAGGGTTTTCTGGCCAGTGCTGACAAGCACAGTTCTGCTGCGGTGAGTTGCCACGCTCGCGGCACTGCCAGTACGTAAGGCTCTTTTTTCAGAAGATATAAATGCTCATCAGACAGGGCATGTTGATGCAGCCTGATAATTGCGGCATCCAGCAACTGGGCGTGACATTGTGAGATAAGTTGCTGGGTGGTGCCTTCTTCCAGGTCAATCAAATAATCCGGATGCTGCTGGTGAAATGTCGCAATACGGGGCGCAATTAACACATCGATTGCCAGGCCGATGGCACCTAAGCGCAAAGGGAGTAGCTCACCCGACTGTTCAGCCCCCAGATAACGCATTAACGCATAATGACTTTCCAGTACTTTATCAGCATGCTGGATCAGTCGCTCTCCTCTGCGTGTCAATGAGACCTGACGTGTTGAGCGTTCAAAAACGGTAAACCCCAGTTGTTGTTCAATTTTTTTGATCTGCTGACTTAACGGGGGCTGGGCCATATTCAATCGCCGAGCTGCTTTGCTGAAGCTGAGCTCCTGGGAAACGGTAACCAGATAGCGGAGTTTTCTAAGGTCGAGCCAATCTATATTCATTTGATATAAATAAAGGTGATTTATATATTGGATTAAACAATATGCATTGGGTAGCTTAGATGCAAATAATAAAAAGGAATAATGATGATGCAGAGACTATTAACCGCATTGCTGACATGTGTAGCCCTGGTAAGTGCAGTTGTTCAGGCAAAGTTGGTACAACACTCATACTATTCGCAGGCCATTGAGGGCAGTTATATTGGCACTGACCCCAACCGCACCATCAGTGTTTATCTGCCCAAAGACTATGACAGCAGCACACAAAGTTATCCGGTATTGTATTTTCTGGGCGCTTATAACTGGCCAGATCGATTTGCTCAGAGCCTGGCTAAGCGCTTTGATACATTCGTGCAAGACGGAAACAGCATGGACTTTATTGTCGTCATGCTAGACGGGGATACCCCCTTGCGTGGCAGTTTCTACGTCAATTCAAAGGCGCACGGTAATTTTGAAGACTTTGTGATGAAAGAAGCCTTGCCTTTTGTGGATGCAAATTATCGGATCAGCAAGCAACCCGGAGATACTGCCATTGCTGGTTTTTCTATGGGCGGAACAGGCGCATTGCGCTTTGCCGCCAAATATCCGCAACACTTCAACCATGTTTATGCCATGAGCCCGGGTCTGTTTTCAGAGCAAGGCATGCAAGACTCCTATCTGGCTGATGAGAAAGCGGTGGCAGGTTATAAGCTGTTTCGTCAGCAACTGGCAAAAGCAGCCGACCCCGCGGCATTTATGGCAAGTGCATTTGCCGATTATCAGGGGTTAAAACTCTGGCAACAAGGGGTCGATCACTCTAATCTGGCACTGGTGCTTGCCTATGGCAGTGCGTTTGCAGGCACACAAAGTGATGCGTTTGGCCCCCATTATACTGAGCTTGAGAGCAGCAAAGACGCCTGGCAAGGCGGGTTTGGTGAGTTGCTCAGACTATACACAAACCCACATGTCCTGAGTAAGTTGCAAACTGTACATGTAGAGGTGGGTAATAAAGATGAGTACCGTTGGATCTCAGACGGCAATATGCGCCTTGGTGAGCTGAGCCGGGCCAGCAATAGCAAGGTACAGGTAGAAGTGTTTGAAGGCGACCACAGTAGCGGTTTTGGTCATCGCATCAGCCAGCGAGTGCTGCCACACTTTGCAACTGTATTTAGTAAACGTGCTGAGCTGTAAACAAGCTAGGGGAGTGCTCGCTCAGAACTCTGGACGAGTTTTTCTCACGCGTAAATTAAACGATAGCGAACTACAAAATCTATATTGCCCATTTATCTCGACACTGACTATGCGCTAAGTAAATGGATATACTCAAGCTTAGCTGCATACAGCTACTTGCCTATTTACACAGAGATCTGTAAAAGAGGATTAAATAACAAAAAAGGAAACGCCTAATATGGAATATCTCTATGCAATCATCCTCTTTGCGATTTCGTCTTCTGTTACACCTGGCCCTAACAACATTATGGTCATGACCTCTGGCGTTAACTTTGGCGTAAAAAAAAGTCTGCCTTTGCTGAGCGGGATATGCATTGGTTTCGCCTTTATGCTGCTATTAGTTGGGCTTGGTTTTTCTCGCTTATTTGAATGGTTTCCTGCGCTACATATGATCATCAAATGTGCGGGCGTGCTGTATTTGCTGTATCTGGCCGTGTTGATCGCGCGTTCAGCCGAGACCCAGGATACGGATAGTCAGGGTGAGCCGCTCTCGTTTCTGAAAGGCGCTTTGTTTCAATGGATCAATGGTAAAGCCTGGGTGGTGGCGACCGGCGCGATTGCTGCCTTTACCACTGTGGGTGGTGGCGTTGATACTCAGACTATGTTGATTGCCACCACTTTTTTGTTAGTGTCCTTTCCGTGTGTCGGTGTCTGGCTGTTGTTTGGCTCACTACTAAAAAACTGGCTGAACAGTGCCGCCAGTCGTAAGTGCTTTAATCTGGCGATGGCGGGACTCTTGGTGATCTCTGTATTACCAGTCTTAAAAGAAATAGTGATACAGTTATCGGGACCGATGACCACGCTTTGATCGAGTGTAGTGTAAAGGGCATTTACACTTGCGTGTATCATCACGACTATGAAAGACAAAGTGTATGGTACGTACTTGGAATGGTAGTTAATTCAGGTCTGACAGATAATAACAACATAAGGTATACCCAGATGATCACCTATCGACTCGCTTTACCGACCGAAGCCGACACACTAAAAAACCTGCTATGGCAGCATGGTCAGAATGAATGGAATTACCTCACCGAAGAAGGGGTGAATGCCGAGTTTGAGTTGCTCGAACGTGGGGCTGCAAGTGCCGTGGTGGCAGTACAGGATGACGAAATTATCGGCTGCTCGGTACTGATTGACGCAACACATAGCCCGGATTACCTTAACAAATACACGCACCAGAAATTGATGTACTTTATCGGCGATGTGGTCGTTGCAAGTCAGCATGGTGGGAAAGGCATTGCCACAGCACTGTTACAGGCATGCATCACGCTGGCCAGGCAAGTTGGCGCTGAAATCGTGTTAATTGAGCGACATGAGGAAAACCTGGCTTCGGCCGGTATGATGCGAAAAGCCGGATTTCATATCCTTGATACTTTTCATGATCCGGACAAACGCAGTGCGGGCTCACAAAATAGCTGTATTCTAGCTATAGAGCTTTGAGCGTGAACTTAATAAAATCTATGATGCTCATTGAAGCCTTGTTCAGGCCACACGTATAAAGGTGTGGCCTCTGTTGACCAGATCAGCGAACCGCAACCGTCACGCCCGATGCTGCTAATACCGAGCCGGCACAGCGGTTGAGCATGGTTAGTCGCCGTGGTGTAGATATGAGCTTTCTGGCCTGACCGCCCAGATAGACATACGCCAGATTAACTGAGCCAAATGCCAGCGTTGCACATGCCATGATCCCTAATATGTCCGTATAGGTCATACTTTCTATGGCCACAAAGGTAGGAAACAAAGCAACATAAAAAACAATGGCTTTTGGGTTACTTAGCGTCAGCAAAAAACCACTCAGTACGGCCGATTGGGTGCTATGTGTTGCCGTGTCAGTGGCCGAAGCACCGGGCTTTGACAGTAGCAAGGAAATGCCCATCCAGATCAGGTAGGCGGCACAGAGGTATTTGATGATAACAAAAGCGCTGCCCAACACCTCGGCAACGACCGCCAGACCAGAAATAGCAAGCAAAATCAACACATAATCGGCTAGCAGCAGGCCCGCAGTCATAAATATGCCCCGTTTGTATCCACTGGCAACAGAGGCCGACGTAATGGCGAATACGGCAGGTCCGGGTATGATGGCGACAACAAACATTGCGATAAACAATGCCATATAGTGTTCAAAGGTCATGCAATTGCTCCTGTAGGGCTGAATAAACTATCCTTGCTGATGGTATCTCAGCTCACGTCTTTAATGTAACTTATTTTATTGTTGTGGAAGCGGAACCGGGTTTCGCCCTCAAGCTGGAGCGTGTCTCCGGCCCTTAAGCCATTCGGCAGATCCGCTGCAAGCGTCGCCTGGTATTGAATGTAGGCCGTGGCTGCCTGCTCTTCGAGTGCTAATTCTGTGATTGTCTGTTGGCGGGCTTAGAATAACGCAGCACCTTTTACAGCGAGTTGTTCAAACGCCGCTTTACCATGTGTGCTGGCCGTGATCTCGCCATTTGATTCGTTTTCAAACACGATCTGTTCATCTAACAGTGCCAGCATAGCGGCGATATCAAAGGCGTTGTAGGCGTGAACATAAGCCTCAACCAGATCAATGTGAGTGGGTTCTGACATATAAATTCTCCTTATTTAAACCATGTTTGCCACTGCGATTTTGTACAGGGCTAAAGTTATTAAATCGACTGAGATATAGTTTGACAAGAGGCTCAATGGTAAAAAACAACCTAAGTAAAGTATGCAGATTTTTTTGGCAGGTCTGTGCGCTGTTTTCTGACTAAATTATTCACTTCGTCTTACGTTTTTAGTATTTAACCCCAATTTAATGAAAAGTGAAATGTTATATTATAACATTTGTGGGTTGTAACTAAGATAAGAACTAGGATCTCACAAACATGTTATTGCTTTTGTCAACGCTGACGGTCATTGCGTCAGCTGCATCCGCGCCTGCTACCGGGGTGGACAAGTCAGTAGAAAAAATTGAGGTACAAGGGGTGCGCTCACGCCTGATCAAGTCAGGTGCATTAAAAGACGATATTGCCAAAACGGAGCTGCTTTCAAACGAATATATAAAAAACACCCAGTCCTCTAGCCTGGCAGATGCTATCCAAAATGCCATTGGCATTCGCGTGTCTAATGAATGTGCGATGTGTGGTGCAAAGCGGATCATGATCAATGGATTAAAAGGAGAGCATACTAATGTTCTCGTTGATGGCATCCCCATGCATACTATGATTTCTGGCTTTTACGGCATGGACTCAGTAGCGGCATCTGGCATCGGGCGTATTGAAATTGCCCGTGGTGCCGGTGCATCACTCACTGCGCCGGAAGCCATTGGCGGTACGGTTAACCTGGTTACGGCGCAGCCCAGCGAAGATAAAATTGAACTGGATATGGCGACGGGTAGTGATGGATACAAGCTGATCTCTGCGCTGGCAAGTGGCATTAGTACAGACGGCAATACTCGGGCAACCCTGATTGGTCAGTATGATAACAAAGATCAGTTTGACGGTGATGGTAACGGCGTAAGTGAAAATCCGGCCCTGACCAATCAGTCACTGACGTTAATGGTATCTCATGATATTGGTTATTCAGACAATATTCGTGTGCGGCTGAATCAAACCCAATCAGAGGTGTTTGGTGGCCCGGTTCTGGGTGATACTGCAACCAGTATCTCTGCTACCTTGGCCAGTGTCAGCCAGGGGGAGGCTGATTCCTTATTCGTAAATGATGACGTCAGAAATCGTTACATCGGCAATGCCTGGGAAACTGCGGAATGGGTTAAAACAGAGCGTGAAGAGGCCAGCTTGAGCTGGTTACATGAGATTTCATCCCGTCTGAACGTGACCTCCAGTTTGGCCTATGTTGACCATATTCAGGACTCGTTCTATGAAAGCACAGACTACTATGCTGAAGATACTATGTACTATTACTCGGTGCGCTTTAACTATGATCTGAATACTGAGCACCTGCTTACCTTTGGTGCGGACAAGCGAGATGAGACGATGCGCTCCTCGTCTGCTGCGCTCGAAAGCACTGCAAATTATGTATCGGACAGCTTTGATTACGATACAACCGGCCTTTATATACAGGATACCTGGTTACCAAACGAGTCCGTTGAGGTCTCAGCTGCGCTACGTCTGGATCAGATCCAGGCCGACTTCGTTGACCCTCAAAAGCCTGGCGTTGAAATCGACAAAACCATCCTGTCCCCCAGGGTCGATATGCGTTATTTCCACAATGATACTTTTACCTCACGTTTGTCACTGGGGCAGGGTTATCGCGCACCTTTATCTTTCTTTGAAAGTGACCACGGCATATTGGATTCCGGTAAAGGTTTTCAGGTAGAGGTCAGTGAACCAGAGCGCTCAAAATCGGCCACCTACGCGTTAAGTTACGAAGCAGAAATGCTGACTGTCACGGCTTCAGCCGCACACACTAAAGTGGAGCACCTGGCCACTTTGTCCCATACTGATTCAGGCACGCCGGTGCTCACTCAGCTAACAGAAACTGCCGCGGTGACTGCTGTGGATATTTCGGCAAACTGGCAGGTTTCAGATACTTTGACTGTGTCAGCAATCGCGGAGCAGTATCATTACGACGACACATTCAAGGCCTCTTTTGGCATCGCACCCATCGAAAAGCGCGCGACGCTTAGCACCGACTTACATATTAATGAGTGGGAAATCATCACCAGTGCAATCTGGGTGGCGAGTCGAAATCTGACAGAATACGGCTATGAAGGTTTTAACGATGCCAACGGCGAGTTTGCCAAACCCACCTCAGCTGAAAGTTATGTCACGGTTGACTTAAAAGTGGTTAAGTCACTCTCCAAAGCACTCAGCCTGTATGCCGGTGCCAGCAATCTGTTTGATTATAATCAGGCTGAAGATATGGGCAGTCCGCTGATGTATGATGCTGAAGGTGGCTATGATGTGGTGTATATTCATGGCCCATTGAGAGGCAGACAGGCTTACCTCGGGCTCACCTATGAATTTTAAATGGGTGGCCATGTTGCTGATCACTTGCCTGGTGTATGAGAGTCAGGCGACTGACTTTTATACACAACCCATGCAGCGTCTTGATGACGCTGCTTATGGCGAACTGCAAACCCTGGCCCCATTTACCGGGGCGCCAGTGCTTATGTCTTTTTTTATGCCAAACTGTCGCTGGTGTGAAAAGCAGCATGTCGCACTGAGTGATCTGGTCGAGTCGTGTGCCGGCGTTCAGCCCGTGATGATGGGCGTGAATGGTAATCGCCGTGATTTACGTCGCGCACTTAAGCGAAAACACAATGAGTTCCCCGCCTTTTTAAGCAGTCGTGAGTTTACTCAGGCGTTAGGAAAAAAACCGCCAGTCCCGATGACCTTGATCTTTAATAACCAAGGAGAACTGGTGCTTTACACCCAGGGTTATCGTTCACAGCAAACTTTATCTGCACTGCTGAAAGAGCATCAAGTAACACAGTGCCTCTGAGTTAGCGCTGATCTTAAACATCAGACATAATATAAAGTGATTGATGTGCTGTTACGGCAATCAATAGCACTGGTTAGGCTATGGAGAGAAGATGTAGAAACCACTTTGGTAACTTTAAAAAATTCACATTGGTGTTTCAACGTAATGGCGTGTGTTTTATCGAGTTGATGTCTCAGACGTGTGACTGGGCATTGTTGCCTGTAAATCGCGCTTCGTTGCCCACTGGTCAATGTTGGTATGAGCTGTTCGCATCTACATATTATTGCTGACTGAAGTTAGGTTCCTTGTTCCTTAGAAGCTGCTCCTAACTTGAGCAGGCATCAATTACTCACGAACTAAGTAATGGTAATAATCCAAACACCAATAAAGCACAGGTGATTAACGATAGCAGCGACCCAATACCGACCAATACTTTCAACATAATTTCTGCTGAGAGGTTTGCTGAGAATCCCGCGCCAGCGATGGGCAGCGCTTTACTGGCGCCTGTTAATGAGGCAAATGTGATGCCGATCCAAATAAGTATGAATCCCAATGCAGAGCCATAAGCAGCAAAAACTTCCAAATAATAGGGCAGTTCAACCAGTGACCAGATAATGCCAAAGATCGCCAGTGCCATGGCGCACTGAACAGCGGTGAGGTGGCCAGAAAGTGCCATACGGGAATTTTTTGCAGCTGGTATCAGCGCACCTTGTATTAAACCGACCAGGAAGAAGGCAATACCAATAAAGATGAGGTGCGCACCTATCTGTGTAAGTTCTATCATGATGTTCCTTATGTGTTGTGGGTAGGTGGAATCAACACCCTTGATCCTGTTAATCATTCTTAATATGGGTGTTTAGCTGTCAGACTGGCCTACCGCTCAAATTGTCCGTCTGGCGTATGCTTTTGTAAGCTGACGAGCGTCATTTTCTTCCACGGAGAAAAAAAGTACCCGTACCTGTTTAAAAAGGCAAGTTAAAAATTGACTTCACAAAAAATCATCAACATGAGCATTCATACCCGCCCTATCCTTCTTGTTTTGCGATCGGAAATTGTGATTGAAAACCAAGAATTATCCAGTTTTTTTGTATTAAATTGAGCGTTCATGTTCACGTTCAAGAGTACAACCTAATGACCCCAAAGTAAGCGAGCGTGTGATACGCATGGAGCATGTGTTTATTTGGAGAATCAGTACGGCACGTCACCTGTTAGATATATGTAGACATTTTTTATACACGCGATTTTGTTTTTTGCGTACAGTTTTTCGACACTTTTACCTGGTTGCTGATTGTAGCCGGGTTCCCCTCTTCGGTAACAAATTAATGGGTTGTGTATCTGTCCATTTTTACAGGTGATGACCTGAGTCTGATTAATCGTGTCACGAACTTTGCCTCAGCGGTTAAATTCCCGTCACAGGTGACGGTGCGGGTTTCTCACATTAAGTTAGGAACGATGATTTCTGTATATAAACAGCGTCTATTTGGACCGGCTTATTAATAATTTAATAATTCATCTAAATGTATATGCAAATTCTCATAATTACGGCCATTTGAGAGTTAATTTATTCCTGTAAAAGCATAGGTTCATCATAAATATTCCTAATTATTTGTTAATTTAATGTTTCATTTTAAGTGTTTGTTTTATTATTTCTTTCATTTTTTTAGACGTTTATTCCCCAATTGCTTGTCTTTTGTACCCGTATGTATTATAAATTTTAACCCAATGTATGTTGTATGTTCGGTGAAGCTCGAAATGAAACATAAATGTAAAAATAAGTATGATGTAATAATTGTCGGATCTGGACCTGTTGGCAGTGCTGCGGCAATTTTATATGCAGAACAAGGGTTGTCGGTTGGTCTGATTGAAAAGTCAAAAGACATCAATAGCTATAAACCTGTTTGTACTCACTTTTTACAAGGAGTAGCCACTCCTATATTGAAAAAGTTAAATGTTGTTGATGAGATTGAAAAATCTGGGGCAATTAAAAACTTTATACAGTTGTGGACTAAGTGGGGGTGGATAAAACCAGACCCAGCTGTAAGTGCTGAGCATCATGGATACAATGTTCGTCGTAAAACGTTAGATCCCATTTTAAGAAAAAGGGCTGCGGCGCATGAAAATGTAACTCTACTGCAAGGTTACAAGATGACAGCGCTTATATTTTCGGATCCTAAAAAAGTTATCGGTGTAGAAGCTGATGATTTAGAAGGAGGCGAAAAGCACAAGCTATTCGCAAATCTTATCGTTGGAGCGGACGGTCGTAATTCTATTGTTGCTAAAAAGATTAACGCATCTTACGAGAAAAGAAAAAATAACCGAACATTTTATGTTTCTTATTATAAAGACCTGAAACTTACATCAGGACTTATTTCGCAACTATGGTTTTGGGGAAAACATGTTGCGTACGCATTCCCCTGTGATGGTGATCTCACCTTGTTATGTATTGGATTACATGATGAGCAACTATCAGAATTCAAAAAAGACTACAAATCTAACTTTCACAATTTTTTCAAAGAGTTACCAGATGGTCCAGATATGGATAGCGCAGACCGTGTGGCTAATATCACGGTTGGACCTAATATGGATACTCAAAGGGCCGTGCATCAAATTGAAGGTGTTGCGCTGATCGGAGACGCTATGTTGTCAATAGATCCCTATGCTGGAACTGGCGTTGCATTTGGCCTGTTAAGCGCTGATTGGCTGGTAGAGAAAACGTGCCATAGCCTGTTAGAAAATGATCCGATAGCGTTACTTAATAGTGTAAGAGATTATGAAAATATACATAAAAAGAAATTAAAAGAACATGAATTTATTATTTCAAGTTACTCATCTGGTAGAGAGTTCAACTACATATTTCCACCTGAAAGAGCTGTGCTTTCCTCAGCGGTGTATGACCAAAAAGTTGCAAATAAACTTGACCTATTTTTGAATCGTGAAGTCAACTTAAGTGACCTTATTACATTTTCTTTTCTTGCTAGATTGGTGAGGGCTCAGTTTTTAAGAGCGTTTAAAACGTAAGGTTTTTACTCAATTTTCTTTTGATTCATTGTTGTTTTTGGTTATTTTTTATGTAATTAAAATGATTTTTTATTTTCACATTGAGCCTTTATTTTCTTAAAAGGCTACTGAAACTAAACTCTGTATTTTTTTGGTGGGTGTGGTTGTATAAAAAAACCGCATAGGGGCTGGTTGTGTGTTTTTTAAAGTAGGGTGGTTGCATAATAAATTACATTGATAATGAGTCAATTTTTAAAGGTGTCTGACAATTTTTCTTAAGCTATTAAGCAAAAATTAAAGCTCATGCTTTGAGGGTTACTTTGTGTTTATTAGAGACAGATATCCAGTACATAACTCGAAATTAAAATACTTTACCAACTCAACTGTGACTGAGAAAAAAGCGAATTTCGGGTTTATATGTGAAGGCATTTACACTAAAAATTTTTATAAAGGATTGTTCTATCATGAATTCATTTAACCATTCTTCTTTGCCTGTTTTGGCTCCGTTGGAGCAGTTTTATGCCCTGACGCGAGAGTATGAATTATCTGAGTTGGAATCTATGACTCCAGCGCAGATTAAAGCACTGATTTCAAGCACTCAGTTGCCCTCTATGATCGTGCCAAAAGAGTTTGGCGGGCTGGAAATGCCAATGAAAGATGCACTGGAAGTGGTGTACTCCGTCGCCATGGTTTGTCCCTCAGCTGCATTGATGTTGTGCATGCATTTTCACGTTGTTTCTACCATTTCCATGTATCCGAATTCTTTTCAGTTTGCAGGGCCATTGCTCAAAGACATATCTGAAAACAATGCCTTAGTCGCCTCAGCCTTTGCAGAAAGCTCAGGGAACCAAGATATATTTCATACCAGTGTTGCCGCGACCAGCACCGAGGAAGATTACATCATCATATCCGGCAGCAAAAAGCCTTGTACGATGAGCCATGTAGCCGACTATTTTGCCGTTTCTATCATCACAGCAGAAGGCATACCTGGGGTGGCCATTGTTTCAAATGGCTCTGAAGGGTTGGAACGAAAGCCTTTCTGGCCGGGAGATATCCTCAAAAGCACCGACAGTCATGAAGTGATCTTTAATAACGTCATTGTGCCTAATGAATGGTCGGTGCTCGCGCAAGACGATTCATTTGAAATGTACCTGAGTACTGGCCTGGTGAACTTCAATTTATTTATTGGCGCTGCGTATACAGGCGTGTGTAAATCGTTAGTTGGGCGTCTTAATCCTGCTGCGCTTCAGGCTCCTTCTATTTTCATTCCCGTTACAGGAACGTTGGCGCAGTGCCGTTATAGTGTATGTGGATTGTCACACAAAGTAGCGCCAGAGAACCTGGAGTGGTTGGTGCCGGAAGTGTTGTCTTTACGATATCAAATACAGAAGTCGCTTAAAGATGTGAGGAATATCGTTTTTGAAAGTATTGGTGCACATAAGTACCTTTCTGATGATACCGCTCATTACTTATCCAGAACGATCGATTTACTGGCTTTTCACCCGGTAACTCAATTCGGTTTTGAACAACAACTAAAGAACTAAAAGGTTTTAGCGTCGTGAAGTGTCAACCTTATCGCCAGTCGATTTTAGAGCAGTTTAAGTTAGATTTGAGCATTGTTCGTAGTAAAGGATCTTATCACTATGACAATGAGGGACGGAAAATACTTGATGGTGTTTCTCAATATGGGGCATTACCGTTAGGTCATAACTCCAGTGAACTAACTCAAATAGTAACTGAGTATCTAGCAACGGAACAACCTAATTTTATTCAGCCATTTTTGCCTAAAAGTACGCAAGAGCTCGCAGCGCGTTTGGTTGCACTGGCAGGCGATAAATATGAATACGTAACGTTTAGTAACTCAGGAACTGAAACTGTGGAAGCGGCCTTTAAACTGGCCCGCCTGAAAACACAAAGAAGCCATATTCTTTCGGTCAATAACTCATTTCACGGGAAAACGTTTGCAGCTTTGTCGGCGACAGGCAGTGACCGCCACAGTGATCCAGTTATCGTTGATAAAAATCAATATGACCGAGTGGAACTGAACGACCTGTTTGAACTAGAGCAGGCTCTCAAAACGCGGAAATATGCTGCCTTCATCATTGAACCCGTTCAGGGGGAAGGTGGCATGCTCCCGGCAGACAGAGAGTATCTTCTGCATGCGGCTAAGTTGTGTAAGACGTATGGCACTTTGTTCATACTCGATGAAATTCAAACTGGCATGGGTCGGAGTGGTGAGATATTAGCGGCGCACCGATACAAGATCGAGCCAGATCTGCTGCTGTTGTCTAAGGCCCTGGGTGGAGGACTTATTCCCATTGGTGCCATGATCATGAAACGGGGCACATATGAGCAGGAGTTCGACTCCAAACACAGTTCTACATTCGCCAATGGCGGCTTAGCGTGTGCCGTTGGTCTGGGGGTGCTGGATGCATTGGAGGCACAGGATCGCTTAGTTCTGAATAATGTGAAAGAGCTTGAACAGGTTATCGTTGAGCGTTTAACGCGATTACAGGAGCGCTACCCACAGCACTTTTCGTTTAACGGCCTTGGTTTGATGTATGCCTTAAACTTCAAGGATCTCGAGACTAAAGGCAATTACATTGTCAGCTATGCACACAGAAGTGACCTGCTGCCTTTGCTAATTTGCGGCTATTTAGTCCATGTTAAAGGCATCTTTTGCATGCCCATGCTTAACAGAACAGAGCTTGGTGGAGCCATCCGTTTTCAGCCAGCATTGAATGTGAGCAGGAGTGAAGTTAGTCGGTTTTTAGGCGCGTTTGAAGAAGTCTGTGAACTGCTCAGTGAGAAGCGCTATGACCAGCTCATGGGATTCCTGGTTGGCTATAAGCCAGTTGTTGAAATAGAAAAAACCAAAAAACAACAAAAGAAAAAACCTAAGCCAATTCAATTACTCCCGGCACCAACTAAGGGTAAAGAATACCGCCTTGCGTTTTTGTTCCATTCAACCAGCGCGGAAGATATCCGTCGGGGATTACCGCAAAAAGTAAAAGAAAACTTCTCAGAACAACAGCAAATGGAATTGTCTCAGTGGCTATTTGCACTGGGAGATATCGAAAACGAACCACAAGCTGTGTTTGAGTTTTCAATGACCGGCGGTCAGGGAGACGTCGTCAATGCGGCGATGATTTATAGTCCTATAAGCCCAACGGGTATGTTAAAGCTGAGCCGAGCCAACAAGGCAAAACTCATGAAAAAGTACCTGCAAAAGGCATCAGACTTTGATGCGAATTTGATAGGACTTGGCGCGTATACCTCAGTGATCACTCGCGGTGGACTGGATATCGCCTCAGACGATTTTCATTTGACGACCGGTAATTGTTGGACAGCGATATCGACGTGTAACGCGATCAGAGAATTGTTTGCTGATGATATTGAGCACAGGCATCTGATGGTCATTGGTGCACGAGGTTCTGTGGGCCGGATTGCGCTAATGGATCTATCTCACCGCTTTGGCGTCGTGGATGTGGTTGGCAGTCAACATACGCCACTGGATGAGCAATACGTCAACCTCAGAAATGCATTGGTTGAGGTATTAAATGAAATTTCAGAAATTGGCCAAGGTTCCGCAGCGGGTAAATTCTGGCGATATGCAGAAGCTCTGAATGTTAAAGAACAGCTTATTCAGAGTGAGCCGCCCGAAGTGCCGGATATGATGCGTAAGGTGATTGAGCACGGGCATGCTCAGGGAGAGTCAACCTTTAACCTGTTTGTTGGTCTTGACACAGAAAACGTCAGTGAAAATCTCGACTGTGTTCTGTCAGCGACCAGTGAAGGGAAAGCGTTCATCTCTGCCGAAATCTTCCCTAAAAACTGCAAAATATTTGATGTGGCCCGGCCATTTGATGTGTTGGATGAACATAAAGACAGAGAAGTCCATGAAGGCGGTCTCGTCTACTTACCTGACCGCCGGGCTATGCTAAGCGATTGTAATATCATCGGTTGTCGTCCAGGCGTGAATTTGGCGTGCCTGTCTGAGACCATTTTACTCGGTATGGATGGCGTTGAGCAGAATTACAGTCTGGGTAAAGAAATCTCATATAAGCAGGCAATCGATGTCAGCAAAATCGCTGAAAAGCATGGTTTTCGCCACTTCATCAATCGAGACAAATCCATTACGAATGTCTGAAGTTAAGGTGCTTATCGATGAAAACATTCAACGTGTGATTTTGGAGTGGTGATATGGATACTGTAAATAATTTTGAAACCAAAAATACCCGATTATTGGGAAGACTGGAGTACGGCTTTTTACTGTTGATCAGTGTTGCTGTGACACTTTATCACTGGCAGGAAGTTCGGATCATCCCGTTTATTCTCCTGTTTGCTTACATTGACTTAATAGGTTATCTGCCTGGTGCCATTGCCTATCGCAAATATAAGGGGAAAGTGCCTGAGGTCTATTACATCTTGTATAACTTTGCGCACAACTTCTTCACGGCAGGTCTGGTTGCCTTAGCTTGGTGCTACTTTGTTAAGCCAGAGTGGGCATTAATGGGTATTCTGATACATCTGTTTGGCGATCGCAGTCTGTTTGGTAACGGACTTAAATCCCGAATGCTGTCTTTTGAACCGGTGAAACACCCTATTTATAAAGAGTTCGAGCAACAGATTACAGACGCGAGAAAATTACCATCTCAGCCTATTGATCCAGTCAGACAGTTCATGATCACTGAAAAGTACGGTGATCATCCGTCATTATTCCTGGCTTTAAACAAGAACATATCAACCTTTTGCATAGATGGCGTTGTTGGCTATATCCCCTATGAGGACGACGGCAGTTGCTTGTTTATTTTAGCTGGTATTGTTGCTGCCAATGAAGATCAAGCGGCTTTACTGGACGGCTTCATTGAATTCGCGAAGACGCATAAAAGGGAAGTTGCGGGGGCTCAAATTCGTCAGGAACAGGCCGCACTATTTGAGCAAAAAGGGTTTCAGGTTAACCAGATGGGTTGCTCCTACACGCTAGGTTTAGAGTCGTTTTCTTTGGCTGGTAAGCAATTTATGAGCCTGAGAAATAAAATTAAAAGGGCGGCGAAGGCTGGCGTGACGGTCCACGAACTGGGGGCTGATATCTTTAAAGGCGAAAAGCAAAAAGAGATGTTGAGTGAGATTACTCGCTCTTGGCTTCAGGAAAAAGGCAACAAAAAGCTGCTGTCATTTATGGTCGGCGATCTGGAAGCCAATGACCTGGATAAAGAACGTATTTTTGTCGCAGTTAAAGATGACAAGATCATCGGTTATATCAGTTACGTGCCTAGTTTTGGCCAGTATCAGGGGTGGATGCATGATTTGACTCGTCGCCTTAATGATGCACCTCCGGGAACGATGGAGCTCATTAACGCTGAAGCGATTAATCGCTTCAAGTCTGAGGGCGAACGTTATCTTAATTTTGGCTTTACGCCATTCTTCGGTGTGAACGATGCACAAGATACCTTCCCTTCCAGAAGCCCGCTTCTGAAACGCACTATTGGCTTTTTAGAGCGCCATGGACAGAAAATTTACCCTGCATTGGATCAGGTGAATTATAAGAACAAGTGGAAGCCCATCGAACAAACGCCTGAGTATTTTGTGGTGCACGGGAAGTTTCGATTCAAACATTTGATTCGGCTGATGAGGTTGACCAATGCCTTATAAAACAAATCAAGATATCCGCAGCACTGGTAATCCTTGGGTCCCCTCTATTGATGCCTTTAAAGGCGGAAGTTTAAATGGGGACATCCAATGTGACTATTTGATCATTGGCGCGGGTTTTACGGGTCTGTCCATAGCGTACAACCTGCTTAAGCAGTTTGGACAAGAGAAAAAGGTCGTCCTGATAGATTCCCATACGCTTGGTTCTGGCGCCAGTGGACGTAATTCGGGCATGCTTGGTCCTGGCATTGGGGCGCCTTTTCACCAACTAGAAAAAAAGTTTGGCCCAGAGAAAGCGCGCGATATGTTCCAGCATACGCTAAATGCTGTTGATAGCAGTATCGCTTTGATAAAAAGGGAAGCTTTTGACTGCGACCTGATCGTTGGCAGCCAGTTTAAAGTATCGACAAATTCATCGAATGATCAGCAGTTGAGGCTTGAATCCGATGCCTTGCATCGAAATGGGTTTGAGTTAAATACCTATGATGAACATTCGGTGCAGGCGATTGTCAATGGGCCGCGCTATCGGTATGCCCTTGAATACAGCAATACTGCGACGATCAATCCGGTGAAGCTGTTACGCGCTTTGGCCGACAAAATTACTGCCCTGGGCGGTGAAGTTATCCTTAATTCAGCTTGCACGGAGCTGGAAGAAGGGCATGCATGGGTTGGCAATAAGCGTATAAATTTTGAACGTGCCGTTGTATCAACGAACGGATTCTCTCATTCTTTGGGTATTCAAAAAGGGCGTGTGATCCCTGTTTCTACTTCGTTGATGATGTCGTCGCCTTTGTCTGAACAACAACGTCAGCAACTAGCACTTAAAACTGAAAACGCGGTAATTGACAACAGGAAGATATTCAATTACTTCAGATTAACAGCGGATAATCGGTTAATTTTTGGTGGTGGAGCACCGTTTTATTCCACCTCCGGCATTATCTCCGAACAACGCCGTGGAAGTGATGGGCCAGGTTCTGTCTATCAAGAACTGTCTGCCGGATTAAATAAATACTTACCAGGTCTGAGTGGGCTGCATATTGAAAAAGTATGGACAGGTACAATCGGTGTCACTCTGGATAACTTCCCGGTGATCAGCTCATACCGTAAGAGTATCGACAGTGTGATTGGCTGGTGTGGCCATGGCCTGGCACTGTCACTCGCTTATGGTGCTGCATACGCACAGCAACAAAAAGAGTCGTCATCTCAGGCTGGTTTGTATTGGCACAGAAAAAAAGCACCTTATTTGTCACCTACTCCATTATTACCAATTGCCAGTAATTCGTACATTCGTTACCTGAATATCATGGATAACCTGCGTGGTGGGTAAGTCATGGGCAATAGAAAATAGTAGGTAGCAAAATGAATAGCACAAGTCAAAAAGCAAGCTTTATCCGATTTTATCGGCAGATCTGTGAGCACGTTAAACTGGTTAATGGGAGCAGTGGTTTCACCAGTCATTTAAACTCAATATTGTTTGTGGTGAGCATTTCATTTTTTTATTTTGTCGATATGCTGCGTACTCCTGGCCGCTTGCACCATCGAAAAAGTGTGGCTCAGCTGTATTTGTCCTGCAGAGAAAGCCTCCCATTCTACAATAATTTTCCTTTGTTGGTGACCCAGTCACCAGCAAGTAAAAAGTTTACCTATGAAGTATCAGAGCTGATCAACAAGCTGTTTCTGGCTATTGAGAAAGATACTGAGGTCTCAGAAGAGTTCAGAAGGTGCAGGATCCCGGGTCGAATATGTGATCGGTTATATGTGCCCAAAGAAAACGACTATTTTGCTCTGCTACACCAGAGCTCTGTTTTCCAAGTGCCCTTAGCATATGCTGAGGACCCAGGCCGTTTAGTAATAATGCTTAATGATCTGCTCGCTGAAGGTAATGTCACGAAGAAAGAAAGGGCCGCTATCACACTATCTGAGTGTGCTTCTTACAAGCGGCGGGATTGGGCTGTGTGGTCGAAAAATGTGGACAAGCACCCATCCTTAAAGCGTACCTTAGACATCTTAAGAGATAGTCGTTTCGTCGTGTGCTTAGACAACGCGCCTGACAGGGAAGTTGACTGCCCAAGCAGATTTGACCATTTAGACAATCGGTTTTGTGATAAGTCTGTTCAGCTGTGCGTTAACTTTTATCACCAAAGTATTATGCTTTTGTGTGAGCACGCCAGTGTAGATGGAATGAAAGCAAACCAGCTGTTTGAGAGAGTTTCTCAGTATTCCGTAACTGATTTATCGGATAGCCTGGATAAAAGGCTACCAGAGCCAGTTCGTTACGATAATGACGCCAGTGACTTATTTCTTGGCAAGAACTCAGCCGATAAAATAAAGCATTATTTGACAGCGCTTATATCTACGTCACAAAACGCGTCATTTTATATTAAAGATATTGATTTTAGTTGTGCTCGTGATAATGGCATATCAGCAGATATGCTGATACAGCTTTGCGTATATGAAACATTCAGAGAAAGTGCCGGGCACCCACCCACTGTCTTTGAGCCGATCTCTTTGTCGCATATGACAAGTCGTAATTTAGATTTTATAAATCCTGTGTCTGGCGCATTCACGCACTACAGCTCCGCTTCTTCTTCAGATAAAAAGTTCGCATTACTTCAGCAGGGCTCAGAAATACACAGAGCGAATATAAAGCGAAGTAAGCAGGGACTGGGGTTAATAGGTCATCTGTTAGGTATGACTTACTATTCTACGTTTGGAAACAACTTTAATACCCACTTAAAAGAACTTTTAAGAAAAATCGTTTTTACTTTCTTGCCAGCAATGAAGTTTATATATCACCGGGACATGATGGTTTCAAATGGTACAGCTAACTCGCCTGTTAAGGGGTTTGGTACTATTTGTCATTTGCCAAATATGATAGGGGTTGGGTATCGAGTCGATCACGACAGTATTTATTTAGAAGTACTCTATAGTCAGCAAAAGTTACTGCCTATTTCAGCCACCCAATTTATTCAAATCACAGAAGAGAAGATCCGAGAGATCTTAAAATTAATTCGTACGAAAGGAAGTGATTAAAAGTGATGAAGAAAAACAATAAATATGCCGTTATTACTGGAGCATCTTCTGGGATTGGCTATGCCTTGAGCTGTCAGGTTGCGATGCGTGGATATAACGTGATCTTGATAGCACGAGACACTGATAGGCTCGAAACAGTCAGTAATGAACTGGTCGCCAACTATGGCGTAGGCGTTATTACGCTGGCATATGATTTAACGTGCCAATCCTCAATAGAGCAGCTTAAGCAAGCTTTGGAGCCTTACATCGACGAGGTGGAAGTGTTTATCAACAATGCAGGAGTTGGGCTGAGTGGGGAGTTTGTGGGCAATTCCTTGTCAGAGCAATACAGGCTGCTGGATATTAATATCAAGGCGACAGTCACACTCAGCCACTTTATCGCGAAACATTTTATTGCCAAAAAACGTGGCTACATCATGAATGTAGCATCGCTGGCAGCTTTTCAACCTGGGCCCTACTACAGCAGTTACTACGCAACAAAGTCCTACATATTGCATTTTACCGAAGGTCTGGCCGTTGAGCTTAAAAAGCACAATGTTATTTGCAGCGCCTTGTGTCCAGGAACCACGGACACACCGTTTCATCATCGCGCTGGCTCGACGGATACAGGATTAGCGAAAGGGTTATTTGGCATCGTGATGAGTGCCAATGAGGTTGCTGCAGCAGGCGTAAAAGGGCTATTCAAAAAACGTGTTGTCGTGGTTCCAGGGATCGTTAACAAGATAGCCATGTTCTCTATTCGCTTGGCTCCTAGGTGGTTAGCTCGTCAAATAACCGCACAGATTAATCAGTAATTTTACGCAGGGAAAGTACCATGTTTTCGCTTTTTAAAAAGAAACCACCTATATACGGCGAAGTAAAAGGTCAGTCGTTTAAGCTGCACAGAAAACGTACCATTTTGGACAGCATTCTTGATGAAGGCATTGAAGTCCCATATTCATGTCAGGTTGGATCTTGTCAAAAGTGCCTTGCCAAAGTCACGGACGGTAAGTGTAGTTCGTTGGTAGACCTGGAGGCTTATCTCTCTCCAGAATTGCAAAGCAAGGGCTATATCCTTTCTTGCCAGGCGGTCCCAGAAAGTGACCTTAAATTGAGCTTTGTGAACGAAGTGGAGCAGGATGCGCAATTTGAATCCGCTTTGATTGAGACGGTTGAAACTCTGAGTGACAGTGTTTCTCGGATCACATTGAAGACAGCATTAGAAGCGCAAGTCGGACAGAGCCTGATGGTGAATATTCCCGCGCTTGGGCAAGGTCGTTATTATTCTGTGGCTGGCGTAGATGAAGGCCGAATTAGCATTGATGTTGCCGTTAAAGAGCAGGGTATTTGCTCCCCTTGGTTGACGGATGCAAACAATGTAAACCAAACCGTTGAGCTGGGGCAGCCTGAAGGCAAGTTTGGGCATTCGTTTCCCGAGACCAATCGTTGCGTCGCTATTGCCGGAGGATCGGCTTTAGGGGTGGTATTAGGTATCGCAGAAAAATGGATGAAATCCGGGAAGATTTCTAATGTTCATCTCATTCATGCGGTGCGTTATAAAGCCCACTCCTACGATCTTAGCCGTTTAAACCACCTTAAAGACACTTACCCTGGATTTGATTTTCAGATTGCGTTGTCGCGTGAAAATTATGAACAGGGCGGGTTTGTACCAGTTCGAGCACCAGAACTTTTGCAGAACATGTTTAGCTTAGAAACGGCAGAAAAGCTGACTGGTACTGAGCACTTTCTAATGTGCGGCTCTGAGCCACTCATAAACTCATGTGTTGAGCTACTCAAAGGATATTTAGTCCGAGCCTCAAGCATAGAAGCTGAATCGTTTGGAAATAACACAATTGATATTAGGTAATAAAATGAAATATATACGATTTTCTATAGTGCCTTTACTCTACTTACCCTTGCTGATTATCGCTAATTTGTTAGGGGGTTGGTATCCGCTACTTAACTTTCTTTTCATTCTCGTCTGTTATTTAGTATTCGACAGAATTACAGACTCCATGCAAAACGATGAGCCGACCCGCTTTCCTTTCATTTTGAATGGGTTTATGTATTTGCATATTCTGTTGTCTTTCGTGGCCGTTGCCTCGGTTTGCGTTACCGCCAGTGACTATCATGGCTTGGTATTAAGCAAAATAATGGAACTGACCGGCATCTCTCTTTCTGAGCTGGCAAATCCATCTCTTCTCAGTTCCATAGTTGCAGCCGTCGGAACCGGGTTTGTGATAAGCATTAATATGGTGGTTGGCCATGAACTAACACATCGTACGCTGAGTAAATTGGATATGTTTATGGGGCATGTGTCCCTGGCAATCGTTGGGGACAGCCAGTTTGCTATTTCGCATGTTCACTGCCATCACAAGAATATTGGTACAGAAGAAGATGCCGCAACAGCGCGTCGTGGTGAAAACTTATACCGCTTTATTTTGCGCTCCGCGCTCGGACAGCACCGAGAAGCCTGGCAGTTTGAAAAAGTTCGGTTAGAAAGATCATCCCGCTCAGCGTTCAGTTTTGGTAACAAGCTCCTGCCTTGGTATTTCGTAACGCTGGCAATCGCTGCCTGTACATTTGTCCTTGCTGGTTGGATGGGAGTGATGCTGTATCTGATCATCATGCTTGTGTCTAAGGCCAATTACGAAAGTACCAATTACATCCAGCATTATGGACTGGTGCGTATCCCTCAGACCAAAGTGAGACCTGAGCATAGCTGGGATTGTATTGCCTCATACTCTTCTTCGGCATTGTTGAATTTGACTCGACATTCCGATCACCATGCCAATCCGAACAAAGAATATTGGCTGTTGGGATCAACAAACGAAAATATGATGATTGAGCATGGATATGTTGTCCAGATGATGAAGGCGCTCGTCCCGGGTTATTGGTTCCGAATGATGGAAGACAAACTGATTTACTGGGAGGAGAACTATGCCACGGATGCTGAGCGAAAAGTAATGGCTACCCAAAGACAGAACTGGAGAAAGCAAGATGTTTAAGCACAGCAGAAGAGACATATTTCTGGTCATATTGAGTATGCTGCATGTCGCTTGCTGGGTTTTGCCTGTACTCTATTTTGAGCAACTATCGATGATGAATTTATGCATGTTCGCGTTGGCGAATATCATGCTGATGTGTACAAACTATCAATGTATTGCTCATAACTTTATTCATAATACATTCTTTAAATCTGATTATCTGAATGGGTGGTTTTCGGTTTTAAATACCCTTGGCTTAATCATGCCTCAATCATTTTATAAGTCGCATCACATAAATCACCACGTTCATAACAATGACAAGTGGAAAAATGGTGAGCCGCCTAAAGATAAGTCATCTTTATACTATTACGGCAAAAATGGTAAAGAAGAAGGAATGCTTCGGTATACACTTTTAAGCTACTTCAGATTATCAATCGCGTTTTTATATAAAGATTCGAGTCAGCGCAACGGGAGCCTTGTTCTGATTGAAATCGTGGTGTTAGCATTGTTCATCACCTGTCTTACGATCATTAACCCATGGGCTGTATTGGTTTTTGTTTTACCAGTTCATTATATCGGCACCTCAATGGCGTCATTAGAAAATTATGCCGAGCATCATGGATGCAGCCCTGATAACAAATTGAGTAACTCAGTCAGTTGCTACACCTCCGTATATAACCTCCTTTGGTTTAATAATGGGTATCACCAGGAGCACCATTATGAACCAGAGATCCATTGGACCAAACTACCTCAGGCAAGAGAACGAATGCTTGCTGAAACAGAACGAAAAGTCGTAAAAGGCTGTCATCTAGCAGGACTATTTAGTAAGGATAATTCATGAAAAGCGAAATTGAAAATCTACCTTTTTATCGGGTTTTATGTGAAGCCATTGAAAATGTACAGGCAGAGTCATTAAGTGTATTCACGTCTTTAGAAAGTGAAGACGATCTTCATAATATGAGTATTCAACGGCTCGGATTAGATTCAGTACAAATATTTGAATTGGTTGGCAACATTGAAGATATTTTTTCCATCACTCTGTCGGATACCCAGGTATTTGAGTGCAAAACTCTGGGAGAGTTAAGGTCACTGTGTGAAGAAAATGGGGTTTGCTAAAAACACACAGTATCAACACTGAGTGCTTTTCATTGGGTCAATTTATTTAAAGGGTCGTATTACAATGACGCAAAATACTGATGATTTTTATCATGTTCCTCATTCTGAAATTGGGTTGACGGCCAATTCAGTTGCCGAAATATGTCAGTGGCGAGGGTGAAATCAGCCAGACATGGTTGCTTACCGGTTTTTACACAATGGGCTGGATGAGTATGAAGAGCTAACTTACGCTGAGTTGCTGCTACGAATGCGAGTGATTTCAGCAAGCTTTTCGCCGGTTTCTGAGGGGCAAGAGGCTGATCGTGCGCTGCTTGTATTTCCGTCAGGTTTGGATTACATCACCAGCTTTTATGCCTGTCTATACGGCGGTGTGACGGCTGTTCCAGCGTATCCGATGTTATCTCACTCGGACAGTATCAGGCTACGCGTAATAATCAACGACTGTAAGCCTCGTTATATATTGACAAACTCTGCGCTTAAAGATCGTTTGCTCAGTTGGCTTAAACAGGAAAACTTGTCACCGGACGTGTTTGGCATCATCGTGGTAGATGAACTGGGTATATATGCCGGGCAGAATCATTCTATCGACACGCAAAAAATTGCGTTTTTGCAATATACGTCTGGCTCAACCGGTAACCCCAAGGGGGTGATCGTGCCTAACCGCAACCTGGTGCATAACTCTGGGGTGATTTATAAAAAGTTTGGGCACACAGCTAACTCCGAGGTAGTGAGTTGGTTGCCGCCTTTTCATGATATGGGACTCGTTGGCGGAATTATACAACCTCTGTACGGGGGTTTTACCTCTAATATCATGTCGCCAATGACGTTTTTAAGGCGACCTATGCGTTGGTTACAAGCGATTTCACGTTACGGTGCGACATCCAGTGGCGGCCCCAACTTTAGCTATAAGCTTTGTTTAAAGCATCATAACGAAAAGCAAATGAAGGACGTTGATTTGTCCTCCTGGCAAGTGGCATTTAATGGTGCAGAGCCAATCCAATCTCAAACCCTTAAGGATTTTTCCGCAGTATTTTCGCGCTATGGATTTAAAAAGGAAACCATGTACCCCTGTTATGGGTTAGCGGAGGCCACATTGTTTATTTCCGGGTGTGACTCCGGGAGAGCATACAAAACAGTTAATGTGGATAAAGCTGCGCTACAGTCTCATAACGTCATGATCACTGAACCGGGTCATGATAGCCGGGAGCTGGTCAGTACCGGTGACGTGCTTGAAAACCAAGTGTTGATTGTTGACCCCTCCTCACAAAAAGTACTGGGTGAAAAGCAAATAGGCGAGATTTGGCTAGCCGGTGAGAGTATTGCCGATGGATATTGGAAAAAGCCCGTCGAAACCGAAGATATTTTTCAGGCGTACACCTCTGACGGCAGAGGACCATTTGCAAGAACCGGAGATTATGGGTTCTTTGATGGGAAAGAGCTATTTGTTACCGGACGCCTGAAGGAGCTTATCATTGTCAATGGAAAAAACTACTTCCCCTCTGATATTGAAAACACGGTTCAATCTGTATCGCCTGCATTGAGGGCCGATAGTGGCGCTGCCATTTCCATCGATCAGGACAGTGAACAACTTATCATAGTGCAGGAGATTGAAAGGTCCTGGCAAAGAAAAGTTGAGTTACAGGAGCTCAAAGAGCAGATAGTCGCACAGTGTTTTGAACAACATGCAATTCGCCCAGGTGAAGTTGTCATTGTGGAGCAATCCACCATACCGAAAACAACTAGTGGCAAGGTAAAGCGGTTGCAGGTGAGAAACAACTATCTGCAGGGCAGTTATATTTCACTCTAAGTGTGCTAAAGCCCCGAACAAACAGGTGTTTTTAGGGGCTATCTGAGTGGCCAGTATATTTTTATAAAGACGTATAGTGAGAATGTCTACGATGGAATACAGAGATAGAATTTCTTTGTCATACAAGCAATATGATGGACCTGAGTTCAAAGGCGGGTTGACTCTGAAATGCTTCCGTAACTTTGTCAGAGTGGCCGAGGTTATCTTGCCAACTTACACAAAGAAAATGATGGGTGACCTCATTTTTAAACCCAGAGTTAAAAAAAATGATCCTAAAGATAAGTTCTTAAAAACCGCTGATGTCACTGATACGTTTACTTTAAGGCCTGGGGTTGACTGTAAATACTATATATGGGGAGGTAAACAGCCTGACGTGATTCTGGTGCACGGGTGGGAATCGAAGTCATCTCATTTTTCGACATTGATCAAGCTTCTAGTGGAAAAAAATCACTGCGTGCTGGCATTTGATTCTGTCGCTCATGGTCAATCGGAAGGTAAGCAATCAGATCTATTAGACTTTGTCGGCTGCATTCAACAACTACATCAAAAGTTTAATAGCATAGGAAGCATAATCGGATATAGCTTCGGGGGCTTGCGGCTGTCAACGCAGTGAAGTCTGGCCTGCCAGTACAGCGAATAGGCATTATCAGTGCTCCGTCAAGTTTCTATGGCATATTTGAAAAGCTATCAGCCCAATTAAATCTATCTGAAGCAATGAAGCGCCACCTTTCTGAAGTTGTTCTGAATAGATACGGTATTTGTGATAGTAGTTGGGATACCTACAGTGGTTACGCAAATATTGAGCATATATCCATTCCGTTAGTAGCCATTCATGACAATCATGATACTTATGTGAAAAAAATTGAAAGTGAAGTGCTGGTCGATGCATGGCCTGAGGCTAGTCTGATAGAAACGAACAACCTGGGGCATCGTGGCATTATAAGATCTGCGGAATCTTTGGCTGTTTTTTATCACAAGCTATACGCCTAACTAGTTGGAATTTAAAGTGAAAGCGATTCTTATAGGTGCGACCGGATTAGTGGGAAAAAGCTTGCTTGAGCAACTGCTGGCAGACAGTTCTATTGAGCACGTTAAAGTTCTGGCGCGGCGGGCTACGGGGATCACCCACCCTCGTTTATCACAGAGTATTGTGAACTTTGATCAATTACCCGATGACAACATGTTTGAGGGTTATGATGTGCTTTTTTCTTGTTTAGGAACAACGGTTAAAATCGCAAAAACGCGCGCTGCTCAGTACAACGTCGATTTTCATATGCAATATAGAGTCGCTGAGCTGGCCTGCCAAAGCGGGGTTAAAAACTATGTTTTGTTGTCTTCTTATGGCGCCGATACTCAATCTGCTGTCTTTTATTCAAGGATGAAAGGTGAACTAGATACAGCAGTCAAAAAGCTCAAATTTGAAAAGATCAGCATTATCAGACCCTCTGTTCTAGGTGGAAGTCGGGAGTCACTGCGAATTGGTGAAACACTCCTGATAGGAGTACTCGGGATTTTATCATTAATACCCTGGATGAAAAAATATCGTCCAATAGATGGTCAGTGCGTTGCAAATGCCATGATCAACGCTGCACGGGCAAACCTGGATGGTTATCATATTTATGAATTGGAAGATGTTTTTATATTAGTAAGATAATATTTTATACATAAAGTAATAGGCTTTTATTTTGTTATTTATAAATCATCACTTCTTACCTTGTGTTAAGTGAGGTGGGAATTGATGTTAATTGTAAATTCAAGTGATTTTCAATTATTTTTTTGTGTTAATTTATCAGTGAAAATTCGTGAATTATACTATTTACAGCAATTTCCTTTTATGTAACCATAGGTGTATGAAATAAATAATAATACTCGGTACTTTAATGTTCAATAGGCTAAAAGTAAGAGTGTAATTGATAAAAAAGAAATGGACGTAAGTATGTTGGAAAACCAAGTGGTCTCTCAAGTTATTCTTTTTCTTTGCTCCGTGGCTATCGTTTATATCGTCAGCTACGCATATTTGAGTGGGATTCTCGCCTTCGCGCGAAAGGGCTTTAAATATGAAGTGTTAATAGTTCTTGGTATTCCTATTTTGTTGATTCCATTTATTGATTATGCTGATTTTTACACTCGCCGATTGATTGTGCTGGAGACAGTTTTTAATATATTTGTCTTGCTATTGTTGTTTTCACATAAAATCAACTTGGGTGAGAATGTTAAAAGGGGATTGAAGCTCCTGTTTGGTGGATGGTTCTTCTTACAGGTAGGCGGGTTCATCTATGCTCAATATACCAAAGAAGTTTACCTTTTGATGTTGAATTCTTTCATGCTCTTTGTAGGGATCCTTCTTTTTTTCAAAGACACTAAAGGGCTTAGCGCTAAGGTCACAGACTCATCAAGAGTTTTAATATTTGGAGTGAATGAACCAAAACTACTTCAAGTATTATACTTATTCTGGATATCAGGTGTTTTACTTGTTGAATACAATAGTTATCTCCCTAAGGTCATTGTGCCAATATTACACCTTTCTTCAGTTGTTTTGGCGATGAAATCAGGAGACTTTTTCCATACCAGAATCCTGACGGCAAGTCATTTGATGATCATTAATGCAAAGTTACTTTATTTATATGATATTAATTATCAAGGTTTTTACTTTGCCAGGCTCCCTGATTTCATATCTGTCCCACATGTTGTTTCATTCTTCACGTACTTCTCCTTAATTGGGTGTACTGTCACTTTTGCACTTTTGCTTTACTCCCGAACAAGGAAAAGTCAAATTGACCCTTCTATTTCAAACAGGGGCGCATTAGAACAGCCAGAATCAAACTGACATTTTTGAAAAGTGATTCTCTAATTAAGTATGTAGCTGGAGTTGGCGTGAGCCTATTTAAGATAAGCCAACTCCCTGGGTTTACTATAAAAAACCTATATAAATAAATTAGTGTAAGGCTTGTGGTCTATATTTATCTGGTTTTAATTTGTTAGTTTTTTTTCTCAATTTCTAGTTATAAATACGGTTGGTGCAATAAATTTTGGGGCGAGCTTCCAGGTCCTAGTGATTGTTTTATAAAAGCACTGTCGGATTTGAGAGTTTTCTCGGTTGATTGATTTTAGAAGTATTATAAATTGTACGTGGTTTACTTTTTGGGGGTTATCCCTGTGCGTAGAGAAAGCCAGGTGCTTATTATAAAAACGGGTGAGTGGTTTTTCACTTGAGATTATTTATTTCTAAGGGTTTATGTTTAAGGAACTTTCCAATGAATATTAAAAATAAAATGCTCTCCATGGCTATGCTTTTATCTTTGCCGATTGCTGGCATCTCGCATGCTGAAGCAAGTGATATGAAAAAAGTTGAAATTAAAGGGTACACAATCTCCGGAGCAGAATACCTCCCTATACTTGGTTATGAAGAGTTTGCCTTTCCGAACCATGTTCAATGGGGTTTTTATGGAGAGCTTAACACGTACGGTCACAATGTAGAGATCCCCGGTAACACGCTGGCGTGTGCTGAATCTTCATATGCTGCTTTATCTGAGTTTTTGGTAAGCCTTCCTCAGGAATTCGAAACGCTTAAAGATTTAGGTGCAACACGTCGAATCTATATGTGGGTAACGGATTACTCGGCGGCCACTCTGGACAGAGCGACTCGACCTAGTAGCTTTTGGCACGTAAACAGTGGTGGACCAATGGATTTCAGTAAAGGTTACTGGAAGTGGGAGGCCGTTGTTAAGCAAGACGGTACATGCTCAATACCGACAAAGGAACAAGCAATTCAGTTTGCACAAAGAATCATTGGTGCTTACAAGCAAAGTGAAAACTACTGTGATTTTGCAGACGGCACTAAATCTTCTGACAGCGAAATTGACAGTGTTATCTGTTTAGCGAATCAATGGACAGATATTTCCGCTGTTGGCACTACCTGGCAGGCTGACCGGGAGTATGTTGGTGGAGACGAAGTCGTGTACGAGGGTGTGCGTTACCGCGCGAAATGGTGGAACTTCAATCAGAATCCTAAGCAACACTCCACTCAAGGAGAGCCTTGGGAAAAGCTTCAATAAAATATGACCAAAAAGGGGCGTTACGAACGCCCCTTTAACACCAAACGTTCAGCACAAACCCAAGGCGTTTATTTGTAAATATTAATATTTGAAGTTGTGTGTCGTACAAAGATCTGGTTAAGGCCGGCTTAACCCCTGGCATCAATGGAGATGAGGAATAGTGTCAGATAATTCAACATTATTAATAGAGCCCGAAGCATTACCGAATACGATAGGTTTGTTAGGTCGGGCTAGTTGCAAGCGAACAATAGCTACAGGCGCTCCTTTACTACCAGTAACCGTATTAAAGTGCCAAGGGATGAGAGTTTCTGAACAGAAACTACGGCAATTTAATTCGGTGATCGGATGGAATAAAAGTGAGCAACTTCCGCCTACTTTTGTGCATATTATGGCGTTTCCGCTACAGATGTCTTTGGTATTGGAAGAGTCTTTTCCTTTCGCATTGATGGGGTTAGTGCATATAAAAAATACTATAAGTCAACTACGTCCGATCCATATTAATGAGAGTCTCGATATCAAATGTTACTCATCTGATTTGATCTCTCATAAAAGGGGGTGGCAATTTACCTTAAATACAGAAGCGTATGTTGGGGATGAACTCGTTTGGCGCTCTGCAAGCACAAATTTGCTCAGGCAGGAAGTTCAAACGATTGCCCGTGGCAATATGCCTGCATTGAGGAAGCCCATTGAGCCTAAAGGGGCGACAGAAAATTGGACATTAGCCAACAATCTGGGACGCAACTACGCCAAAGTATCAGGTGATTACAATCTGATCCATTTGTATCCGTTGACTGCAAAGTTATATGGTTTTCAAAGGCATATTATTCATGGCATGTGGAGTAAAGGCAGGGTTTTATCTGCTTTGTCTGATGTACTGCCGCCAGCTTTTGAGGCACATGTAAAGTTTAAAAACCCCATACTTTTGCCTGCTGAGATTATCTTTTCTCATCAGTCAGAACAAAACCAGGGAAAATTTAGCATGTATTCAAACAATTTGTTGCAACAACATTTGACGGGTCACTGGCTGTCACTTTGATACATTGCTGACAAGTGTTATCAGGTATCAGAGCGATAGTCAGGCTCCTGTCTTTGTTTTTTGCTTAATGCGTGTGTCTATTGTTCAAGATTGGTTTATGTCTGGAGCTTGCTGGTTTTGAGAGACTGTTGTTCAATGTTAGCCTATCAAGTTTTGCTTCCCTTATCTTCCCGGTGCATGGCGCTCTGTGGCATCTATCTGGATCGCTGCCAGACCCTACCTTTAGCCTTGTAGCGAGGCGATTAAGTGCTTCAGGTGACGCTGGACAATTTTGATTAAGTTTCCGTCAACTTTTTAGTTGCATTAACGAACGTTCGTGCTATTATCTAAAAAAAAGGAAACACCGAAATGACTTCAAGACTAAAACTATCTGCACGACTGCTGGTTATATTTTGGGCGATACCATTCACATTCTTTCCAATGCAGCTACTGGAAGGTTTGGGGCTGAATGCGGTGGGCTCTCCAATGTTTGTACGGCTGTTAGGTGCTGCTTACTTAACACTTAGCCTGGCGCTTTGGCTTTTTGAAGAAAAGCAGATACAGGTGAAAGAGGTTAGAATTATCAGTATATTATTCCATTTAGGGATGGGGTGGGGCATTATACACTCAGCTATTTTTCATCAATTACCCGTCAATCATAATGTAGCTTTTGTCGCGCTAATGTTAACAGCCATTGCCTGTTTATCGAGTGTACTAATAGACCTACTTAATTTTAATCACATCGAGGCATCAAATGAGAAAAGGCAAGCAAACCCGCCAACAAATTTTAGAAACTGCGCTTAATATTGCCACAGGCACCAGCTTAAACGATCTAACGATAGGCAGTTTAGCCGCGGCTACCGAGATGTCTAAGTCCGGATTGTTTGCCCACTTCAAATCCAAAGAGAATTTACAGCTCGCGGTGTTGGAGTATGCCCATAAGGTTTTTCGCGAACAGGTTATTGAGCCTCTCAATGATATTGAAGACCCCTTTGATCGATTACTTAAAACGGTTGAACTCTGGCAGAAGTGGTATGGCCAACAGGCCCAGTCCTGTATCTATATCAGTGCTACGAGTGAGTTTGATGATCAACCTGGGCCTGTACGAGACAAGTTGAAAAGAGATTTAACCTTGTTACTTTCTTTCCTTGAGAACCTGGTGAATCAAACAATAGAAAAAGGCGACTTTAAACAGGACACAGATGCCAAACATTTTGTATTTGAATTCTATTCCCTGTATCTGGGTTCTCAGCAATTGAAATGGGTTGATTTTGAAGACAGTGAACAAACGCACTTTTGGCGTGCTTTTGATAACCTCATTAACCGATATAAAAGTTAGCAATTCACTCTCGTAACTCAATGATTCTGGTTTAGTTTATTGAGAGTTGATAACGCGTCAGAAGCTAATGACGGAACGATTTGCCTGATAACAACTGGCCCCGGCAAAGATTACATTAAGCTGGATAGGGCGGGCAAACACAAATATGGGCAGCCTTTGCGTAATGGCGAGCAATATAAGCAGCAAACCTGCTAGTACCCCCATGACGCTGATGATTAATAACCAAGAAAAGCTTGTGTTTTAACTCAAGGCTAGCGCTCGTAGAAGCCTCACTCACGTTGTTAGTTGCGAAACGCGTATCAAGTTGTATTGTGTCTCTGAGCTTGTCTCGCAGGTACTTTGAAAACTGAGTAACATATCTGCCCGCTACTTTGTGACCTTTCGTTTGTTGTAATAAACTTAATAAATTTCCCTAATTACCTGCCACTTACTGTTTTTTGAACAGCTGTCTTCTATATTTATTAAGACAATACAGTCGTCTGGTTTGTTGGGGGGCACTTGAGCGAGCCGTTACCTTCTATGTCTCTTGTGAAGAGATTAACTCAGCTTAACTTGTCGGTGATGGCAAGCAGTATGCTATTGGTCTTTTCGCTAACCTCGATATTGCTGTGGTTTGTGGTCCGCGACCGTCAGGCGGAAACCGCAGAAATTAACCTCGCTCAGCTGGCGCATAACGTGGTGCCTATGCTGGTTTTTAATGACGCAGATACCGCTAGCAAAGAGCTTGAGTTGGTCGGGATCAATAAAGATGTGCTGTTTGTGTCTTTGCGTAATGCAAAAGGTAAAGTGTTTAGCGAGTATGCTAACCCCAGTTTTGTGCCATCTTCTTCTTTATATCAACAAGTTGGCACTGAATCTCAGCGCGAATATGAAGGTGTGCGAATGCGCTTATATTATCCGGTGACAATCAAAGGCAAGCTTGAGGGCGACCTGATCATGGTGCTCGACTTAACCGGCATGATGTATTGGTATTTACAGCTGGTTCTTATGTTGGCGTTGCTGATTGTCGCCTTATTCACGGGCTCTGTTTTTTTGTTGGCACGTGTGCAGCGTCAGGCTCTGATGCCCCTGATCACTTTGTCGGAGCTGGCCCAACGGGTATCCAATGAACACAACTTTCAGTTACGCGCCAATGTGATCCGGGACGATGAAATAGGCATTTTAACTCGTAGCTTCAATGAGTTACTCAAGCGGGTGGATATTTCTCAGGCTGAACTGAAACAGCAGCTAGAGCAAGAGCAAGCCCAGGGTCAGCAGCTTAAACAAATGGTACGTACTGACCCACTCACCAATTTACCTAACCGGGTTGCCCTGAATCAGTTACTCAAAGAAATAACCTGCGAGGGATGCAATCCCAGGCCGCTGAGCTGCTTGATGTTCATTGATCTGGATAACTTTAAGTTCGTCAACGATAATTATGGCCATGATGCTGGTGATGAAACTCTGATTGAGGTTGGAAATCGGATCGGCGCCATGATCCGTAGTGATGATCTGCTTTGTCGACTGGGTGGTGACGAGTTTGCGTTATTACTGCCCAGTATAGAATCGACAGAGAACGCTGAAAAACTGGCCGCGCGGATTGTCACCATTATTAACCGGCCCATTATGGTCAAAGATACTGTGATGCCAATTGGGATCAGTATAGGTCTTGCTTATACGCCGCTGGATGCTGATGCGCCCATGGATCTGCTCAATTGTGCCGACGATGCCATGTATGCAGCTAAACGCGCCGGGAAAAATAACTTCAAGGTATTCAGCAAACAGGCACCCGTATGAAGCAGCTGTATCTTATCGTCGGGTTCATTTGCGTGCTTTGCGCCACCGCACAAGCCCAAAACAACCCACTACCCAACCTGGAAGATTTATTGAGCCAGCAGCTCAACCAGTTACCTAGTAATACGCAAATTTCAGCGGGTTCCAGAATCGAGCGCTCCAGTAGTGACAGTATGGCCGTGACTCACGTGATCACCGATAAGGACATCAGGCAGTTCAATTTACAATCACTGGCAGACATTCTGGCCATGTTTGTAGGGATCACGACCCGGGATAACAGCTCGTTCATTTATCTAGGGGCAAGGGGGATAGGCCGGCCCGGGGATTTTAATTCGCGCTTTTTATTTTTACTAGATGGCACCAGGATGAACGAGAACCTTTTGGATGCCGGGCTTATTGGGTATGAAAATTTTGTCGATGTGGGGCTGATTGAGCGGGTGGAGTATAGCCCAGGTGCATCCGCTGCTTTGTATGGGAACAATGCGCTGCTCGGGGTAATTAACATAGTCACTAAGACCAGCAGCAAACTGCGTGGTCTGAACACCGCGTTCTCTGTGACCAACGATGAAACACAGCATGGCCGGATTACAGCCGGGTTTCGTTCAGAAGGCGGCGCGGATAGCTGGCTTTCTTTGAGCGGTTCCAGGCTGCGCTCTATCGACTTTCCTGTACCGGGCGCACCACCCGAACTGCTGGCCTGGCAACATTTGAACAAAGAAAGCAGCAGCAGGGCCATGTTCAGCCATCAAAGTGGCAGTTTTCAGTTTCAGGCTGCGGCTTCACGGCGTCAACACAGTTTCCCCGATGGCTTTAGTGTGCTGCGTTCTGGGGCACCAGAGATTGAGTCACCTGAACTTGAGACACTAGACAATGAGGCTTTTTTTGTCGCGCTGACTTTTGATGACACCATCTCGGATGACATAGAGGCGTATTTTCATATCTCTACCCATGGTAACGATCTGGTCCGTAACTTTCCGCTTATCTTACCTGATGGCGGGTTGGAGTTTGTCCGTCCAAGGAATTCGGGACGCTGGAGCAATGTGGATGGACAACTGGTGTTTCTGGGGGTGGAAAACCACGAATTTATGGTGGGAATAGACTTTCAGAGAGACCACCGGCAGGAATTTAGTTCCCGCTCCAGCCTGCCTACTCAGTTTAACTTTGAGAAAAAAAGTAACGAAAATCGCTATGGCGTATATGTTCAGGATATGTGGCGTATTACCCCAAAATTTAAATTTCAGTGGGCACTGAGATATGATAATTCTGACTTTAGTTCAGCCAGGTGGTCTCCCAGTTTCACAGCCAAATACAGTGTCACAGAAGGTCACCACCTGCTACTGCGTCACAGTCGGGCGTTCAGAGTTGCAAACTATCTTGAGCGTAATGCGAACAACGTTTTCAATGAGCCTAATCCGAACAATGAAACCATTGATTATAATGAAATCAGCTTGGTGCAGCGCTGGAGCAACTCGCTGTCGTCGTTTAGCACGCTGTACTACGCCAACATAGATAACCTCATCCATCAGGATTTTTTCTGGCCAATCTACTTTAATCCGCCGCCCATTCGCAGTCATGGTTTTGAGTTTGGTGCAGACAAGCGCTGGGCCAACGGCATGTCACTGATCGCCAGCACAGCCATTCAGCGCTCACAACTAAAAGGAGGGTTTGGTATCGCCAATTCACCGGAGTTGATCGGTAAGGTGCGTTTTAGCTTACCGCTTGGTCATTCAGGCTTTACATTGAGTGTGAATTCTTATGCCGTCAGCAAACGAAGAACTTTTGACAGCCATCTGCCGGGCTTTGCCAGCCATGATGTCAGTGTAAACTGGCAAAACGAGGAGGACTTATTCATTGCTCTGGGAATCAGGAATATTACCGACAAAGAAATTCTTGATATAACCGATGACGGGTTTGTACCTTATTTTCAGCGTCGTCGTCGGGTGCACTTGTCGGTTAACTGGAGCTGGAATAATGATTAAGCTGCTCGCTGCCGTATTTTTTTTATTGTTTTGGTTTGAGGGGAAGGCTCAGAACCTGAGTGAGAACGAGCTCAAAGCGGCGTTTTTATATCGATTTAGCCAGTTCAGTAAGTGGCCGCCGCCGCCGCCCGATAAACTGAGTTTTTGTGTGGTTGGTAACCCGGACCTGTTTAAGGCCATTAATTCTTTGCTGCACGAGCAGGAAGTGGACGATGACACCGAAGTCATCGAACTGCCCGACAGCGCGCATGTAGCGCAATGCGATATTTTGTTTTTAAGCCAGCAAAACCGCCAACAAACCCAGTATTGGCTGAAAGACCTGGCGCAGTCTCCGGTGTTGGTGGTTGCCGATACCAGTGAAGGGTTTCGTCAGGGGGCCATGATAGGCCTGATAGCCGATGCCAATAATCTCAGTTTTCGTGTCAATCTGACAGATGCAAAGCGGCGTGGCCTGAATTTCAGTGCACACTTACTAAAACTGGCCACTGAAGTACGGTGAAGCAGGTAAAGCGTGGCAAATAAAAATAGCAAAGGGTAAAGGACAATATGATGAGGTTGATGGGACTCGATCTGGCCTGGCATAGTGAAAAGAATCCATCCGCAGCGGCAATCGGGCAATTGGACCAGGGGATTTTGTCTTTGGAGGCTTTGGAGCCTGCATTGTTTGGGATCGAGGATGTGATGGCGTTCATCGCGAACGAACCTTCGCTGACAGGTATTGCGATCGATGCGCCGTTGATCATTGAAAATCAGACTGGTCAGCGGGAGTGTGAAAAACAGCTCAGCAGAGCGTATGGGTCGCGAAAGGCGTCTTGCCATACCTCAAACACCACCTTATATCCCGATGCGTCAAGTGTTGTACTCTCTATGGCATTGCAGGAGCTTGGGTTTGGGCATTTGGCTAATTCACAATGGCAAATTGAGTGTTATCCACACCCTGCGATGATCGAGTGTTTTGAGTTGCCCGAAAGGCTGCTTTATAAAAAAGGAGATGTGGCCACAAGAAAAGCCGGTCAGACAGCGCTGGCTAGTTTAATTGCACAGCTCGCTTCCTCTAAGGTTTTGGCACTTCAGGTACCAGAGCCGTTCTCTTATATCTTGTCTGAGGCCTATATTGAATCGTTGAATGGGCAAGCCCTCAAAAGTAATGAAGACGCACTGGACGCCATCTTTTGTTTGTATATAGCAGGGTTTTACCAGATAAATGCCGAGGGGGTGACCTATGGCTGCGACAAGCAAGGGTATATCTGGGTGCCGCAAATATCATGTATTTCGTGGTCGCCACCCAGCCTGAAAAAGTGTTTATAGCGAAGGGAGCTGAAGCGATTAGGGTTCCTGGTGGCAACCAAATTCACTGTCGCAATTTGCAGCGCGCTCCCGCCATATGCGCCCATCCATACGCACGCGCCAGATAGCTGTGTCATGGTAAGAACCGTCACGATTGCGAGTAACAACTTTAACGTCGGTATAATAGCCACCTGAATGCAGTGCTCGCAGTCCTTCTCGTAAGTGAAGATAATCCAGACTAGTCATACCAAAGCTGGCGCATTCTGAGCGACACACATACTCGAACCTTTCCATAGCCTTGACGGAGAAGTTACCTTTCCCCATCATGTTGTCGCTCATGACTCTGCCATCCATCACAAACTGAGCGTACTGTTTCACAAACGGGTGAAGCTGTTCGGTTGTCAGACCCAGGTAGGTGGCCAGGCGGGCATCATTTTGGTTGATCTCGGCTCTCAGGCGTTGTTCAAATTCCGGGGAATAGCCGTCAGCATGGTACTTTGCTTCCTGTACAGCAGGGATCTGGTTGAAAGGCAAGATGTCATCAGGCACTTCACTGTCGTGATAGCCCTTTGGTGCAGCCAGTTTGGTCATAAAGCGTTCGTACTTCTGAGTGACATTGGCATAGCGCTCGACACTTATCCCAAGTGATTTGGCGCCTTCATCAAATGCCACCTGCATTTCTTTGAACTCAGCCATTGCCTGCTTACTAATCTGGCTGTTGGTGTGCGCAAGTGTGCTATGGCTCAGCAATGCGGCAAGTATCCATGCGGTCAGTGGTAACTTTTTCATTACAAATCCACTCCTTGTGATTGGTGAAATATAAGTTAGTTTTATGTGTTTTTTTTGTCAAGTTTATGGGGTTGTATTTTTACCTTTTCTGCGCGCTGCGATTGCAGGTTTAGCGTTAATAAGCACATCGCCAGCATGCAGTTGATCCTGTAAAGTTAATGACTGATGAATGCTGGGCACTTAGTGGACTTTTTTTCCCGGCGTTATTTAAGTCAGGACGTCTGATCTCAGAAGCCGGGGAGTACTATGATAGAACTAAAAAAATCAAAACCATCAGAAATAGCGCGATTTGTGGAGATGGAAAGTGCGGATGATACTGCCGGGTTTATTATTCCCTGCAGCATAGAGCAACACCTTGCCGCGATGGCGCACGCACAGATTATTTATTTATCTATCTACGAGCGCCAAACTCTGGCTGGTTTTATCATTCTTTCTCTGGATGATACGGCCAGTGTGGAATTTCGCAGAATTGTGGTTAGCGAAAAGGGTCGTGGTATTGGTCAACACGCAATGCGTTGCATGGAACACTATTGCGTCAATGAGTTGGGACGTAAACGTATTTGGCTGGATGTGTTTACCGAAAATACCCGAGGGATCCATATTTATCAAAAGCAGGGGTACGATCAGTTTGATCGCAGCGAGTATCAGGGCAAGCCGCTACTGCTCATGGAAAAATTACTCTAACATTTTGCCTCACTGGACGCCTGGCTCCATGTTTGTTCGTTGGCTGCTGGTTGGTTGGCGGTGCAATGTTTTTACCTTGCACAGTATTTGCACGTTCTTTGCGCGGTGTTTGCACAATCCACTCATATAGTGAGATCAGAGATAGCAGCAAAGGCTATCAGATGTTCAGCTCTATGGGAGTGATTAGTATGAATATAGTGCATAAAAGGTCGTTGTTGACAGTGTGGGTATCGGTGTGGATGTTGTCCGCATGCGGTGGTTCAGGGTCTGGAGATGACAGCAGTACTCAGGTGCAGTCGAGTTCACCAAGTGGTGAGGTCAGTGGCAGCAGCTCAGGCTCCGCAACAGTGAGCGATAATACGACAGACAATACGGGCGATAATGGCACTGGCTCTGATGATTCAGGGTCAGAAGCCCCCGAGTTGAACACAGACACAGGCACAGCCTTGACGTCGGGCTCGACTGACGGAGTACTGTGTGATTACTTTTATAATGAGTTCAATGACTCAGCGTCGGTGCAAATGACCAGCAATGCTGATTGGAGTTGTACAGGCATCGCCCGGCTACTCACTGCGAATGGCATCCCCGATCATCAGACCGGCACCTTTCCTAACTCGGGAAACCCCAACACCATCAGTGAAGCGCCGGTGTCAGTCAGTTACCCCCTCACACCTGAACAGACAGACACAGTCTCAACCCTGGGAGGGCCAAGAGGGGCAACTGGCTATGTGCTCAACGGCGTTAAGATTGATGCGAATACTGCGGGTTCCTGCGACGATTCGGGCAACAGTTGTAGTTTGGTCGGTAACACAGGCAATTGGCATATAGAGGCGCTTGGCCAGACGAGTTTTGACTTTGGCACCGACGACAACAACGCCCACGTTCAGCCCAATGGGTCGTATCATTATCATGGTATGCCGGAAGGCTTTATTGCGATGCGCGGTGGTTCAGAGTCCAGTATGACCCTGATTGGCTGGGCAGCTGACGGTTTTCCCATTTATGCCCGGTATGGTTTCAGTGATGCACAGGACGCAGGGTCGGCCCTAAAGGTGATGACGGGCAGCTATCAATTGGTACAAAACGTTAGCAATAGTCGACCAGCCACATCAGTTTACGCCTTAGGGACTTTTGCACAGGACTGGGAATACGTGGCAGGCAGTGGTGACCTAGATGAATGTAATGGCCGTTATGGTGTAACGCCTGAGTTCCCTCAGGGGATCTATCATTACTATGCCACCGATACATACCCGTATTTTCAGCGTTGTGTCAAAGGTAAGTTGTAGTCAGCGGAGGTTTAAGCATGCACAATTTCATCTCTGGTTTACTGATGGCCGCTGGTCTTTCACTCAGTAGCGCAGCCCATGCACATTTAATGGTGGCCGAGCAGGGCACACTGAACTTTGACGAGTCAGGTGCCTATCTGGTGGTGGCCATCGACCCGTCGAGTTTTCCAAAGGCGGATACCGATAAGAATGGTCAGTTGTCAGTCGAGGAATTTAAACAGGCTCATAATACGCTTTTTAAAGCGATCCAGACGCAGGTTTTTATGACTCAGGGAGAGACCCAAAAGTACATCGAAGGTTTGATGCTATCACCACAAACTGCACACCATGGCGACCAGGGCGAAATTGATCAAATCGTGGTGATGGGTAAGTTTGTTGGCGTTGATCATCAGCAAGGGTTGCAGTTTCACAATGGCTTGTACGGCAAAAACAACGAAAAGCAGCTAGCCATGCGTGCCAAATATAAGCGCTTGGGGTTAACGCAGCGTTTTACCCTGACAGCAAAGCAGCCTACTGCTAAGGTGTTTTAACGGATTTCAAGGGCAGTGATTACAATTGAGGGTTGGCTGCTGGATTTATTTCGCCATGCAGCAGCTCCTCACAGTCTCTTTTTCTATTCTTATAAATCATAAAGTTAAGCTTCAAAGCAGGGACAAGAAAGCTGGAACTGTTACAAGATATGGCGAACTTTATGTTTTTTGATGAAACTTGAGCTTTTTTGTCCCTATTTTGAATTGTTGTGCGATTTTTCGCTGTGTACCATTTCTTCGAACTCACATCACAAATGATATAAGGAGAATGACAGTGAAAGTCGTTAAGTTCGTTTTACCCCTGCTCGTAAGTAGCCTAGCAGCCGCTTATGTAACCGATGCGCAGGCATCAGCGCCTGGAGAGTGTGATGATTTTATGATCACTTCTCAAATGAATCGCTATCATGAATCAGAAGAAGTGCAAAGACTCTGGATCAGTGCTGGTAGTCAGTCAAAGTGCGTACGCATGTCGCCAGATCGGCACAACCCTGTTTACGATGTACTTGCCCGACAACGTTCACTGCGCAACCAGTTGGAGACGGAACTCAGAACCAGGCTGGATGACGAGTTGAAAAATGGCATTAACAGCTCACTCAGACACAGGTACACCAACTTTGAACTAAAAGGTGGCCTGTCGACAACCCTGACGGCTAATCACAATGGTGAGATCCTCGCCAATGTGAATGGCTTTGGGTTTTACGCTAAAGCAAAATATACCCTGAAAAATGTTCCTTCAATGATTGCGAGCGCGTACGCAACGGTTAAGGTTGAGCGTATTTCTGTTAATGCAAAATATGACTTTGTGAAAGGCGAGGCCTATGACCTTAAAGTTGATCCGCTCCATTTAGATGTGGATGTTGATTCCAGGATCTTTGGTATCAGTGTCCCTGTGCTGAGTAATTTCATCAATAGCCGAGTTGAAGGCGTGATCCGCGACAAGATTGAAGACTACCTGAACTCAAAGACGAACGGCTGGAGTAAGGCTATGTTCTCGCTGGACAAGGCAATTCCGGATGATAAATTTGGTTCATTGGGCGTGTCTGTGAAAAATAGGCTGACCAGCTTGCTGCCAGGTAAGTACATCAAGATGTCCTCTTCTGTACAAAAGATGGATGGTGCGTCGTTCTATGTTGACCTGTCCGGCGACTTTTCCATCAGTATGAGTAACAAGGTATTCCAAAACCCTTGTTATATATACGCCGATACAGCGTGTAACCTGTTTCCCGATTTCTGATAGTCGGCTGGATATATATGGCAACTCAACAAGTACCTGAGTTGCCATATCATCTGATCAAACCGACGGCTAAATGCCAAAACAATGTCCAAAGAAGTGCATGTTGGTAGCTAAGGGAGCTGCTAATGCGGTGAGTCATGTCTGATAGCCCACTCAATCAACTCGTTAAGATCTTGCTTTGCTGCCCTTTAAACGCTATTCATCCGGCAAAGTCATCTCACGTATAGCTGTCTCTTTGATATTCGCAATATTGATTATCTTGTTTAGTCAAACTTTTTGCATGATTACTGTGTTGTTTCATCTTGTGTCGCTGTATGAGGATAATTGCAATGTGCTTTTTAGTGAAACAAGTTAGATGATGTTGGCAGTGATTGCCTACCCGATTTATCCCTTAATGAGAGCAAGATATTGTTAGGGATACAGTTCATATGGTCGGCTTTGAATCATGTGTAAGGAAGCACAATGACAAAGTTGCAGAAAACCCATTAGTGTACCGCTGGCTTTACAGACACAAAAATGCTATTTAAATGTAACCTTAATTTAACTGGTTGATCTTGCGTTAACATTGTACCTTTTGTGTGAACTTGTACTGCAATTAAACAATTAAGGAGAAGTGTGTGAAAGTTACTAAGCTCGTTTTACCTCTGGTATTGAGTGGCTTGTTTGCTGCAAATGCGCAGGCGTCTGTGCCTGGTGAATGTGATGACTTAATGATTGGTCTGAATATGGACCGCTATGTACAGTATGAGACTGTTCAAAGGGTCTGGATTAAAGCAGGTAATTCTACGAAATGTGTGCGGGTGTCGCCTGATTTACATAATTCCGTTTACCATGTTCTGTCAAAGCAGGTTGCGATGCGCAACCAGCTGAAGAGCGAGTTACATACTAAGCTGGATCAGGAGCTGCGAAACAACGCCACCGGTTTGGTAGAGCACAGATATACCAATACGGATCTGACTGGAAACCTCTCTACTAAACTCTCGGCAAATAGCAATGGTGAGATCCTGGCAAACGTTAATGGTTTTGGGTTTAACGCCAAAGCAAAATACACTATTAAGAATGTGCCTTCGATTATTGCAAAAGCATATGCGCGTGTTTCGGCTCAGAATATTGTGGTAACGGCAAAGTATGACTTTGTCACAGGTCAGGCTTATGGTCTTAACGTGAATCCGATTAACTTAAACATTGATGTCGACTCTCGAATTTTTGGTATCAGCGTGCCTTTGCTTAGCAATTATATTAATAACAAAGTTGAAGGTATTATTAGCAGCAAAATCCATGGATATCTTAATACTAAAACCGATGGCTGGAGCGCTTCTTTGTTCTCTCTCGATAAAGCGATTCCTGACGACAGATTTGGTCAACTGGGCGTATCGGTTAAGAACAGACTTAAGAGCTTAGCTGCTGGGCAATACATTAGGTTAAGTTCATCAGCAACGAAGATCGAAGGCGCGTCTTTGTATGTTGATCTATCGGGTGATTACTCTATCACTATGTCGAGCAAAACCATTGAAAATCCATGCTATATATACTCTGACAGGCCTTGTTCTATCAATCCTTTCTGATACGAATAGGTGAGAAAACTGCAGGCAGCCAAGTTGCTGCCTGCTGTCTGAGGTTAAAAGGCAATCATATTTCCGGCCACTACGACCAGCAAACCGGCAAATAGCTTTTTGATGGTCGGGACGGGCAAATGTTGCACCGACTTAGCCCCCAGCGGTGCGGTAAACCACGAGGTACACACTATACCCAGTAGGGCGGGCAAATACACAAACCCGGCAAACCCATCTGATAAGGCAAAGTGTGCACTGCCCGACGTGATGTAACCTACAGAGCCAAACAGCGCTATCACGATACCGCAGGCTGAAGCACAGCCAATGGCTTTTTTCATATCAATAGAGAAAAACGTCAGCAGGGGCACCAGCAGTGCACCACCACCGATACCAATCATGGCTGAGAGCCCGCCAGTGATGGTTGTAAACCCCGTTAACAGCCCTTTGTTTGGCATGCTACGCTCGTCTGATGCGGGTTTATTACTGCCAAAAAACATTTTGAGTGCAATCAAGACCACACTGACGGCGAAGACCCAGCGCACGATTTGCTCGGGCAACATGGCGGCTAAAAAACCACTGATCAGCGCACCCAGCGCAACCCCGGTCATAATCCAGGGAGCGAGTTCCCAGGGCACATTGCCATTTTTATGGTGGGCGATGGCTGATGAAGTAGAGGTAAACAGAATAGAGGCCAAAGAGGTAGCGATGGCGGCAACGATCACCTGCTCCGCAGGCAGGATCGCAAAATACAGTAAAATACTGCTCAGGACCGGGACAATAACCAGCCCGCCGCCAATGCCAAGGAGCCCGGCCAGAAAACCAACACCGCTGCCTAATAAGGCGCAGCATGCTATCAATAACAACAAGTCACTCATTCCGTTTTTCTCATTATATTATATGGGGTTAGACGGGTGGCGAGTATATCGACGGTTAGCTTGTTGGTAACCGGTTCGCCACGTTCTGAGCGAGTATATCAAGATAATGTCTGTGGCTTTTCAGATAAGTTTTGAATATTCCTCACGTTTTACATGAAGTAAATTCAATTTGAACATCTGGATGGCTAGAGGTTTTTATTTCTAGGTGTTTTTGTTCCCGTTTTTCTATGCTCCCCCTGCAAAATTTCAGAGCTTCACAACAACCATGAATACAACTCAAGTTTTAGGTGAAATTAAACCGTTTTTCTTCAAGTGCTTGTCCGGGTAACAATGTGATTGCTCCAAACGCCAGGCTAGCTTAACGATGGCTAAGTGCATGCGCTGCACCGGGAAGAGCACATTGTACATTTGGGTTAATCACAGAATATTGGATACCAGAACGCCATGAATAACGAGTTTACTTTTACAGTTAAAAGCATCATTTTTGATGAAAACTACCATCCGTCAGACAGCACACGGATCACTACTAATTTTGCTAACCTGGCCAGAGGGGAGAGCCGTCAGGCAAACCTACGTAATGCACTGAAGATGATCGACAATCGTTTCAATGCGCTGGCTAACTGGGATAACCCCAATGGAGAGCGCTATGCCATTGAGCTGGAAATCATCTCGGTAGATATCGACGTGGTAGGTGACAAAGAAGCTTTCCCTTCGATTGAGGTACTGAAAACCAACATCATTGATCATAAAACCGGTGATCGCATCGAAGGCATAGTCGGCAATAACTTCTCTTCGTATGTACGTGACTATGACTTCAGTGTGGTACTGCTGAACCATAATAAAGGTAAGTCGCAGTTTAGCATTCCTGAAGGCTTTGGTGAGTTGCACGGTAAACTGTTCAAACATTTTGTGAACTCAAGCGCCTATAAACAAAACTTTAAAAAACTCCCGGTTATCTGCCTGAGCGTGTCAGACAGCAAAATCTACCAAAGAACTGAAAATCACCATCCGGTGCTGGGCTATGAGTATGAGCCTAATGAGTCCTCGCTGACCGAGCAATACTTTAAGAAAATGGGCCTGCAAGTACGTTACTTTATGCCGCCAAATAGTGTTGCCCCGCTGGCGTTCTACTTCTTTGGCGATCTGCTGAATGACTACACTAACCTGGAGTTGATCAGCACTATCAGCACCATGGAAACGTTTCAGAAGATCTATCGCCCGGAGATATACAACGCCAATGCGGTGGCAGGCCAACGTTACCAGCCAAACCTTAAAAACCTCGACCATTCACTGACGCAAATTGTGTATGACCGTGAGGAGCGCAGCAGACTGGCAGTGGAGCAGGGAAAATTTGCCCATGAGCACTTTATTAAACCTTACCAAAGTGTGCTTGAGCAGTGGTCGGCGAATTACGCCTGATAGTTAACGAGAATAAACGGCAAATATGATGAAAACACTATTACCTACGTCCACCGCAGGCAGTTTACCTAAACCCTCATGGCTGGCACAGCCTGAGGTGTTGTGGTCACCCTGGAAACTTGAAGATCAGGCACTCGTTGACGGCAAACAAGATGCACTACGGGTGTCGTTGCAGGAGCAGCAACTGGCAGGCATTGATATCGTCAGCGATGGAGAGCAAACCCGTCAGCACTTTGTGACCACCTTTATAGAGCACCTGGACGGTGTAGATTTTGAAAACCGCAAAACGGTTAAAATTCGCGACCGCTATGATGCCAGTGTACCCACTGTGGTTGGACCGATCAGCCGTCAGAAGCCGGTTTTTGTTGAGGATGCTCGGTTTTTACGCCAGCAGACCAATCAACCGATCAAATGGGCACTGCCCGGTCCGATGACCATGGTTGATACCTTGTATGACGATCACTACAAGAGCCGCGAAAAGCTGGCCTGGGAATTCGCCAAGGTACTGAATCAGGAGGCCAAAGAGCTGGAAGCGGCGGGTGTTGATATTATCCAGTTTGATGAACCAGCCTTTAATGTTTTCTTTGATGAAGTGAATGAGTGGGGCATTGCCTGTCTGGAGCGTGCCATCGAAGGCCTTAAATGTGAAACCGCAGTACATATTTGCTATGGCTACGGTATTAAAGCCAATACGGACTGGAAAAAAACGCTGGGTTCAGAGTGGCGTCAGTACGAGGAAGTATTTCCTAAGCTGCAAAAGTCGAACATAGATATTATCTCACTGGAGTGCCACAACTCGCGGGTGCCTGTTGAGTTGTTATCCCTGGTTCGAGGCAAAAAAGTTATGGTGGGGGCCATTGATGTGGCAACAGATACCATAGAAACACCAGAGGAAGTTGCAGCCACACTCAGAGAAGCGCTGAGATACGTGGATGCCGATAAGCTCTACCCCTGCACCAACTGTGGTATGGCACCGCTAGCCCGCGACATTGCCCGGGGCAAATTGAATGCACTCAGTGCCGGCGCTGAAATTGTGCGTCAGGAGCTGGCTAAGTAAGCCTGAGCAAGGCATGCTGATGAGTGTGTCTGCTTGCTCTTCTATCTTTGTGACATAAAGCTGGGTTAGGACTCACTGAGCAGTGCATACAACGGCTTTTTGTTGATGTTGGTTATATTTTGCGGTAACAGTACGTCAGATGACGGCACAATATCTGATCTTGTGCTATTACAACAACGTATAACCAGATCACAGAGTTTTAAGGAGCAAGAATGCGACATTTATCAGCAAGTATCCTATGTCTGCTGCTATCGGGTTCACTTCAGGCCACCCAGAGCAACACACCAAGCCAGGCCTACAACTGGACAGCAGGTCCAGACTTACCTATGGCACTGCAAGAGGTATATCCTGCTGTTTTTAATGAACGTATTTTTGTTGGGGGCGGATTCACTCCTTCTGATTCACCGTCCTTTTCTGGGCTGGGTCCAAGCACAGACGTTTTTTTACTTAACCCGGCAAAAGAATTCTGGACAAAAGCACCGTCCTTACCTGCGCCACGTCACCACCTTGGTATGGTCAGTAATCGGCACTTCATTTATGGTATCGGTGGCTTTACAGGTGCTAAAGGGAGCGCCTGGGAAATTCAAAACTCTGTATTTCGCCTGGATGGTAATTTACAGACCTGGCGCAGCGGCCCGTCCTTGCCTATTCCTCTGGCCGAATCTGTGTATGCTAATGTCGGTAAAAATATTCATGTGATTGGCGGTAAAACGGTTTCCAGAGAGACGGGTAAAAATGTCGATAGCGACGCCCATTATGTACTTATTAACAACTCCTACTGGCGAAAGCTGAAATCAGCGAGTCTGGTCAGAAATTCCGCCGCCAGTGCAGTTATTGGCCATAAGATCTATGTTATTGGTGGACGTACATCAGGCCTGGACGGGGCTAACCTGAGCTACGCTGAAGTGTATGATACAAAAACTGAAACCTGGACGCCTATTGCGCCGCTGCCGGTGGCTTCCGGCGGTTTGTCGGCCAGTGTTTTGGATGGCAAAATCATAGTGTCGGGCGGAGAAGTGTTTGGCCCGAAAGACAACTGGCAGGCAGGTAAAGCTTTCGATGATGTTTGGGCGTACGATCCGCAGACCAATCAATGGCAGGCATTGCCGGACTTGCCTCAGCCACGTCACGGACATGGCTCGGTCTCGTTAAACGAGCAACTCCATATCATTGGTGGTGCGGCTAAGGTTGGGCCGCAGGAAACTCTGTCGTCGACTGTCACCCTGGTATTGGAAGAGGGCGAATAACGCAAAAAGCGCCAAATGGCGCTTTAGAAAGTCAGCTCATTTAGTTTAATTAAGGCAAACAGCCAGACTTGCCAAAGAAGTATCTTACTTCGTAGTTTTAACAGGGGGTGTAACTGCTTACTCCGACCAGGCTTGAGTCCAGCTAGCTGTCTTTAACTCGTGCAATAACGCCTTCAATATCACTGGTGCAAACAACCTAATAGGGTCTCGCAACCCTCTAAAAAGAATGAGCAAGAACACGTTGGTTAAGCGGCATTTTAGTCTCTGGTTTTTAGTGTTTTCCAAAATGCACAGGTCAACAGCTGGTATATCCAAAAGCTCGGAACTGCGTGATTAAACCAATCTGGCAGGCGCTTTACTTTCCATATAAACTTGCTCAAAGCGGTATCGTACAGCGCTTGTTGCCATGTATATGGACGCGCATCGTTGTCTACATAAATGGATTCGAATACGTCTATCAACCCACAACTTTTAAAGGTGTTGAAGTCGCTCGTGTCTTCAATTTCAAGCTGTTTTAACGTGGCGAAGTGCTTCGGCTGGCGAGTTGATGGAATCGAAAGTCTGTTGAGCTCAAAGGTTGCTATTCCACTCGGGCTAACGCTTTCTTTTAAAATTAAATAGGAGTCATCTATTTGACCGGTATAGCCCCCTTGGGGGTCATAAAGTAACGTGCCTTTCGAACCTTCAATTTTTACCCATCCATCAAGTCGTTGATAAGGCTCTATAATGGTTGCGCTGACTCCATCTGAAAAGCTAAGCGTTGTGGTGTTCTTACTATTGCGTTTAATGGACCAGACTTTTTTTAGTCCGACAAAAGAACGGACAACAGCAAGAGCGTGATGTCTGTACCCTGTGTGGCTGAGTGTTATATTTTTAATCTCACCAAGTACATTATTGACAATGACTTCTCGCATAACACCAAATTGCGGATAATTGAGGTAGTCTTCTGTCACTACCACTTTTGAAAAAGAAAGTAGGTAGAGCGTGGCTCTAAAATCTTTTATATATTCAAACACAGGTGTATCAACAATCAGGGTTTTTCCTTTACACATGCGATGTATCTGTTTTAAAACGGCAGGGACAAAGTCGGTAGTGATAGAAATAACGACGATATCAACTGCCTCGAAGTCGACGGCCTCCAGTGACTCAATAACAGGAATGTTCCATTTATTGCACACGGCCTCTCTATTCGCTTTAGTAGGAGAATACAAACCTATGATGTTGTGTTTGTGTCTCAAGCAATGAAATGCAGGTATAAAATTATTTCTTACCCGGCCACCAGAGCCGATTATTAAGACATTCGTTTTCATTTGAGTACCCTTTTGTTTAAAAATGAGTGGCCTTGAATTCGATTTAAACAGTATGCGCTCTATTACTAACAACACACTCAGTGGTAGCAGAGCTATAGCCTCAACGCTTTGTCGACTTTGTTTCTGATCCTACGCAGCATGACCTCTGCTTTGTTTGGTATTTTGGTTTTCGTTGAGCTGCTGATAGAAGTTACCTGAGGTAACTCAGCTGTTTGTGAGTGAGGCATTGTTAGAGTAGCCTGGTAATTGTCGAAGTGACTGCCTAAAAGATAGGCTAAAGCCTGATTGTCATCACCTAGTGCTGATAAGGCGTTTTTGAATTCATCAAGATGGATCCTGGAGTTGGCCCACCCATTAGTCTGAATGGATAATTTCAGAATTCGTCTTCTCACGGGGGAACTGTTTACATTTGGTCTGTGATAGAGATCTCTATTCCACAGAAAAGTGGTCCCTTTATCCCCGGTTATGTTGCAGCAGTCTAAATCGCTTTCTAACGGGCCTGAATCATAATCTGGAATGATTTCAAATGACCCATAGTTAGTGCTCGGCACATCGGATAAATAGATAAAAACAGAGCTAGGCCTGCACCCATAAACAGATTTTATGTTGGGGTCGCTGTGGTCACGATGCCACCCGTCCAGCTCATCAAAGCCGATGTGGTTTTGGCTACTATTACCTTCTATTTCGAAGCAGTGACAGTGGAAAAAAATAGGGCATGGGTCCAACAAATTTATGGTATTCATGAGTTTAGGGGACATGACTTCTTCCAGTATCCCCAACGCTAGCAACTCATCTGCTTTCACATAACTGCGCTTTTGAGTGGCGCGCTCGTTGAAAAGTGGGTCTAGCCGATGATTCCAGTCATCAATGGTTTCTTTCGAATACATATTACTAAGACTTAAGAGGCCATGTTGCTTATACATGGTGCGTATTAAACTGATGCTCTTGTCGTGATTGTTCATGAGTGACTCCCGGTTCTGTCCAACGTAATTAAAGGCGTAGCAATACACGTTGCTATTCAAGCATTGCACGGTTCTGCTTAAGGCAATGGAGGTAAATTGCCGCTGATCTCAGGCATAATTTCTGCTCATCCGTCACTGTCTTCTCGCCTTAGTGCTGTAGTAGATTGCGATACTTGTGCCAAAATTACTTTCCTTAATATTCAAGTGGTTATATTTTTTGTTTTTATGTGGAGATGTGTGAGTCTGGCGGAGTTTTTCATTTTGAGAATCAATATTGGTGCTTATTCTCAAAGTAGAAAATGCATAACAAATATAGTTGTGAAACTATTCTGGTTCAGGCAGTACGGTGAGGTCTTGTTTTATATTGTATTGAGCGCTATCCGAGGGGATAGCAGTCTGCCGTTGCACTATGGTTTACTTAGGAAGCACTTGGTGCCAGATAAGCAAACAACGAGTCTGTCGACGTGGGCTTGGTACGTGAATGACTAACCAGCAACGTTATGATCACCGGATATGCATCGCCAGATTGCGCCATAGGTATTTGTATAATAGTATTATATCGGTTCTAATATAGGTAAATGAGAACGCTGACAGAAATACGTTTTGTTAGAAATTAAAACGCGCACAGCTTGTTCATCACAAGCTATTCCAATTAAACAACCAGGATGTTGGTGTAATGCAATATTCTGATGTCTGCCTTGTTGGATAGTAAAAAGTTCGCATTGCGTATACATCACATCCAAGCTTGCTCGATCACTCCAAACCTGAGGAAACAATGAAAAATAAAATACTGTTAGGCTTATTTTTAAGTGCTTTATCATCCAGCGTTTTTGCGGCCAATGAGGGCAAAATCACTTCGATTGCCTTTGCGGGGGCGAATATGTCGAGTCACCCGGATATCGTCCAGTTGCAAATTGAAGGCGGCTTTGAGTCAGGCGATTGTCATACAGGTATTGCTGCAATAAGGAAAAGTGATACACATCTTGTCTCTGCTGCGCTTGCTGCATTCTCAATGGGAAAGCCAGTAAAAGTGTTTCTTAATGCCCATGAATATTACTTCCCCTCACAAAAACGATGTGTCATAACGATGCTGACAATGGCGAAATAAAACCAACACTGAATGCCATGTTGTTGAGACTCACCCAAAACTCATAACGAATGGCATGATTACGCAAAGTACTGCATAGGCCTTTTGAACGCTAACTATGCATCACGGTGTTCATGCTTGCAGACTCAATGTCTGCTTGCATATCATGAAGCACGTTAGATAAATGAGTGACCTCGCTCTGTGATTCAAATGAACACGTAATACGTAATAGTCCAGAATCTAGTTTTGCCCCAAAGAAATACATTGGCATTAATGCTAAGCGGTATTTGAACAAGAGATACATGGCGAGGTCCACATTGTTCTCGACCACAATTTTATTTTCAGAGACGTAAATGTCGCGCAGCGCTTGCGGCAAAGTTGCGCCATAGAATCCGCTAAAGTCGGCCATTACGTAAAACGTTGCTTGTCGTTCAACGTAATTCGCCTGCTTAACAGCAAACCCTGTTTCTTTCAGTAAAGTTTCAACTTGCCTCACCATTGGTTTATAAAAAGCTGCCAGCTTTAATTGCCCTTGTTCACAAAACTGCTCCATTGCACATGTATAAGCGTACTGTGCACTTTTGGGGGCATGCACTAGATTAGCTGCATGGTACTCAACGATTTTGTTATTAAACTCGGAATTGGCAGTAACCAAAATGGCCATACGTTCGCCGGATGCTGAGAAGCCCTTTGTACCAGAGCGTAACAAAATGATGCGCTTTCTCAGCTGCTCACTGGCTAAGCTATATAAAGAGACATGTAGCTTATCAAACACCATTTCGGCATAGGCTTCGTCGAGTAAAATCACACTATTCGGATACTGCTCCAAAATTGGGATGATTTTTTGCCACTGTTGCTTTCCAACGACATTGCCCATCGGGTTATTCGGATCGCAAAATATAAAAGCCCCGATTTTATCTCTGTCGATGCCGTTGAGCGTTTCAGTGAGTTTTTCAGCAGTTAACGCGGACATGTCGCTTTCAACATCGACCAATAATAAGCTATGTGCGTTATCGCTGGAGTAAGAAATCCCCGTATGATCGGGATAATACAGGTTAGTCGTCACCACCATTTTATCTTTAAACAAACTACGAATGAGGTAAGAAGCAGCCTGAATCGCAATGCGCCCACCCGATGTAAAAGTAACGCTGCTTGTTTCAACCGGGACTTGATACTGACGTGTGAGGGCTTTTGCCATGCGCTCACGGTAAGCTTCTTCACCTTGTAGCTCGCCGTAGACAATTGGGCGTTGATTATCAATAGATTGCCAATAGCGTATTTTGGCATCAATAATGGGTTGATAAACGGGAGCCGAGGGTTTGCCGAAAATAGCAAACTGCACCGCACTTTTTTTATGGAGTTCTTTGGCTATTAGGTACAGTTTTTCCAAGCGGTCTAACTTCTCTATTTGCCCATTGGGCAGCTTCACTTTATCGATAAAATTTATCATACGTGCTCTTACTGTGTTTGCAGCCAATGGTCGGTGTTGATTTACTACAATTGCTTGCAGGCTCCGGTGAACTTAAAACTGCCAAGTTGATATGGTTTCATAAGTCCACATTGTACACTTATGGGGTACTTGTGCAATCCGAAAATTAACGTGACATTTACAGGTACAATGGGTACTGGCTAGGTTTATCTGTCCCATGGCTGGTAAATGCGTGTGCTGCGTGTGCTGCGTGTGCTGCATCGTGTGCTGCATGGACTCCCACCCAAAACTCACAGGCATTCACTGAGGTTTGTTGGTCGGCGTTGTTTCACTCTACACTCTGTTTTTGCGTGGAAATGGTAACGACATCTACGTAGTTGCAATAATTTACTTGTTGTTGATATTTGAACTCTTTTTCACAGTCAGAGTCTTTTAAAATTAAGGTGCCTGTAGTGGTCAAATTAAATTGGTACTTTAAGGGAGCGCTTTGCATGATTTTGGCTGGATGTTCCAGCCTCTCACGTGTAAGACGTGATTATTAGCGACATCATTTCGCTGTTAAAGAATGCTGTCACAGAGACGTGAACTCTGTGACGCACACTTTCTGAGCTTGTGGCAATTGGCTCACTCGATAAAAAGGACATTTTATGATTATTAGATACTTATTGTGGATAAGTTTGTTCGTCATGGGCATCAATCAGCTACATGCCAAAGTCATTGAAATTGACGCTGCGCAACAGTTACAGCCCGCGCAGGCCAAGCGTATTGTGGAAGAGTTTGCTCACTCTATCGAGCAAAATTATGTGTTTACCGATGCTGCTAAAAAAATTGCAGGTGATTTACGCGCATTAACTTTTAAGGGCGTGCAATCACGACATGGCTTGTCGAAACAAGTCACTGACTTAGTGAGCCAATACGACAAGCATCTGGCGTTAGTCACTCGGGTCGATAACCTGGGTCAACACAGTGAAGAGGCCAGAGAGCCCTGGTTTACCGAGCTAAAACGCAAGAATTCCGGCGTACGCCAGGTGGAAGTGCTGGCAGGCAATATTGGTTATTTAGAGATGTGGGGCTTCGACTCCGTATCTTCACAAGCAAAAGAAGTGATTGCTGCCTCGATGGCTTTATTACAGAGAACCGATGCGCTCATCCTGGATTTTAGTCAAAACGGTGGGGGAGATGGCTTTATGATATCCCACTTCGCCAGCTACTTTTTAGACAAGCCCACTTTGTTGCACACTTACCAATATAGAAGTGGAAGCCGTTATCCTTTTAGCAGCGATCAGCCCCTGGGGGCCGCTCAACTGCGCGATATACCTCTGTACATCTTGATTGGGCCAGAGACGTTCTCTGCCGGTGAAGCCTTTGCTTATGCGATGAAGCACCTGGGGCGAGCAACTGTGATTGGTGAACCGTCAAAAGGCGGGGCCAATCCGATCGGGCAATTTAAGTTATCTCATGACTTTATTGCATTTGTGGCAATCGCGACTACCGTTAGCCCAGTCACCCAGAAAAACTGGGAAGGGACAGGTGTCATGCCGCTGGTTAACACTCAGGTTGAGTCTGCAAAGTCGCAAGCCTACCTGATGGCATTGCAGCAGTTAAGCGGTCAATCCACTAACCCTTATTTGACCAAAGAGAGAGCGCAAGCTATGCGCCAGCTGACCAGTCAACTCGCCGCTTTAGATACTAAAACTAGCAGTAATTAGTAGAGTGAATATTGCTTAACTGAGGGCAACCAGGTCTCGCATTGTATGCCGTTACCCCGGATACATACGAGGCTGGAACGGCTAACATTCAGTGCCGTGGCTCCTATTGGTCACAAACCCAACCAACCCCATGGTCATCCCGGACGCGTGCGAGCCGGGATCTACTAACCTGCAATGCCGTGGCTCCTTCTGGTCGTGAATCCACCAACTCCCGTTCGATTGCCTGCCACCCGTCAAACTGGTTAGGTATTATTGGGGATTGATATTGTGATATCTTAAACTGGCAGTTGTTAACACGGAATTTTGCTTCATGAACGAATCGACGCTCCACCAAACCTTATCGCAGCGTTTTGGCTTTTCAGCATTCAGGCCTGGTCAGGAACAGACCGTTACCCAGCTGGTTAACGGCCACTCTAGCCTCGCAATTTTCCCAACCGGTTCAGGTAAATCCTTGTGCTATCAGCTGACAGCCTTACAGCTCCCCAATTTAACTTTAGTAATCTCACCTTTGCTGGCGCTTATGAAAGATCAACTAGAGTTTTTACACAGCAAAAACATCAATGCGGCCAGTTTAGATTCAACGTTAACCCGCGAGCAAAGTCAGTCTGTGATGCAAAATGTTAGAAATGGCAGCATTAAAGTGCTGATGATCTCGGTTGAGCGTTTTAAAAACGAGCGCTTCAGAGAGTTCATTAAGCAAGTGCCTGTCTCTATGCTGGTGGTTGATGAAGCGCACTGTATCTCTGAGTGGGGTCACAATTTCAGGCCCGATTATCTTAAGTTACCCGACTATCGTAATGAGTTAAACATTCCATTAGTGCTGCTGCTTACCGCCACGGCGACCAAAAAAGTAAAGCGCGACATGGCGAACCGGTTTGATATAAAACCCGAGCATATCGTTCAGACGGGCTTTTACCGTGCCAACCTGGATTTAAGCGTGTATGCCTACCCGGAAGCGCAGAAAGTGCAGGCATTGATTGGCTATTTAAAGCAACAAGCTGGCGCAGGCATTGTGTATGTCACGTTGCAACAACAGGCTGAGCAGGTGGCTAAGCAATTGCAGGCGGCGGGTGTAAATGCCGCAGCCTATCACGCCGGGCTGGATGACAGCCTTCGTCAGAGTATCCAAAACGATTTTATGAACAATCACAAACAAGTGATTGTTGCCACGATTGCCTTCGGCATGGGCATAGACAAATCCGATATTCGTTTTGTGGTGCACTACGACCTGCCAAAATCGATAGAAAATTACAGTCAGGAGATAGGCCGTGCAGGGCGCGACGGGCAATTTTCGGAATGTATTACCCTGGCTAACTTAGATGGCGTTGCGACGCTCGAGAACTTTGTTTACGCCGACACCCCTGAGCAAGCCAGCATTCAGGCGCTGATTGATGAAATTCAATCGCAGCAACAGCAGGGCTTATGGGAAATGCAGGAACTCAGCGCCTCCAAAGTCAGCAATATTCGATTGCTGGCTTTAAAAACCTTGCTGGTGCAGCTCGAACTCAAAGGCGTAATTGAGGCCAAGTACGCGTTTTACGCCGACTTTAGATTCAAGTGGTTACGCACAGAGCAGGAAGTCATAAATGTGTTCGATGCGAACCGTCAGCAATTTATTCAGCAGATAATTGCCAATACACAATTTAAGAAAGTGTGGGGCACCGTTGATATTCAGGCCTTAGTGCAACTTGGGCACGACAGAAATCGGATTGTAGCAGCACTGGATTACCTGCATGAGCAAGGGCATATCGAGCTTGAGTCAAAGCGCATGATGCAGGTGTATCAGGTTAATGAAACTAAGCTGGCAGAGCCAGATTTGGCCAAAGAACTTGCGGATTACTTTTTAGATAAGGAGCAAGCCGAGGTTAAACGTATTGGGGCCATGCTGCGCTTTTTTGAGTTAAACACATGTTTAAGTTATAACTTAGCGCGTTATTTTGATGATGAAAATGCGCCACAACAATGCGGGCACTGCTCAGCGTGCCGAGGCCAGGTTGCACAATTAGCCCAGTCTAAGCAGACAGAATTTCCGTCGGACGACACATTAAGAAACGACCTAAATGCGTTAAAACAGCATTTGATGCAAATTGGCGTTACGCCAAGCTCCGCAATACTGACCCGATTCCTAACCGGCATGACCTCGCCATTGGCAACGTCTTCCAAATTCAGACAGCGCGCCGGGTTTGGCAGCTGCGCAGACATTCGCTATCAGCAGGTTTTGAATAAAGTAAAGCAATTGGGTTTTGGGGCATAATGGTGCGTAAAGGTTTAGCATGTATTATCAAGTAGCGCCAATATCAAAGAAAAACAGTGTTTAAGTTAGCATTGGCTGGTAGTCAAAGCTGGCACGGCTGAACTTCTCTATAAAAACTGACTTCCATCTCTATCATCCCAGGCGCTTGCGAGCTGGGATATATTAACTTACCGCGCAGCGGGTATACTGAAGCACGCAAAAAGCTTCTTTGTATTAGATGATCACTTTTCCAATGCGATATGCTGGGGAAGTAAGTCAAGTTGTACCGAAACCACAGCATCTTGCCAAATAAGAAAAAAGTGGGTCTAATGATACTCATAAATAACGTTGTCCAGGCAGGGAATGAGTCACGTTGTCACGGTTTGAGTCACAAACTGTTCAAAACAAAAGTTACTCATCTAAAAGCAAATCCCCATAGCATAAACCACATCAACCGGAGACGGCGTGCAGGTAGCGGCCCAGTTCAACAGGTGATTATGAGTGCGCATTAACACCGGAGCGTTAGTCGCAAGGTAAGATAGATGCGTTGCCAATTGAAAGAGGTTTTAATGGAAACTTTGGAAGTTTTAAGTAAGTTTTTCTTCGGTGGAGAGGCCGAGGCAGAAGCTGAGATCAGGAACAACGTGTTTGTTTCACCATCAAATTTAAAGAGCCTTTTGTCATTTAACAGAGCAAGATATAAGGTTCTCCTAGGTTCTAAAGGTGTGGGTAAATCTCTTCTCCTGAATGTTATGAATGAGTCCATTTTGGAAGAGAGAGATGTATCAATTCTTTTGACACCAAAAGACTTCGATTGTGAAAAAATAGCACGAAAAGCTACAAACTCTGACAAAATTTCAGCGGCTTACAATCAGTTGCTGATAGCAATTGCTGCGAAGCTTGGAACATTTATCGACTTTGCAGTATCAGACTCTGAGGTCAACCTACAGAAATTGGCTATTGAAGAAGGAATGACCCGCGCGGATATGATTTCTCGAGTGGCAAGCTTTTTACCTTCGCTAATACCTTCAACCTCCAAAGTAGCCAACGCTGCGAAAGAGCTTCAACAATTAAATAAAAAGGAAACAATTCTTAAAACGGATATCGCAAGATCTTTAAGTAAAAACAAAAATAAGATATGGATTTTGATGGATGATGTGGATCAGGCATCCATTGAAAAGCAAGGTAATTATGATTACTCAGTTTGTTGGGCGATAGTAGCAGCAATAGTAGACTTGGCTAATGACTTCAATGATATCCGCTGCATGATATCTGTTAGGACGGATATTTGGCATACGATGACTGTAAACAAAAAACTAGGTTCAGACAGGCTGGACAAAATGCAAGAGCCTGATTATCTTCGTTTTAATGAGTCTGAAATCAAGGAAATATTTAGAAAACGACTTTCGTTAGCAAATAAAGAGGTCAGTGGAAGTGAGTCTGATTCAACACAAGCCTATTTTTCTGGTGAGAAAATAACCCTACCCGGAACCACCGAAATTTTAAGGAGTTGGGAGGCTTGGATTGCTAAACTAGCACGAAATAGGCCTCGAGATATGGTGCATCTAGTTCAAGAGCTCATAGAATCCTCTGAGGAGCGAGATGGTTCTAAAATTAATACTCAAGACGCATACGATGTAATGCTTCCATTTGCTAAGTCCAGGATTAAAAACATTGAAACTGAATATAGAGAAATTTGTCCTCAGACAAAAGCGATAATAAATAACTTTGCTACAAAAAATAAGTTCAGCTTTCAATCTATTATATCTGATCTAAAAGGTGCTGCTTCTGCACGAAGTACAGCTATTGATGGTAAGGTTTTAAACCCTGATAGTAATGAAACCGCAATTGCTATTTTGAAAGTCTTACATATGTCGAACTTTATAAATGCTCGGCATAACCTTAACCCTGATGGTTCGGAATATGAGCATATAACATATGATGAACGCCCTTTTCTAGTCGATATGGCTAATTGGAACGAGTTACAAAAATACGAGTGGGAAATACATCCAGCATTCCATTCCTATGTAGAAGAGCTGAGGAAAAATAAGCGTTCATGGTTAGTTTGAACGGCTGACAAAAGCTGCAAATGACCCCTTCCGAGGGGTTATGGTTGCACCAATTACATCATCAATCCCCATGCCAAACTTTCTGCACAAGTTAAAGTCGCGAGACTTCACTTTTTTCATTAACTGTACATGTGGGGAGCCTTGTGAAAATTGTATCTTTTACTGAAGCTAGAAATAGCCTCAAAGCGGTTTTAGACGGTCTCGTTAATGATGCTGACACAACCGCCATTGTTCGCTGTGACTTGGCAGATGCAATGGTCATGTCCCTGAATTATCACAATAGAAAAATTACGACAAAAAATTACGACGACACCCATTCTCAATTGACGTAAAAATGGTACGAGTACTCGCTTAATTATCAACCACTTATGTATGTTTGTGAGTGCTCACTGTTCACTGCTGTGGGGTTAAATTATGCGTCTTTGATTGTGCCTGAAATCTGGATATAGCCTGGTGATTGCACTTCTTGAACCTCAATCGCCGGTACCGTGATGTTGAATCCGTCGCTGAATAAATCGTGAAATTCATTCAATGCTTTTTTCACCGCATCTTTTATGTAGCTGCAAGTTGTACCACCACTACAACTGTCATAACTATTGTCAAATGAAAGGTGTAGTTCACCATTTTGTTCGCTAAAACCAATCTTGAGGGTAATGTGATAAGTGTGGCTGACCTTGATAATGATTTCTTTGTAGCGTAAGTTTAAATGGGTAACCAATTGGCCATTGGGTGAGAATTGGCTGTTTAGTTGACCTTTTTCGATTTTTACAGCAGCGCCACAGGCATATTCGGACTCTTTTGAAGTTTCGCTGTTACTCACTAGTGCGGGATAAACATGAGTATCTAAGCTCATAAAATGACTATCAACGAATAACTCTTGTTGCTCCAACATTTGGTACAGTGACTTTTCTATATATTTCATAATGGTTAGATTTGAAATGATAATCGAAACTTCACACGCTGAGGCCAGGGGGATGGTATTTACCGATAATGGGCTTTTGGGCTCGGTATTATCATCGCCGATCATTAGGGCTACGAAGCTGTCTTCTTTATGCGCTCGATTATAGACATAAGCCAGGCCGACCTTGCTCTGTTCTGAGCTTACAGGCAGAGCTATATTGAGTGGAAACTCAATAGAGCCGAGTTGCCCTATGGCCTGGTTGAGCAGCTCAGTAATATGATTATGCTGCTGTTCAATATCGATTGGCTTTTCTAAGAACTTAACGTCCAGCTGAGATAAATCAACGTCACTGATTACTTGGTCAGCAAAGTTGATTTGTAGCGTGCATTCATGGTCGCTTTGATTGATTAGCTCTGCTTTTACCTGGTTTAAATCAATGGATGCAGTAATGCTGCCATGAATGGTAAATAGTTTTTTAATCGTGCCTTTGACGGAAATTGAAAAAGTTAACTGCTGCTGGTTGTGAGTGTCCGCAGTTGTTACCTGAGGGCAGCCCAGTTCAACACCGGCCAGTTGATGTGGAAGCTTTTGCGCATCATAGAGTGCTCGAAGTTGTTTGTTCATTGGTGTGACCTTTTCAGCCAATATGAAATCCCAACCCGCGTTGAGCAACTGAATAGGATTCATTGCAATCACATAGCCCCCTGAAGCAAAGTAAAGGTGACTTGCCGCTTCATTTTTAGTCATTGCCACAGCATGTTTACCTATGCCTGGAAAATTCCTTTTGAATATGATTTGGCCAGTCTTGATATCGAGTTGCAATAGATAGCCGATACAGCCAGTATTCACTATGTCACCATCTAACAAAAATGAGATTGTCTCTTGTTCTGAGGTCAGGCTGGTACGCCAGTCAATGGTTGAAAATGTATCAGTTTGAACGCTGATGACATCGCCACTCACGCCGATAAATAGCCGTTTGCCATCAGGTGTAATCGCTAAACTGAGCGGTTTGCTATGTGCATCTGAAATATTTAGGTGGTTCAGTTCATCGCCCGTATTTGCATTTAATTTATACGCATGATTGTGACAGGCGGCATATAGAATTTCATTTTTCAGTAATAGGCTAACGATATCAGATGAGCTGTTAACTGTTTTGCGCCAGGTCTGTTTTGAGAAGTGATTAGTAGCGATACGATAGACGTAGCCATCAGTGCCCACATAAAGTGTGTCACCATCTTCACTTAAGGCTAAACAACAGTCGTGGAAGCCTGCGCCCTTGAGTTTGTTGGTTGAGATATTATTCCCGGTAGTGGCATCCAACAGATAGGCATATCCATGGCAGGCCGCATATACTCTGTCACCGTGGCATACTAGCGATACATTTTTGTTGCTTTTCTCAATTTTCTTGTGCCACATTGATTGACCAAAGTTATCAGTATCAATACCAATAACGTAGCCTGCAGTGCCTGCGTAGAGTGACTTACCATTCTCAGAAATAGCCATCATAACGTTATCATTATGGGGGGCAGGCAGGTTGTTTGTTTCGAGTAAGCTCCCCGTTTCGGCATCTAATTTATAAATACAGCCGTTGGCACCAATGTAGATATGCTGATCATTGTTAATCATGCTCATGTTGCCAGCAGTGTCGCTGACTTGATAATTCCACTCTGTATTTGGAAGGTTTAACGTATTTTCAGCCGTTAAAGACTCGATGGTTGGTAACGAAAGTTTCGAATTTTGTATGTTCATTTTATTTCCCTAGGTTCATTTTACAGGTGGAGGGAGCGCTCAAAGCAAAGCTGATTTATCAAGAACACCAGCCCTTGCGTGCGCTCAGAATTACAGTCCAATATATGAATAAACAGGGTGGGGAGTTATTACATTGTATTACGCAGGGTTAATGTACCAATTGAGTAGGGCTTGTTTCTCTTCTGACTTAAGGCACCGTGGTACCCTTTTGCAGTTGAACATGTCCTGCCCGCCAATTTTTATGTCAAATTGCTCAATTCTTGCGTGCTTGAAGGTCTCGTTACTGATGAGGGCATCTACCTATATGTTGATGCACTTTCGACTTGAAACTGTGGCATGCCAGTAAATTTGTTGTAGCTGGCATATCTTGCATGACCACGCACCAACTACCACAACACACCTAACTTCTTGCTCAACATCATTAGTTGAACTATTTTTTGTACGTTATTTTGTACTTTTTAGGGTCCGTTATGAGTCGTATTTATCTGGACAAAGATATTCAGCCGTTTTCTGAATTTCGAGCTGGTGTTGCATCTTATATCAAGCAAATCAATGAGACTCGCCGTCCATTGGTAGTCACCTAGCGCGGTAAAGGTATTGCCGTTGTGTTTGATGTGGCTGAGTACGAAGCGATGCAAGAGAAAATTGAATTGCTGGAAGAAATGCGTGCAGCTGAGGCTTAGTTAGCTTCAGGTCTTGGCGTATCAAACGAGGATGCGCGTACTCAAGTGCTACGCCACAAAAAAAGCCAAAACAACTACCTAAACAATCACCCCCGGGATTTCCTTACCAAACCCAAGGTCTACGCCACAAGCAACAGAAACAATATAGGGATCGCCGCCACCATTTTCATAGAATAAGCGCACACTATTGTATAGATAATAGATAATAGATAATAGATAATAGATAATAGATAATAGATAATAGATAATAGATAATAGATAATAGATAATAGATAATAGATAATAGATAATAGATAATAGATAATAGATAATAGATAATAGATACTGCAGGGGTCTGGCACGATTGCGTGATAGCGCTCGGCAATCACCACATAATCGCCTTTTTCCGGTTTATTCTCACACTTCACCAGATAGTATTCAGGCTGATATTGTACCGCCGGTTTGCCCTGTACTGACGGGTTTTGATGCAGGTAAATAGCCTGAAAATCAGCGGAAGAGGTAATCTTTTGCGCTTTGTTTTAATACGACTTTCCCTCTTACTCTGCGCTTGGCGTATAGCCCCAAATGCGTGTACTGCCGTTGTAACTGAATTTGAAAATGCACTTGTTTCAGCAATGTACACGCCGGGGGGAAAATTTGAAGTTACGATAATGTGTATTGCCCTTTACTCTTGTGTGACTAAATCGTTTATAGGTACACTAGCCATTAAAGGCAAAAAAGGAAATGAAAATGTATAAAAACTGGATAGGTATAACGGCGGCAGTTACCGTGCTAACTGCCTGTGGTGGGGGAGGCGGTGATTCAGCTGCACCGGCATCAAAATCTGAGCTTGGCTTACAGTCACAAACAGGTAACCCAACAAACGATACAGCACAAAAAAAGCTTCAGGCTCTATATAGTGGTAAAAAAGAGTCTGCACAGATTGAGCCCGGTAACTTCATGCAAATCACGCATGATGTTTTGTATTGGCGTGATGTTACTCAGTTTATTGTTAAAACAGACACCCGGTATTTTAATCCGCGTTATCCAGGGTTTTTGCAATACAACAGCGATGCATACTGGCTACCTGAAGAGCAGACGTGTGAAACCGGCAGTGTATCTCTCCCTGATTTAGAAAACGAAACCGTGCTAAAGCCTACCTATGACGTAGTCTATAATAATTGCAAGGTAGGTCCGCTTGTCGCCAATGGTAAAGCACTCATGCACATTATTGGGCCTGACATTGCGAACGGTAATGTGGATAACTTAGCATTAGAATTGCTATCCGGGTTTTCAATTCAGGAGCAAGTGACGGATCAGACCTATCAGGTACAGGGCTATTATATGCAGTCAGTGTATGGTGGGCCTGAAACTGTTAGCATGGTCTATAGCCAGAATGATAAACAATTGGCCTTTGTCGATTATGGTAATGGCAATGAACGCTACAGCAGTTTATATCTGGCTGACTACGGAAAAGTCATCCCAAATTCAGATAGTAAAATTACAGATGAACAGGGAGGGCAGATCACTATTCAGTCTATGAAGGATGAAACCTGGATTGCACTGACGCATCAACAAGGCGAGTATTACGCTTCACTCGGTAAAGAATTTCGTTCTAACTACTACTTTGACGGTAAAGAGCACGCCAGGTGGGTAAAGGTTGCAAATAGTGACTTTAATGTATCAAGTATGCTGGCTGACAAAGGCCCTACAACAGCTTACTTTGATGCTGAGAATGTGGTCGAAAAAGGAACGCAGGTCACGCTATCTCCCAACTTCATTGACGCGCCAGATTATAATTTGTCACAAATGACCTGGCAGATCATGGCACCAGGAGCATCAAAGCCTGAGACTAATAGTCAGTGGGAAAAAGAGTATACTTTCGTAAAAGGCGGAGAATACCTAATTACTCTGATAGCGACAGATACCCACAATAACAGTGCTGAATTTTCGGAGACAATATATGTAAGAGGGGGAGGTGAATATCTGAGGACCGAAACAAGTATTGAAGTTGAATCGGATCTAAGTGAGCAAACCCCGTACCGCGCTAAAATTGCCCTATCAGACAACGGAAATTACCAGTTCACCCTAACTACAGGCCCAGCGGGTATGACCGTTAACGAAGCGGGTGTTGTCAGCTGGGATGGTCAACACTCAGCTGCTTTTCAGTTTGCGGATACAGCTCATTACAGCGTGACAGTGACAGATACAGAGTCGCAAGCGTCCAAGCTGGTGTCTGGCACCATACCATTGACTCATACACCGAAACAGCTCGAATCCCTCTATCATCTGAGCGGTGATGCGCCCGCAAAAGCACTTAGCTGGAAAAAAAGCAATGATGTAAACCAGTCTATGTTGTTAAGTAGTTCAGAGGGATTTGATGCCGGTATCTCCTCTTTGACATTGCAAAATGAGACTTTGGTTGTTGAAAGCAACTTATTTCATACCCCAACTCAGGGGAAAGTGTTGAATGTGACCTATAGCGACAGCGCAGACGAACTTGTCTACTTATATGCGCATGAATACGACTACAGCCGACTGGTGAACTTTAAGATTTCCAGTGATGAAGCACATGTGTTCACCCCTCAAAGTACGTTACATCGTCTAGAGCCGTATATTACCGATCTGGACAACGATGGTGAGTTGGAGATAGTCAATACGTATTCTGAAAATGGAGTTGAGCTGTATAACTCAAGCTATGAAAGAAGTGTCGCTGACTTAATTGGCTTAGCGGATCAGAACAGTTATAGCAAGTGGCAAGAGTGTGACTTGGATGGCGATGGTACTTTGGAGCTGCTACAAACCGTATCAAGCTCAAGACGTTCTCAGCTTAATATAATCAGCTATGTTGATAAACAGCTTAAGGCGACAGAAGGGCCCATTATTAATAACGTCTCATATTATAACCACACTATCGCAAATATGATAGATTTAGATGGTGACGGTCAATGTGAGGGGGTTCTTTCCTATGGAAGCGATGGTAGTAGCGCAACGCTTGGTTGGTACGTGTACGACGGTGAAATGTTGACTCTGGAATACCTTTCTGAAGAGTATACAGGTCTGGTCGGATTGGAATATGTGCCGTTTTCGGGAAATTATAGTGCGCTTATTTTTAAGTCTGAATTTGTCACGAGAATGCTGAGTTTTGATCCTGAACAAGTGCAGTTTATTACTTTGCCTCTGGAGTTTTCTCCAGGGTTGGATATACAACTCAGCTCTGAGCATTCGACTTTGGTTGGGCAAGCAGATCTGGATAATGATGGTATCCAGGAGTGGGTTTATAAACATGCACTGTCCTCTTTTGATCCGCTCTATACTAAGCTAGGCGAGCACTATGAAGCTGACAATGGCTTCTTACCTACGCATGATGTTGTCTATGTCGCAGCCAGTGTTGAGCAAGGCCAGGTGACGCCCAAATATCGTAGCAAAGCATTTAGTATTGCAGCGGTGATTAATGTGTTGCCTGATGAAAACGGATTCACACGTGTGATCACAAATAGTGATTACAACTGGGGTTCATTCTATCTTACTGAGCTGGACGCTCAGGGCAATATCACGCCTCTAAGCCGGAAAAAAGAGTGGTCGAGGGTGTTATACCGTGACGATGGTTCGTATTACAAACTTGACTCTTCCGAAGATACCTACACTTTATACGATGAAAATGACAGTGTTATGCATTCTGGTACATGTACTTCTAACTCTTGTGAGCTCTTAGAATACAAAAGGCTAAGAGGAGTAACCGGTAGCTATCAGGGAATAGATATCGTAGCAGAGCCAAATGAGCACAATTACCTGATCATCGATCGCAACAGTAAGCAGGTTCACAGTTATGGTGATAACTCAGGAATTACGCATTTAGTGCCCCACCCTGATTTCAATCGTAATGGGCTTATTTTTGTGAAACAAAAACGTCCACTGGAAACAACAAACACAGATAACACTGAGACCAGCAAATTCGATATCCCGGATTCAGGTGTCTATCGCGTAACCCGCGACGGTGTTGAACTGGTTCACCCATGGAAGGAGAAGGTATTCAGTCAGCATAGTGATCTCACTCATGCAGCGGTTTGGATGAATACGGACTCAGATCCGGAGTTGGAGGTGGTACACTACATTCGCACATCGCCTTACAATGATGAATATTTGGTATACTCGTTCTCCGCGGATGCCAATGGCGATAATGTCACGTATCGCGAGTACGTAAGATATTACCTGGGCTTATACCCTACTGAAAGAAAAGAGATGTTTGAGCAAACATGCCTTGAGCAATCTTGTCGACAATCAAACCTTGAGTTAATCGAGTCAGAAAGTGGCACCAAACTGAGAGCATTAGACAGGTTAACAGGCCTTGTTATCTGGTCTCGAAACGTTGCTAGCAGCAGCTTGGAAGGTGATATTTTGTACTATGACAAAGACCGTATTTACCTGAATGTAAACGGGCTACATGTAATTCGTTAGTATCTGCCGCTGCGTCACGTTAGTTTTTGGTTTAAAACACGCGCGGCGCAGTGTTCAAAGCTAAATAGAATTTATGGAAAGACGATGGATTATTTAAGCATTAATAAATCAGCCTGGGATAAAAGAACCCAGGTACACGTAGCATCTAAATTTTATGATGTGGCCGGATTTAAGGCCGGGCAATGTTCACTGAACCCGGTTGAACTGGCGCAGGTGGGCCCAGTAAAGGGCAAGTCTTTGCTGCATCTGCAATGTCACTTTGGCCAGGATACCTTGTCCTGGGCTCGTTTGGGCGCCGATGTGACTGGGGTAGACTTGTCTGAAAGTGCTATCGCGCAGGCAAATAGCCTCAAAGACGCACTTGGCCTTAAAGCGGAGTTTATTGAAAGCGATGTAATCGAATTTGGTCAAAGTAACACACAGCAGTTTGATATTGTGTTCACCTCCTACGGCGTACTGTGTTGGTTGCCCGATTTAACCGCATGGGCAAAGACTGTGGCTGGCGCACTCAAGGCAGGTGGAGCATTCCATCTGGTTGAGTTTCATCCCTTTAATGATCTGCTGGCTGGCTATGCTTATTTTCCTCATGGTGCGCCGGATATTGAAGAAGAGGGAACCTACACAGAAAACTGCGATGGCACCAAAGCCACGACCGTGACCTGGACTCATTCGGTCAGTGATGTGGTTAACGCGCTGATTGGAGCTGGTTTGAATATCGAGTCGCTTACTGAGCACCCGTATAGCCCATATGATTGCTTTGAGGGGCTGGAGTTTGTGCCAGAGCAGGGGTATCAAAAGCTAATTCAAGGTCAGCAAGTGCCCATGTTGTATTCAATCAAAGCAAGCAAAAGCCGGGCGCTTGTGTAAAAGCACGGTATCACCCTATTTGGTTAGACTAACGGTGGTGATACTGTTTGTGCTCCCTGGCTTTTCAATACAATCAGTTCACGGTCATGGTTTAATATAAAAACAAGCACTTAAGTGCTTGCTACATAAACCGATTAGCATACAATAAACGCTCACTTGCATAGTCTGTTTATTGATATATTAACCACTCGCAAAATGAGAGCCTTGTGTCAAAAAAGAGTCTGACCAAACTGTTTACTGGTTTCAGCACTGACTTTGGTGTTATGAAGGTGCGTTACTTTTAGTTAAATTTCCATCAGAATAACTCACCTATTTTTGGCACCCGCTCTATTTATATATGACCATAAAAAATGATAGGAAGCAGAGAAAATGAAAAGAATAATAGCAACGGTATTAATGGCTTTTTCGTCTTTTAGCTCGATGGCTGGAGAATGGAATCAGGCAGGAAAAGTCACAAAAGTGTACCCAAAGCCAACTAGAAATGGGATTTACTTTACTCATGAGCATATGGTTTCGGGTGGTTGTACAAGGGGAACGAACTTATTTTTAAGTGCAGATGAAAACTTATTCAAAGAAACATATTCTCTGTTGTTGTCTGCCTATGCTACGGGTCGACCAATAAAAATATATGTTGACGGGTGTCAGCCAACACATGGGTATCCGCTCATTAAAGAAGTGGTTGCAAAGTAAAGTGCTCAGAGGCGGGCACTCAGAGTTGAGTGTCCGCACTTTATGTATGATTGATAATTTATGGTTATCTAAAATAGGTGCTGATGCACAATACCTTATAGTTATTCATACTATCTCTGGCAAACGGCGCGCTTAACTCATGCTGTTATTATGTGATTTTGACTTCGGAGAAAAGAAATGGGATCCGTTTGGGTATTCAACAAGCGTAACTCTGCTTGTCCTGGTGGTATATTCAGCGAAATTGGTTGAGCTGAAGCGTGGATAAAAAATAACAGCCTGTCGGGTGTATTCACTCCGTATCCACTTGAACAGGGGGTCTTTGACTGGGCGATTGACAATGATATGCACAATATCAAGCCTGAGAAAATCATGGAAAAAAGTAATCAGCCGGATTTCATTGGCGGGTTCACAATCGCAAGCCAGGCGTATTATCATTACAAACATGGAGCGCGTATTTAGGTTAAGTTTTAGGTCGGTTTAAGGTGCTTTTGAACACTCTCTTTTGTAAAGCACCACAAGTGCGTCATTACTTTCCTATCACCATATTGCCTGCAAGGTTCGGACTTACATCACTCTGTATAACAGAGTTGCGCAGCCTTATGCGCATTCTTAGCACCGTTATCGACAGATCCAGCCCTCCAATGGGTGACGTGTTCATGTCATTGGATATTAATACTATCCAAAACTGGTTTCTCCAATTATGGCTATGAGGGGCACGCCAATACGCAAGGGTAAGCGATGAGTTTATGCTTACCCTTAAAACCGGTCTGATTTTATTTTCCTTACCTGAAAGAGGGGCGAACTCCCGTCTCTTGTGGCTTTCCCGAGGCATGAGGATTGGCTCACTGGCCCTGTAAATATCTATCACTATCAGCACGGCTGTATTCTGCCTAGAGTATTTGACAGCGAACAAACAAATACAGGATAGAAGAATGTCAGTGTTA